>JAKBTL010000093.1:9458-11386 GCA_021844425.1 Actinomycetes bacterium | reverse complement strand
GCCGTCGCCCGCGACGTCGCCTACGCGTCGGGCAAGGCCGCGATGGTCGGGCTGACGAGAGGCACGGCGCTCGACGTGGCCCGAGACGGCGTCACGGTCAACGCAGTGGCGCCAGGATGGATCGCGAGCGGCTCCGCTCTCGGCTACGAGCTCGAGCTCGGCGACGGGACCCCTGTGGGACGTTCCGGGTCACCACAGGAGGTGGCCTCGGTCGTCGCCTGGCTGTGCACCCCGGGGGCGAGCTACGTGACCGGCCAGGTCATCGTCGTCGACGGCGGCAACACGGTCGCCGAGGAGCGGGTGTACCGCCCCCGGAGCGATCCGAGGGACGGGCTCTCGAGGGAGAACGAGCCCAGCAGGTGACCGCTCGGCTCGACGTGCTGTCAGCCGGCTACGCGAGCGACCGGGTCGCGAGCACGATCGTGCTCGTCCGCGACGAGGGCGCGACGGTCGTCGTGGACCCGGGGATGATCGCCGACCGCCGGACGCTCCTGCGGCGGCTGGAGGACCTCGGCACCCGGGCCGAGCACGTGACCGACGTCGTGTTCAGCCACCACCATCCCGATCACACGCTCAATGCGGCGCTGTTCGAGAACGCCCGTTTCCACGACCACTGGGCGATCTACAAGGACGACATCTGGGAGGAGCGCGCGGCTGACGGTTGGGCGCTCTCGCCCTCGGTCCGCTTTCTCGCGACGCCCGGGCACACCGCCCAGGACATCACGACCCTCGTGGACACCTCGGACGGGCTGGTCGCCTGCACCCATCTGTGGTGGTCCGCCGACGGGCCGCAGGTCGATCCCCTCGCGTCGGACCAGGGGATGCTGGAAGCGTCGCGGGCGAAGCTCCTGGCGCTGGACCCGGCTCTGATCGTCCCCGGCCACGGTGTCCCGTTCGCTCCCATCTGACAGCGCGCGCCATAGCCTCGGGCTGGTGGAAGGCTCTCTCGAGCTCACAGGCCTCTCACGGCGGTTCGGCAGCCTCGTCGCGCTCGACGAGCTCTCCTTCACGGTGGCCCGCGGACGGGTCACGGGGTTCCTCGGTCCCAACGGCGCAGGCAAGACCACCGCGATGCGGGCGATCTTCGGACTGACCGAGCTCGACGGCGGCTGCGTGCGCTGGAACGGTGCCGCGGTCGGGCCGGCTGACCGCAGGCGTTTCGGCTACATGCCCGAAGAGCGCGGCCTCTATCCGGGAATGCTCGTCGGCGACCAGGTCCGGTACCTCGGGCGGCTGCACGGGCTGAGTGATCATGATGCCGGCGCGGCGGCAGCGCACTGGCTGGAGCGCCTCGACGTGGCCGACCGCCTCTCGAGCAAGGTCGAGTCGCTCTCCCACGGCAACCAGCAGCGCGTGCAGCTCGCCGCAGCCCTCGTCCACGACCCGGAGCTGCTCGTGCTCGACGAGCCGATGGCCGGCCTCGACCCTACAGGCGTCGACGCGATCGGCGAGGTGCTGACCGCACAGGCGCGCGCCGGCCGGTGCGTCTTGTTCTCCAGCCATCAGCTCGATCTCGTCGAAGACCTCTGTGAGGTCGTCGTGATCATCGACCACGGCCGCGTGGTGGCCTCAGGGGAGGTCGGCGAGCTCGAGAGGGGCGGCGCTCCGCGGCTCGCGGTCCGCGTGGAGGGCGACCGCGACGGGACGTGGGCACGGGAGCTCCCCGGCGTCGAGGTCTCGGAGGTGAAGGGGGGTGCAGTGCGCCTCGTCCTCCACCCGGGCGCAGATAGCGACGCGGTGCTCGACGCTGCCCGGGGGGCAGGGCGCGTGCTCGAGTTCGCCTTCGCTCGGCGCAGGCTCTCCGAGGTCTTCAGAGAGGCCGTGCGCGGGTGAAGGGCCTCGTCTACGCGCTCGTCGCGGTGGTGGTCGTGCTCGCGCTCTTCCGGCGTGTCCGCGCGCGACGCCAGCCCCACCCGCCCAGCCTGCTC
>JAKBTL010000093.1:0-9358 GCA_021844425.1 Actinomycetes bacterium | reverse complement strand
CCGAGGTCTTCAGAGAGGCCGTGCGCGGGTGAAGGGCCTCGTCTACGCGCTCGTCGCGGTGGTGGTCGTGCTCGCGCTCTTCCGGCGTGTCCGCGCGCGACGCCAGCCCCACCCGCCCAGCCTGCTCAGTGCGGTCGCACGCACCCTCGGGGGCCGCCGCTTGCTCGGGGGCCGCCGCTTGCTCGGGGACACCGGCCTCGTCGCCGCCCGCGAGGTCCACGAGCGCCTGCGCGGGCGCTTCTTCCGGGTGATCACGTTGATCCTGCTCGCCGTCGTCGCTGCGGCGATCGTCATCCCCACCTTGCACAGCTCGTCGCGCCCGGTGGTGAGGGTCGGAGTTGTCGGCACTCTGAGCGCCTCCCAGCGCGCCACGGTCGCCGCGGCGCTCGCTCATGCCCGGATCGGCGGGCTGGTGACCGCGGAGCGTGACACCGCCGACGCCCGGGCCGCCCTGCACTCCCACAGGGCGACAGTCGTGATCGAAGAGGGCCGGACGCTTCTCGTCGAGACAGCCGCATCCGCGAGCGGCTCCACAACGGCGATGGCCGCCGCGCGCGCGATCGCCACGGCGCTCGGTCTGCAGAACGCCTTTCGCGCCGCGGGCGTGAGCACGTCGCAGGCAGCCGCCATCGCACGTGCCAGGCCTCTTCCCATCCGCAGCGCGGCAGCACGGCCGAGCGGCGCCGCTCGGGGCACGTCGGTCATCGGACTGGTCTTCATCTTCATCTTGCTCACCCAGTACCTCACCTGGACGCTCGTGGGCGTCATGGAGGAGAAGAACAGCAGAGTGGTCGAAGTCCTGCTCGCGACCGTCCGCCCCATCCAGCTCCTCGGGGGCAAGGTGCTCGGGATCGGGCTGGTCGCGCTCCTCCAGGCTGGGCTGGTGGTCGTGTTCGCGCTCGTGCTGGCGGACGCCGTCGGCTCGGACCTGCTGAAGGGCACCGCGCCCACCGTGGTGGCCGCATCCCTGCTCTGGCTCGTCCTGGCCTACGCCTTCTACGCGTGGGTCTTCGCAGCCGCTGGTTCCATGGCGGAACGGCAGGACCAGGCGCAGAGCATGAGCCTCCCGCTCAGCGTGCCGATCATCCTCGGTTACGTCCTCGCGCTCGTGAACGCCGGTCCCGGGCCCGCGTCGCTCTTCGTGAAGGTGCTCGCGTACCTCCCCCCGACCGCGCCTTTCGGGATGCCGCTCCTCGTCGCGAAGGGCGAGGTCACGTGGTGGGAGTTCCTCGTCGCCGTGACCCTGAGCATCGGGAGCACCGTCGCAGTCGCGCGCTTCGCTGCGATCGTCTACGAGAGGGCCGTCCTTCGCACCGGGCACCGCATCCGCCTACGAGAGGTCCTCGTGCAGCAGCGCTGAGCCCTCCGCTCAGCTGCCGTTCACAGGTCGCCGGCGCGCAGGTCGCCGGTCACAGGTCGCCGGTCACAGGTCGCCGGTCATTGTGGCCACTGCCGACGGGCTCACCGCTTCGGGACCGCCGAGGATGGTCAACGTCGCGACGCGGTCCGCGCCGTCCCCGTCGATCCCTGTCCGGCCTGCCGTGGCGAGAAAGGCCGACAGGTAGTGCCCGACCGTCGAAGGGTTTGTGCACAAGAGGAGCGGCTCGGGCGCGTGCCCATGTGTCCGACCTCCTCCCGCCGCGACGATGGCGCCTGCGAGCCCGTCGGTGAAGAAATCCCCACGAGCGACGGTCACACCGCCGCTCCCGCTCCATCCCGCGCCCACGTGCCCGACCTTGGGCCCCATCTCGAAATCAGCGAGCTGCACCGCGGTGTCCGGCGCGTCCTGCCCCGCGATGCGCAGCACGGAGACGCCGAGCGACTCGAGCGAGGAGACGACGCCATCGGAGACCGCGAGCGGACCGCCCATGACGATCACCTGCTTGATCCCGAGGTCGCTGATCGCGGAGGGGACCTGCGGGGACAGGGCGGCCGGTGTCGTCAGGAGGATGGGAAGCCGGTCCGCGTAGGACAACGCGCTCGCGGCCTCCGCGTCTTGGAATTCACGACCGTCCGCGACGATCGCCGTCGGCTGTGTCGACGACGTCGCCGGTGCGGGCGAGGCGCTGCCGGAAGTGTCGTTGAAGCGCCCGCTGCCGCCTGTCCGATCGCTCCCGACGTAGGCGCCGGACACGTCGAGCGAACCGACGGTGCCCGCCGGCGGGTACTCGGCGACCCACTGCGCGGTGCCGTACTCGGTCGCGCCGGCGATCCGGACCACCTCGATGTGCACGGGACCCGCCGCTGTCAGCGGGGCCGAGCCGCCGCAGGCGTAGGCGAGCATGGACTCGAGCTGCTGCGACACCGCTGTGCTCACCGCGAGCGGACCGCCGACGATGTACACCTGGGTGATCCCCTCCAGCCGGATGGCGTTCTCCGTGGCCGCGGAGAGCCCTCCGGTGGGCGTCAGCAGCTCGCCCGTGCCGAGCGAGCTCGCCAGGTACGCGCTCGCCAGCGCGTCCGGGAACGTCGCGTCCGTCGCGAGCACCACGGGTCGCGCACCGGGCCGCCCCGGGCAGTCTGTGCCTTGAGCGTCGAATTGGTACTCGAGCTCCGCTGCCGCGGTCGCGTCAGGTGTCGCGCCGAAGATGCGGGTGACCGGTGTCCGGGCGACGCTGAACGCGATCGCCACGCCGACCATCGAGGAGTCGTGCGCGCAGGACGCGTTGCTGCCGTCCGTCACCTTGACGCTGACCGGGCCCGTCGCTGTGGGCGCATCGACGGCGAGGCCCGAGACGGTGTATGCGTCCTCGGTCGTCGACGCCTTGCTCACCTGGAATTCGGCAACGACTGCGCCTGTGCCCGCCTGGTCTTGATAGGTGGCGGTCAAACCCGCTGCGCCGTTGCCGGCACTCACAGCCACGGACGCGACGGCGGTCGTGCTGAAGGATCCTGAGGAGAGCGAGAGGCAGATGTACCCCGCGGGTACATGCGCCCCAGCTGATCCGGCCACCGTCACCGGACTGATCGCGGCGTCGTAGGCACCCTCGAGCATCGTGACCGGCGGTGTGTCGGCTCTGACCGACAAGGACGTCGCGGATTGCGACGATGCTGTCCCGGAGCCCGAGGAGGGTGTGGTGGTCCCCGAGGAGGGTGTGGTGGTCCCCGAAGAGGCAGCGTCGACGCTGGCGTTCGAAGCGGCGGCCGCTGTCACCGAGGACGGGGTCGCGGAGAACGACGCATCCACCACGACGCTCCCGGTGCCCATCGCCGACGCTGTCGTCCCTACGGCATAGTGCACCCCGGTCACGTCGATCGTGACCGTGCCCAAGCTCGACGTGTCGAAGTAGTCCGCGTCGACGAGCTTCAGCACCAGTTCGTTCGGTCTTGTGGCAGCACAGCCCCCGACGCTCGCCAGTGCCGGTGACACCGTCGGGACTGTGGTCGTCCCGGTCGCGCTGCTCACCTTCGCCGTCGGAGTGCCGACGAAGTAGAGGTACGCCGAAGTTGCGCAGTTCGTTCCCTTGGGGGGTGCAACGGTCACCGTGAGAGCTGCGCCGGCAGTCCAGCCATTGCCTGTCGCACTGTCGCCCGCCATGGTCACCGTCCAGTCGCCCGCAGCCGCGCCGGGTGTGCCGACCTTCACCGTGGGCTGGCTGAGGGCGCTGAGCTTGATCGTGGGCGGCTTCGGCGGTGTCTGCACGAGAATCCCGTCGGTGGCGGTCGAGGGGGAGAACGTGACGCCGTTCGACATTCGCGCGCTGACAACAACTTCTCCCTTTGCGCCGTTGGCTGTGTATTTGACCTGAGTAACATTGATCGTTGCGGGCGTATTTGTCGCTTTCGCACCGAGCTCGATATCCAGTTCTGTTGTCGCTGCGCCAAACTGTTCGATACCGACTGTGTGGCTAGAGACCTCGTACGTGTTCCATAGAACGTGCCCTCCCGCTGAAGGGGCAACTTGGAGTGCCAGCGTCGCACCCGCTGGCAACGATCCAACGGCGCTCAGGGTGATCGTGAGCGAGCCCGCGGGGACCGCCGTGCCGGTCGAAGGGACCGGCGGTGAGCTTGTCGCAGAGATGGAACCGCTCGGCGAAGATGTCGCGGCAGCGGTACCCGGCTCCGCCAGGACGCCACCCACAAGAGCGATCGCAACAGCACAGAACGCAGCGGCGACTACAGAACGCCCGATGCGCTCGACGATGGACATATGCCTTCTCAACGGTCCATCCCCCTTCCGTCGTTGAGCCAGCCCTGCCCGTTGGGCGTCGCGCCGGAAGCGCCGGCATCTCTCGGCTCCCGCCGCAGCAACTGGCATTGCGCCTCCGCGACCACAAGTTACTCGAACACACTTCCCTTTTCAAACCCACGTTGCATCCTTCTCGACGCGGTACCGTGCCACCCGTGCCTGTCCGCGGTGCGGGGCCTGAGAACGACGGGACCAGGACCCTGGCCGGCGTACTCCTCGCTCCCGGAGCCGGCGGGAGCGCCGAGAGCCCGGCCTTGGTCGAGCTCGCCGCTTTTCTCGAGTCGGGCGGTCTCGCGGTCCAGCGCATGGACTTCCCCTACCGTCTGGCTGGACGCCGGCGCCCCGACCCCCCCGCCGTCCTCGAGGCGGCCGTCCGAGAACGGGCGTCCGCCTTCGCCCGACAGCTCGGCACCGGAACCGACGCACTGGTCCTCGGGGGAAGGTCCATGGGAGGCAGGATCTGCTCCCAGGTGGTCGCTGAGGGATTCCCCGCCGCCGGCCTCGCGCTGGTCAGCTATCCGCTCCATCCTCCTGGGCGACCCGAACGCCAGCGCGTCTCCCACTTCCCCCAGCTCCGTGTCCCGTGCCTCTTCGTCTCGGGGACGAGGGACGCGTTCGCCGCCCCAGGCGAGCTCGAAGCTGCGACGGCCGCGATCGCCGGGCCGGTGAGCCACGTGTGGCTCGAAGGTGCGGACCACGGCTTGCGCACGCAAGGGTCCGCGGCTGGAGCTGCCGTCATGAGGTGGATCGCGTCCACGTTCGAGTTGTCGTCGAACGGAGGCGCCCTGCCCTCCTGATACGAACGACCGCGCGGTCGCCGTGGACGCTATGTGGTCTGGCTCCTCGGTCCGGTGAGCTCGACCGCTCCCGTCACCTCGGCCACCCCCTGCAGCTCGACCGCTCCCGTCACCTCGGCCACCCCCTGCAGATCGACCGGCACGTGCAACGCCGGAGGCAAGGGTCGCCTGCTCCCTCCCCCCATCACGAGCATGGCGAGCACCACCAGCGCGCCACCGACGAGCAGCGCCCAGCTCATGTGCTCGCCCGACACCCATGCGAACAGGCCGGCGAACACGGGTTCGGTCGCGAACACCACCGCCGCGGACGTCGCCGAGAGGTGCGACTGCGCCCACGACTGCACGACGAAGGCGAAGGCGGTAGCGGCAACAGCGGTGAGCACCACGGCCGCCCAGATCGACGGCGTCGGCGGCAGTCCGATCCCACCTGGCGCTCCGGCCACGAGCGAGAGGGCGCCGATCGTGAGCAACTGGACGGTGGCCAGCCCGTACGCGTTCTCCGCAGACGCCCACTGCTCGAGGCCGACGATCTGCAGAGCGAACACGGCTGACGACACGATCGTCAGGCCTTCGCCGACGCCGAAGGACGCGCCCCGGAGCGTCATGAGCGCGAGCCCGGTCGTCGCCACGAGGACAGCGGCCCAGGTCCGCCCGTGCGGGCGGTGCCTGAGGAGCATCCAGCCGATGACCGGCGTGAACACGACTTGGAGCCCGATCAGGAAGCCCGAGACTGCTGCCGGCGTGGACCTGAGCCCGAAGGTCTGAGCCATGTAACCAAGGGCGAGCACCACTCCGAGGAGCACCCCGTGGCGCCAGCTCCGGCGCCCGAGCCTCATGAGCGCGCGGGGTCGCACGGCGGCGAGCAGCAATCCTGCGAGGATGAAACGCCAGGCCAGGAAGTCGAGCACCGAGGTCTGGGAGATGGCCTGCTTCACGACGACGAACGTCGAGCCCCAGATCGCCGAGGCCAGCAAGAGGAGGAGGACTGCGACCACTCTGGGGCGCCGACGCAGCGCGTTCACCATCTCGCCTCCTCCGCTCCTCGCGCCGCTAGTGCCCGGATATCGACCAGAGTGCAGTATATTGCCTTGTCATGCCGGCACGACGCGGACCGCGGCGCCCCGGGCCGAGCCGAGCGTCATCGCCTGCACGGTCCCCGACGGCACCCGACGCCCCGGCGAGCGAGCTGTTCAAGGCCATCGGCGGCAGGGTGCGCGCACGGCGGGCCGACCAGGGCCTGACCCTCGACGAGCTGAGCGCTCGATCCGGCGTGAGCCGGAGGATGATCACGATGCTGGAGGCGGGCGAGACCAACGTGAGCCTCGGGACCCTCGACAAGCTGGCCCGGGCGCTCGAGGTCGACTTCGCTACCCTCGTCGCCGTTCGCCCGGTGCCTGCGCTCACCCCCGAGGCCACCCGCGCGGTGGAGCCGGTGTGGGAGGACGGCCGCGGCAGCAACGCGTGGCTGTTGGACTCACGCTCCGGCGCCCGGGTGGTGGAGGTCTGGCACTGGGAGCTCGCCGCCAAGGCGCACTACGAGGCGGTGGCGGATCCTCCGGGAAGCGAAGAGCTCGTCTTCGTCCACTCCGGCCGGCTGGTCGTCGAGATCGACGAGGCCCGCTACGCGCTCCATGAGGACGAGCACCTCCGCCTCCCGACTGACCGGCCGTACGCGTACGTGAACCCGGGCCGGAAGCTCGCCCGCTTCGCTCGGGTCATCATGATCCCCTGACCCATCCCAGGGCCAGAAGGTACCCTGGAACCGTGAGACACCGTTCCCGTATTTCCAACCTCCCGGCCCGAGTCGCAGCGGGCGCGTTCATCCTGAACTCCGGGCTCCGCAAGCTGCAGGCGGAGAAGGACGCCCACGAGCAGCTGCACGGGTTCGCGTCGGGTGCGTACCCGTTCTTCGAGAGCATGACGCCCACGCAGTTCGGCAAGGCACTCGGGACGGCGGAGGTCGCGCTCGGCAGCGCGCTCCTCATGCCGGTCGTGGTCAGCGACGGCCTCGCAGGCCTGGCACTCACCGCGTTCGCGAGCGGGCTCCTGGGCCTCTACGCGAAGACCCCTGGCATGCGTCAGGAGGGAGGGATTCGGCCGAGCAGGGAGGGCACGGCACTCGCCAAGGACGTCTGGCTCGCCGGCATCGGCCTCACGCTCATGGCAAGCTCGATCGGCTCACGGCGGGCTGCGCGTCAGGAGCGCGCGGCGAAGAGGCGCGCGTCCAAGACCAAGGCGGCCAAGAGCGCCGCTGGCTGACCGTCGCCGCCAGATCGACGGGACGGCCGACGGACGGCGGGCCCGGTGCTGGTCACACCGCTCCGAGCTTGCGGTGATCCCAGCTCACGGTGCGCTCGACGTCGAGCACGAAGGCCACGCGCTTACGAAGCGTCGTCTCGACGGCCTCGCGCGCGGCCTCGGTGTAGGGCGCCACGTACCGGTCGAAAACGCTCGCCCCGACGGCGAACAGCTCGCGGATGTCGCCGACGGGGACGGCCGTCCCCACCAACTCGACGCCGCGAAGCTCCTCGTAGCGCTCACCGGCTTCGACCAGAACGGTCACCCGGGGGTCGCGTGCGAGGTTCCGCGCCTTCTGGGATCTCGCCTTCGTGTGCAAGGCGAGGCGGCCATCGAGGAACCCATACCACATGGCGACCGCGTGGATCGAGCCGTCCCGGTTCAGCGTGCACATCGTGGCCGTGTGCCGTTCGGCGAGGAACGCGGCGACCTCCTCGGGCGACATCGTGATCTCGCGGCGCTGGTTGGCCACCTGCCCGAGCGTACCGGGGCGCCGCCCAGAGGGCCCTCGGGGAAGGCGGAGCGGTTCGCCAAGGTTCACCCGCCGGACATCTCGGTGTAGCGATCACTTCGCGCAGCGTTCACTTGGCATCCCTACAGTTGCCGCCATGCGCCGGCAAGGCCACCACGATGCGGACGACGCTGCGGGACTGGCGACGTGCGCGGACTGGTTCCGCCTGCGTCTGGAAGCGGCGCCGGAGGAGGATCCCCCCCGCTCCCCGGCTCCGCCTCCAGATGCACGCGACGCGCATCCCTCGACCGGGTGCTGCCGTTTCCAGGCGCTGCGGCCCGGACCGTGCCCGGTGCCGCCCCCGGACGACGCAGCGTGACGGCTCGGCCGTCGGACGGCTGAGGTGCCGAGCTGCGATGTCCCTGCGCCCGGCCGACCTGACCGCCCGCACCGCGGCGAGTCGACCGGCAGCCGACGCCCGGCCGGTCGTGCTCGTCGTCGACGACGAAGCCTCCTACCGTGAGGCGCTCGCCTCCGGTCTCTCGCTGGAGGGCTTCAGGGTGGAGCTCGCGGCCGACGGCGAGGAGGCCCTCCGCCTCTTCCATCGTGTCCGTCCGGAGCTGGTCCTCTTGGACGTGACGCTCCCCGACCGCTCAGGGGTCGAGCTGTGCAAGGCGATGCGCGCCACGGCGTCGGTGCCGATCATCATGGTGACGGCGAGGGACTCCGAGGTCGACGTCGTCGTCGGGCTGGAAGTCGGAGCTGCGGACTACGTGACGAAGCCGTTCCGGCTCCGCGAGCTCGTCGCGCGCATGCGGGCGGTGCTGCGTCGTGGCTCGACGGCTCCGACAGCCGGGGCTGGGGCTGGAACTGCAGACAAAGCTGGGGCTGGGAACGGGGTCCTCGTCTGCGGCCCTCTCAGCCTGGACGCAGCGCGCCGCGAGGTCACGGTGGGGAGCCGCCGGGTCGAGCTCTCCCGCAAGGAATTCGACCTCCTCGCACTCCTCATGGCGCACCCGGGGCAGGTCGTGACCCGTGATCGCTGCATGCACCGGCTCTGGTGGGACCAGGACCTCGCGGACACCCGGACGCTCGACACGCACGTGAAGCGGCTACGCCAGAAGATCGAGCCCGACCCCGCGCAGCCTCACCATCTCGTGACCGTGCGCGGCGTCGGCTTTCGTCTCGAGCCCTGACCCAGTTGATCGGGCTCCCCTGGACTCAGGGCTCGGAACGGAGATTCGATCCGGGACCGGGTTCGAGGAGAGCCGAGCGGACCGTTCCCCGAACTATCAGCGAACATCTCGCTGACCTCGAGACCTCGTCTCCGGGCCTCTCGGGCGGCTGGTGACCCAGCCGTGCCGCTGTCACGGACAGATGCCGGGGGCATCAGGCCACCGTCTTCTTGGGGCTGGATGAGACTCCGTCAAGACTCACGACGGAGCCGGTGGCGACAGCAGCTTCCCGATCAAAGGAGCGGTCCCCGGCAGAGTTGTACCGGGCGGTCTTCCTCTCCCCTCCGTCAGCCTTGCGGCTTCGGGCTCGGGCACACCCCCGCGAACTGCGGGTGCTGTGGTCCGGCTCCCAGCCCAACGGGCGGACGGGGAGCTTGGACCAGTCGAC
>JAKBTL010000052.1 GCA_021844425.1 Actinomycetes bacterium | reverse complement strand
CGGCCCCTTGCCGATGTCCTCGCCGAGGTGCAGTCGCTCGCGACCGACGAGCGGATGCCCGTGAGAGAGGTAGTGCTCGTCGCGCAGGATCTCGCCTCCTACCGAAGGGACCGCAGCGTGTCCCACCGCGACGGCACGGGGCGCGCCGGTCGTCCGGCGCCGCTCGTGGAGCTGGTCAGGTCGGTCGCCGGCATCGTGGCCCGCACGCGCCTTCTCTACCTCTATCCGTCCGGGCTCACCGACGAGCTCGTCGACGCGGTGCTCGCGACGGGCGTGCCCTACTTCGACCTGTCGCTCCAGCACGTCTCGCGCCCCTTGCTCGCCCGGATGCGCCGTTTCGGAGACGGCGAGCGGTTCTTCGAGCGCATCAGCGCGATCCGACGTGCCGAGCCGCGCGCGACCTTCCGCTCGTCGTTCATCCTGGGCTATCCCGGCGAGACCGAGGAAGACCACGACGCGCTGCTCGCGTTCCTCGACGCCGCGCAGCTCGACTGGGCCGGGTTCTTCACCTTCTCGAAGGAGGCCGGCACGTTCGCGGACGGCCTCGACGGGCAGGTGCCCGAAGAGCTCGCGCTGGAGCGGCTGCGTGAGTGCACGGAGCTCCAGGACGCGATCACCGCCCGTCGCCGCGACGCCCTCGTCGGTGAGGTCTGCGAAGTGCTCGTGGACGCGCCCGGCCGGGGCCGCACGGTGCACGAGGCGCCGGAGATCGACGGGATCGTGCGCGTGCCCGAGTGGCTCCCAGTGGGGTCGCTGGCCGAGGTGGCGGTCACGGCTTCGCTTGGCACCGATCTCGTCGGCGTACCGGTCTCGCCGCGACGCACGGCCGCTCCTCGAGTGCCCGCCGACCCTGCTCTCCTCGGCGGTCGCGCTGCGGTCGCCGGCCCGGGGGTGCCTGCCGGCACCGGGGCTACGCGGTGACCGACGCCTCGTCGCCGAGCTACGGCCCGTCCGCGCTGGCCACGCCTGCCAACGCGCTCACCGCCGCACGCCTCCTCGCCGCCCCTGTGTTCGTCGGTCTCATCGCCACCCAGGGCGCGAGCTGGGTGAGCGTCGCGGTCGGTGTCGCCGTGGCGAGCAGCGACGGCGTCGACGGCTGGCTCGCCCGCCGGCACGGCGCGACTCGATCGGGCGCCTTCCTCGACCCGCTCGCCGACAAGTTCCTGGTGCTGGGCGCCTTCTTCGCGCTCGCCGCGCAGGAGCGCATGCCCTGGGTCCCCGTGGGGCTCATGACCGCGCGGGAGGTGGGTATGAGCGCCTACCGCTCCTGGGTCGGGCGGCGAGGGATCTCCGTGCCCGCGCGCCGCCTCGCCAAGGTGAAGACGCTCGTCCAGGAGCTGGCCATCGCGTCGTACCTCGTCCCGCCGCTCGCAGGTCAGCGCAAGCTCCAGCTCACGGTGACCTGGGCGGCGACCGCGCTGACGCTGGCGAGCGGGGCGCAGTACCTCTGGAACGGCTGGCGGGCGGCGGGCGGCGCCGCGCCTTCGCCGCCCGACCCCTCGACCGCCCGGTGACCGGACGAACGACATGAACGTCGAGATCGTCGCCGTCGGCACCGAGCTCCTGCTCGGCCAGATCGCCGACACGAACGGCCAGTGGCTCGGAGAGCAGCTCGCAGCTGCCGGCGTCGGCTCGTACTTCCACCAGGCTGTTGGCGACAACCAGCGGCGGATCGTCACAGCACTGAGAACCTCCCTGGCGCGCGGCGATGCTGCGATCACCTGCGGGGGGCTCGGCCCGACGCAGGACGACATCACCCGTGAGGCGATCGCCGAGGTGATGAACGTCCCGCTCGTGCGCGACGACGAGCTCGTCCGACGCGTGGAACAGTTCTTCAGCGCGCGCGGACGGGAGATGCCGAAGAGCAACCTGCGCCAGGCCGACGTCCCCGAGGGGGCCACCGTCATCGACCAGCGTCGCGGCACCGCCCCGGGGCTGATCTGTCCGATCGGGCGAAAGGTCGTCTACGCGCTGCCGGGCGTGCCCCACGAGATGGCCGAAATGTTCGAGCGGGCGGTGCTGCCCGACCTGAGGCGGCGGATGGCAGAGGCCGGCGAGCGCGGCGTGATCCAAAGCCGCGTCCTCAGGACGTGGGGGGTCAGCGAGTCGGCCCTCGCGGAGGCGTTGCAGGAAAGGATGGACGCGCTCGACGTGGTCCACGGCACCGGCGGATCCGCCGGCACGGTGACGATCGCGTTCCTCGCGAGCGGCATCGAGGGCCTGAAGGTCCGGCTCACGGCGCGGGCGGACGACAGCGCCGCCGCCCGCTCGCTGCTGGACGCCGAGGAGCACGAGGTGCGTGCGGTGCTCGCCGCGGCGTTCGGGGACATCGTGTTCGGCGTCGACGACGTGTCCATGGAGAAGGCGGTTGCGGCGCTGCTCGTCGAGCGGCGGCTCACCCTCGGGGTGGCCGAGTCCTTGACCGGCGGCCTCGTCGCCTCGCGCCTGGTGGACGTGCCTGGCGCGAGCGCCTGGTTCCGCGGCGGCGTCGTGGCGTACGACTCGACAGTCAAGTTCTCCGTGCTGGGGCTGCGCCAGGGGCCCGTCGTCACCGACGAGGCTGCCGTCGCGATGGCGCAGGGCGTCCGCGACGTCCTTCGGGCCGCAGTCGGTCTGGGCATTACCGGCGTGGCAGGACCCGACCCCCAGGAGGACCTCTCGCCGGGGACCGTCTTCGTCGGCCTCGCCTTTCCCGACGGGGCGACGGCAGCTCGCAGGCTCCGCCTGTCGGGCGACCGGCAGCGGATCCGGCAGTTCTCCGCGATCTCGGCGCTCGACCTCCTCCGGCGCACCCTGCGCACACCTGCGCACGTGTTCGAGGGGCCGACGCTCGGCTGAGCGGCCGATGCCAGCCTCCGGCCGCCTCGGTGACCTCGACGGTGACCTCGACGGTGACCTCGACGCGCGGCGTGCTGGACGAGCCCGACCGTTCAGGTCGTGGCGCAGTGGGACGTCGAGCTCTCCGACGAGGTGGTGCGGTGGTACGTGCGGCTCGGCGTGCGCGACCGGGCGTATGCCGACCGGGCGCTCGACCGGCTCGCCTCCTCGGGCCCCGGGCTGCG
>JAKBTL010000031.1 GCA_021844425.1 Actinomycetes bacterium | reverse complement strand
TAGACATCGTGGTCACCTCCTTTTCGATGCCTTGGTCTGGAAAACCCGGGCTCGTGGGGCCTTCCCACAGGCCCACGGCCTCAGCCGTGGGTGGCTGACCCGCACACACTCACCGCTCACACTCGACGATCCTCAGCCCCCGTCCCCCACGTTCATCAGCAACTCGTCGCGACGCCGCTCCAGCCCCTCGACGGTCGCTCGGAGCGCAGCCCTCGCGCGCACCATCGCGTCCACATGGCGCTGGACCTCCGTGTACTCGTGCGCAGCGAGCGGGGTCTCCGCTACGAGAGAGCGCAGCCTCGCGTCCTCGGCCTCTTCGGAAACCGCCGCGAGCTGCTCGTCGAGGACCGCAAGCTCCTCACGAGCGCGCACCAGTCGAACGTGCACGTCGCGCAGTCGCCGCTCGACCATGAACCGCTGCATGAGGGTCCGATTGTACGTGGCGAGCGCAGGCGCAGCAGCCCGGCTGCACTGCCCGCAATCCGGCCGAACGGCACGAACCCGGGACCGGGGGCGAGACGGCCTGGGTGCTTCCCACGACGTGCTGCGCGGCGGGCGTGGTCATGGGCGCCTCCTTCTGCGTGCTGGGCCGACGGCGCCGGGGTCTGGACCGTGGGCGAGCCAGGTGACGACGACGTCGACGATGTGGGTCACCGATGCGTCGTCGATGCGGCCTCGGCACTGACACAGTCGCGGCACAGATGCTCGCCCCCGGCGGGTTGGCAACCACGACGACGCCATGAGAACGCGCCGCTCTTCTGATCTTCTGAGCTGACCATGGTAGCAGTTCTGCTACCATGGTGACCGTGGGTGATATCGCACAGAAGGAGCTGCGTAACCACGTCGGCGAGGTGCTCCGTCGGGCCGAGGCCGGCGAAACCCTTACCGTGACGGTCGCCGGTCGTCCAGTGGCCGAGCTCGGCCCGGCGCATCGCCGCCGCTGGGTCAGCGGTGCCACACTGGCCGGCATCTGGCGCGGAAAGGCGCCGCGGGGGCTGGATGCCGACCTTGAGCGACTGCCGGCAGGCGTCGCGGACCCGTTCGCTTCATGAGGGCCCTGCTCGACACGTCGGTGCTCATAGGGGAGCTCCCGCCGGCTCACGACGTCGAGGCCGCCATCAGTGTCGCCTCGATCACCGAGCTGCACTTCGGTGTCCTCGTTGCCGACGACGATGACGAGCGGGCGCGGCGCACCACCCGACTCTCGGTGGTCGAGGCAACGTTCGACCCCCTGCCGATAAGCGTCGAGGTCGCCCGGGTCTGGGGTCAACTCGCCGCCGCGGTGGCCCGCCGTGGTGGCAACCCAAGGCGGCGCCAGATCGACCTCGCCATCGCCGCCACCGCCCAAGTGGAAGGAGTGCCCCTTCTGACCGAGAACATCGGTGACTTCCAGATCATCGATGACCTGGTAGACGTTCGGCGACCGTTCGACCAATAGCTGGTGGCGAGCCCCCTTGCGGAAAGCGGGACCGGTGCTCCCGATCAGTGAAGACCTGCGGGTGCCGAACGGAAGATCGAAGCGCTGACGCAGCGGCTCAGGGTTGCCTGGGACCAAGCCCGAGCTCAGCGGTATTTCGGAGGGCAACCACCCAGGCGACTGCCTATGAAGCCGGCGGCGTCGGCTGCTATCACCTCAAGCTCCACGAACGCACGAGATCGGCCCGCGCTGGGGACGGCGGCGGCGCGACGCCAGGGCCGCCGAACGGGCGCACGAGCGCGCCGTCGAGGCCGGGGTAGACGGCGACACGCTCGGGATCAGCCAGGTACTCCGCCGGGTCGGAGAGGTCACCTGGCAGCGTGAGGCCCGCGAGCCCGGCGAGCGCGGCGTTCGCAGCCCGAGCGAACCCGCTCTCGAAGAAGCCGCCGACGAACGCGCCCGCGCCGGACTCCCTGCAGGCGTTGACCGCGGTCTTGGCGCGCAGCAGCCCGCCGAGCCGTGCCGGCTTGAGGCAGGCCACGCCGCAGGCGCCGTAGCGCAACGCGTCACGCACACGGCCAAGGGAGGTGAGCGACTCGTCGAGCGCCACCGGCGTGTCGAGGCGGGCGGCCAGCTGTCTGAGCGCGGCGAGGTCGGAGGGCGCGAGCGGCTGCTCGATGCAGGAAAGTCCCAGCCCGTCGAGCTCGACCAGGCGACGGGCGTCGTCGAGGCCGCCGTCCCGGCCCCCGCCGTCCCGGCCCCCGCCGGCACCGGCGACCTCCCAGCGGTAGCTGCCGTTCGCATCCGCTTGCAGCGCCAGGTTGGGGAACGCGTCGCGCAATGCCCGGAGGGGCTCGGTGTCCCATCCTGGCTCGATCTTCACGCGCACGCGCGCAGTGCTTGCGCTCCGGACCAGGACGTCGACCCGCGCCACGAGCGCGTCGACGCTGCGGTCCTCCGGGATCCCGACGAGGTGACCGACCGGCACCCCGGCCGTCGCGACGGCCTCTTCGACGCCAAGACGGGCCCACAAGGGCTCTCCGGACGCGCGCAGCTCGGCATCGAGCACCGCCATCTCGAGAGTTGCCGCCACGAAGTGCGCGACCGGCCCGGAGCCGAAGAGCGCAGGGACCTGTGACGCGGACGGCAGCTCCCCGTCGCGAGCGGCCACAGCTTCGAGCAGCCTGCCGACGCCCGACTTCTCGAGGGCGCCGAGCACCGCGTCGAACGCCGGGTCGACGGAGGTGCCCTCGGCGAGCGCGGCGCACTCGCCCCACCCTTCGGCCTCATGCGCGACGACTCGGACGAACGCCACCGGACGCCGCGTGTGCGCACCGGCCGCGGTCGTGACCGGCGAGCAGAACGCCAGGTCCACACGGTAGAGCTCGACGAGGCGGAGCCTCACGACCGGCTCACGATCGGCTCACGATCGGCTCACGATCGGCTCACGATCTGGCGCCGCCTGGCAAGAGGCGGCGGCACATGCCCGTGGTAGGGTCGCTGACAGCGGCGGTCCGCCAGCACGCGCGCCAGCACGCGCGTCAGCTCGCACGATGGGCCCGGATGGCGTAATCGGCAAACGCGATGGTCTCAAAAACCATTGTCCGCAAGGGCGTGCGGGTTCGAGTCCCGCTCCGGGCACGCCAACCCGCT
>JAKBTL010000069.1 GCA_021844425.1 Actinomycetes bacterium | reverse complement strand
TACCTGTACCAGCGCGCCCAGAACGCTGCATCCACCCCGAACCCCCTCGTCCAGCTGATGGGCCTGAGCGACATGCCGGGCGCCCAGGCACCAAGGTTCACCTTGACCGACCAACACGGGCGCCCCGTCGCCCTCTCCGCGTTCAGAGGAAAGGCGGTCCTCCTCGCCTTCATGGACTCGCGCTGCACCGAGGTCTGCCCGGTGCTCGCCCAGGAGTTCCGCCTGGCCGAGCGCGACCTCGGCTCGCAGGCCTCGAAGGTCGCCTTCGTCGGGGTCAACGTCGACCCGATGGCCGAATCGGTTGCAGACGTCGAGCACTTCACCCGCATCCACGGCCTGGCGGGGATGAAGAACTGGTACTTCCTCACCGGGCCGACCAGCGCGCTCAAGGCAGTATGGAAGACCTACGGCATCGAGGTCATCGTCCCGAAGAACGCCACCCAGACCGTCCACGCCGACTACCTCTACTTCATCGACCCACGCGGGCGAGAGCGCTACCTCGCCAGCCCCCAAGTCGACCAGCGCAAGAACGGCACCGGCTACCTGCCCCAGGGCCAGCTCACCCAGTGGGGCCAGGGCATCGCCACCTACTTGGAGAAGACTCTGACCCGATGACGACCCGTTCTGCCCCATCCACCCGGCACCCCTGACAAGAACCGATGTCGCCGCTCCTGCCGCTGTTCGCCGTGGTCGCCGGGATCATCTCGTTCACCTCGCCCTGCGCCCTGCCGCTCATCCCGAGCTACCTCTCCTACGTGTCAGGCCTGCCCATCTCCGACCTCGGCCGGCGACAGGCCACCCCGCTCGTGCTTCGCTCGTCGCTCGCCTTCGTGGGCGGCTTCACCGTCGTCTTCACCGCCCTCGGCGTGTCGTCCACCCTCGTCGGCTCGCTCCTGTTGCGTCACCTCGGGGTGATCTTGGACGTTGCCGGAGCATTCATCATCGTGCTCGGCCTCGCCATGCTCGGGCTGCTGCGAGTGCCGTTCCTCGCCCGCGAACGCCGCTTCGACCTCTCCAAGGTGCCCCAGGGTCCAAAGGGTGCCTTCCCGCTCGGCATGGCCTTCGCCTTCGGCTGGACGCCGTGCCTCGGCCCCGTCCTCGCCACGGTCCTGGCGGTGGCGAGCGCCGGCCGCACGGTCGTCGCCGGCGGGGTCCTACTCGCGCTCTACTCCCTCGGGCTCGGCATCCCCTTCGTCGCCCTCGCCCTCGGTTACTCGCGGGCGCGCACCTCGCTCGCGTGGCTCCGGCGCCGAGGACGGGCGATCGAGATCGCCGGCGGCATCCTCCTCGTCGGCGTCGGAATCCTCTTCGTCACCGGCGAGTGGAAGAGCCTCTTCATCCCCTTGCAGAGCCAGTTCGCCCGGCTGGGATGGCCACCACTGTGAGCACGAGCGCGGCCGCCGCACCCCCCGACACCAGCCCTGCCCCGCCGCGGCGAGAGCGGGCGTCGAGACGATGGTGGATCGTCGCCGCGGCAGCCACGCTGGCCGGCGCACTTGGCGGGATCGGCATCAGCCAGATCGTCAAAGCCAGCAACACGCTGCACGCCACCTCCAACCAGATCTTCACGTCGACCGGAGGCGTCTTCGACAAGGGGAACGGTCAGCCCGCACCGTCGTGGTCCCTCCCGAGCCTCCGGGACCCGGCCGCAACGGTGAGCCTCAGCCAGTTCGCCGGCAAGCCGGTGGTGCTCAACTTCTGGGCATCGTGGTGCCCGCCTTGCCGAAAGGAGATGCCCGCCCTCGCCGCCACCGCCCGACGGCTCCAAGGAAGTGTCGCCTTCGTCGGGATCGACACCAACGACCAACGTGGCGCCGCCCTCAGCTTCGCCTCCCAGACCGGAGTCAAGTACCCACTCGGCTTCGACCCGCACGCCAGCGCGGCCAACGACTACGGCGTGTACGGCTTGCCCACCACCTTCTTCATTTCCGCCCAAGGCAAGCTGCTAGGCCGCCAGGTCGGCGGGATGACCGCCCAACGCCTCGCCCAACTGATCGAGCAGACGTTTCATGTGAAGGCAGGGGGCGCCGGCAGCAGCTGAACTGACAGATGATGCCGTGGGCGATGTGCTCGCCGACCCGGGCTGCGCCCACACGACCTCCGTGGTGGCGGGGGAGGCTTTGGACCTCGGCCTTCGGGTTTGTCCCCTGAAGGTATGTCAACGGCTTCATCGGAACGCTACGGTGCGATCTGTTGTTGCGTATCGCCCACCAGGGCCGAACCAAGCTGTGGCTCGGGCGCCGGATTGCCACCGGTCGGTACGGCTCCGGGGCGTCGCAAGAGGTTCCCGACAGCCGTCGGCTCGACGACGTCAACGGCCCAGTAGGCGAGGGGTCGCAGCAGGGAAACAGCGAGCACGGCGACCGCGGCCACCAGGTAGCCAGCCACGACGTCACCGATGACGCCCTCACGCAGGCGCACCAAGGAGGCCGGCAGGCAAGCTGAGCGCAGACGTCATCGACCGCCTCCGTGCGGCGGGAGTCCTCGACCTGCCCGGCGCTGACATCGGCTGGCGAGCGGACGTCACCTGCATGGCGGGACGGCTAAAGCCCCTCGACGGTCGCCGGTCATGACGAGCTCGTGGTATCTGGAAATCTCGACCGAGCGGGCTAGGCGCTGGTCAATCGCCGTCGCGCGCCAGCAGGCACTGAGCGCAGACGGCCAGGCCACTTACCAGCTCATGCGGACCTCTTGGCGGCGGCGGTCTTGGCAGACGACCGCACGGTGGGTGCCGTGCGAGTAGCTCGGTCTACCTTCGTGGTGCTCGCGGCGGCAGACGCCCGCGGTCGGGCGTTCCCAGCAGCGCTGGTGGTCGCGGTCGGCGCCTTCGCTGACTCTCGACGAGGCGCCCGCTTGTGGGCCACTACGAGCGTGCCGCCCACCACGTCGAGCAGGCGCAACAGCGTGGGCAGGGACGGAGTGACCTGCGCTGACTCGATACGCGACAAATCGGCCTGGTCAATCCCGGCCCGCTTGGCAACTTCGCGCTGCGACAGACCGGCTGCTGTGCGCAGCTCGGCCAGGTGCGAGGCCACCTGGCGCGCCTCGTAGACCGCGGCGAACTCCTCGAACTGGCGGCGACCCTCGTCG
>JAKBTL010000041.1 GCA_021844425.1 Actinomycetes bacterium | reverse complement strand
CGTCGGCCGTCCAGGCCTCCCAGGCGACTGGCCCTCGGGCTACGACGACGCCGGGGCCCCCTACACGCCGGCCTGGCAGGAGAAGATCACCTCGGTACCTGCGTCGGCGTGCGCGCGGGTGGCACGGGAGTTCGCCCGCAACGCCGAGGTGTCAGGGGGCCGGTCCATGATCGCCATGGGTGCTGGCACCAACCACTGGTTCCACTCCGACCAGATCTACCGGACGTTCCTCTCCCTGCTCATGCTGGGCGGCTGTGAGGGGGTGAACGGCGGCGGGTGGGCGCACTACGTCGGCCAAGAGAAGGTCCGCCCGCTCACCGGCTGGTTCACCCTGGCCTTCGCCCACGACTGGGTCCGCCCCACCCGGCACCAGCCCGCCACTCCGTACTGGTACCTGGCGACCGACCAGTGGCGCTACGAGGGCGCCCGTGCCGACGCGCTGTCCTCGCCACTCGGGGCGAGTCGCTTCTCAGGCAAGTCGATGGCGGACCTCTACGCGTATGCGGCTCGCCAAGGCTGGATCGCCTCCCACCCCGCGTTCGATCGCAATCCGCTCGACCTCGCCGACGAGGCCGCAGGCAAGCGCGTGGGGGACTACGTGGTGGGCGAGCTCCGAGCTGGGCGGCTGCATTTCGCGGCATCCGATCCCGACGATCCGGCGAACTTTCCCCGCGTCCTCACCGTGTGGCGCTCGAACCTGCTCGGATCCTCGGGAAAGGGTCACGAGTACTTCCTGCGCCACCTGCTGGGCGCGGATAACGCCGTGGCCGCCACCGAGTGCCCACCCGAGGCTCGGCCGGACGAGGTCGCATGGCGGCACGAGGCGCCGGAAGGCAAGCTCGACCTGCTGGTCAACATCGACTTCCGGATGGTCTCGACGGGCATCTACGCCGATGTGGTGCTACCGACCGCGACCTGGTACGAGAAGCACGACCTGTCCTCGACCGACATGCACCCCTTCGTGCACTCCTTCAACCCTGCGATCGCCCCTCCCTGGGAGGCGCGGAGCGACTTCGACATCTTCGGCGACCTCGCCACCGAGTTCTCCCGCCTGGCCGAAGGACGCCTCGGGGTGCGCCGCGATCTGCTGGCGGTCCCTCTCGGTCATGACACCCCCGACGAGTGCGCCCAGCCCGGCGGTCGGGCACTCGACTGGGCGGCAGGCGAGTGCGAGGCGATCCCAGGCAAGACCATGCCGCGTCTGGTCGTCGTGGAGCGCGACTACCCGCACCTGGCCGAGCGCTGGCGGGCACTCGGCCCGCTCATCGACGACGCTGGTGCCACCACCAAAGGGGTCACCCTCCCCGTCGGCACCGAGGTACCCTGGCTGGTATCGAGAAACGGGGCCACGCGCGGCGGGATCGCCGACGGCCGACCGCGCATCGATCGCGACGACCTGTTCTGCGAGGCCATCCTGGCGCTGTCGGGGACGACCAACGGCCGCCTTGCGGTGGCCGGTTTCGAGGCGCTCGAGGAGCGGACCGGGGTCGCCCTCGCCGACCTGGCCCACGAGCGGGCCGGGGACCGGATCACCTTCGCCGACACCGTCACCCAGCCCCGGGCAGTCATCTGCTCCCCGGAATGGTCGGGGGCGGAGTCCGAGCGTCGCCGCTACTCCCCCTTCACGGTCAACGTCGACCGCCTGAAGCCCTGGCACACCCTGACCGGCCGCCAGCACTTCTTCTTGGACCACGACTGGATGGCCGAGCTCGGCGAGATGTTGCCCACCTACCGCCCGGCGCTCGGCATCGCCGAGACCTTCGGCGACCAGCGCCGCGGCGACCCGGACCGCCCACAGCTCGTCGCCCGTTACCTCACTCCGCATTCCAAGTGGTCGATCCACTCGGAGTACCAGGACAACCTGCACATGCTCAACCTCTTCCGGGGAGGCCCGGTGATCTGGGTGAACGACCTCGACGCGGCTCGCATCGGCGTGGCCGACAACGACTGGATCGAGGCCTACAACCGCAACGGCGTGACCGTGGCCCGCGCCGCGGTCACCCACCGGGTGCCACCCGGGACGGTCCTCATGTACCACGCCATCGACCGCCATCTCCAGATGCCGGTGTCGGAGACCTCGGGGTTGCACGGCGGGACCGACAACTCCCTCACCCGGGTGGTGATGAAGCCGTCACACATGATCGGCGGCTACGCCCAGCTGTCCGCCGGGTTCAACTACTACGGACCGACCGGCTCCCAACGTGACGAGCTGGCGGTGATCCGGCGGCGCTCCCAGGAGGTCGAGTTCTGATGGGTACCGCCCGATGAGGATCATGGCCCAGGTGTGCATGGTGATGAACCTCGACAAGTGCATCGGCTGCCACACGTGCTCGGTCACCTGCAAGCAGACCTGGACCAACCGGCCGGGCACCGAGTACGTCTACTTCAACAACGTCGAGACCAAGCCCGGCCTCGGCTACCCGGCCCGCTACGAAGACCAGGAGCAGTGGAAGGGCGGCTGGACGCTCGACAAGAAGGGTCGTCTGGCGCTGAAGGCCGGGAGCCGGTTGAAGAAGCTGGCATCGATCTTCTACAACCCGGACCTGCCCACCATCGAGGACTACCACGAGCCCTACAGCTACGACTACGCCCACCTGATCACGGCACCCGCCGGCACCAAAGCCCCATCGGTCTCCACGCGCTCGGCCCTGACGGGCAAGGAGATGAACCCGACCTGGGGGGCGAACTGGGAGGACGACCTGGCCGGCGCGCCCGCCCGGGCGCTGTCGGACCCCAACATCGTGGCCATGGCAGACAAGGTGAAGCTGGACTTCGAGTCGGTCTTCATGTTCTACCTTCCGCGCATCTGCGAGCACTGCCTCAACCCGTCGTGTGTCGCCTCGTGCCCGTCAGGGGCGATGTACAAGCGGGAGGAAGACGGCATCGTCCTGGTCGATCAGGACCGCTGCCGAGGCTGGCGGTTCTGCGTGTCGGGATGTCCGTACAAGAAGGTGTACTTCAACCACCGCACCGGCAAGGCTGAGAAGTGCACCTTCTGCTTCCCTCGTATCGAGGCGGGGCTCCCGACGATCTGCTCGGAGACCTGCGTCGGGCGGCTTCGCTACCTCGGGCTCGTGCTCTACGACGCCGACAAGGTGCTGAGCGCTGCGGCCTCCGAAGATGCCGGCGACCTCTACGAGGCGCAGCTCGGGGTGTTCTTGGACCCCGACGACCCGGACGTCGCCATCGCAGCGGAACGCCAGGGCATCCCCCACGACTGGCTGGCCGCGGCACGCCGTTCGCCGACCTACGCCTTGATTGCCCGCCACCGGGTCGCCCTGCCGCTGCATCCCGAGTACCGCACGATGCCCATGGTCTGGTACATCCCACCGCTTTCTCCCGTCGCCGACGTCACCGCCGCCGCCGGCTACGACGACGCGAAGGCCGAGAACGTCTTCGCCGCTATCGACGCACTGCGGATCCCGGTCGAATACCTGGCCAACCTCTTCACCGCCGGCCGGGTCGATCCCGTGCGCATGGCGCTACGCCGCCTGGCCATGGTGCGGTGCGTCATGCGCGCCCACCAGCTCGGAATCCACCCCGCCGTCGACCCCGCGGAGGTGGGACTCACCGAGAACGACGCGGAGGACCTGTTCCGGCTGCTCGCCATCGCCCGCTACGAGGACCGCTACGTCGTGCCTCCCGCCCACGCCGAGAATGCCGGTCGGCTCCTCGCCCAGCACGACCTGTCGGGGTGCTCGCTCGAGTCCGAGGGCGGCCCTGGCATGGGCGGAGGAGGCCCCGGTGGCGACGGCGTGGCAGGCTTCCACCTCCGCCGCGAGGACGCGGCCGACCCCTCGGTCGCCGGGCGCGACGGCGATGGCCGGCTCCACCTTCGGGTGGCGGAACACCCTTCGCCCGGCTCGCCCGGCTCGCTCGGCCCGGCGGGCGCCGGGGGGTTGGCATGAGACGCCAGGCGGCGGCAACCGTCTTCGGCTGCGCCTCGGTCCTGCTCAGCTACCCCGACGAGCACGTCACCTCGGACCTGGCCGCGGTGGACGACGCGCTCGGGAGGCTCCCGGACGGTCCGGCGCGCGCGGGGCTCCACACCACCGCCGAGTGGCTTGCGCGGATGTCGCCCTTGGAGGCGGCAACGACCTACGTGGACACCTTCGACCTGCGGCGAGGGGTATGCCTCTACCTGACCTACTACCGCCACGGCGACACCCGAGAACGGGGCATGGCGCTCACCGCCCTCGTCGACGCCTTCCATGGAGCAGGGTTCGGGGTTGTCCCTGGGGAGCTTCCCGACTACCTCCCTGCCCTCTTGGAGCTGGCCGCCGCCCACCCAACCGGCGGCAGCGTGCTCGCCGAGCACCGCATGGCCCTCGACGCCCTCCACCTCGCCCTCGTGAAGGCCGACAGCCCCTTCGCCGGTGTCGTGGCGGCGGTGCGCGACGCCCTGCCGGGGCCGACCCGCAAGGACCGCCAAGCGCTGCGCCGGTACCGAGCGGAGGGCCCGCCGTCGGAGAAGGTTGGCCTCGAGCCCTTCGCCCCGCCCGAGGCCCTTGGACAGGGCGTCACGATCAGGGCCACCCGCAGATGAGGGGCGTCACCGGCTTCCAACTGTGGTGGTGGGTGATCCTGCCGTACCTGGCGCTCGCCACCTTCGTCATCGGCCACATCTGGCGCTACCGCTACGACCAGTTCGGCTGGACCAGCCGCTCCACCGAGCTCCAGGAGAAGAAGCTGCTCAAGTGGGGGAGCCCCGTCTTCCACTACGGCACCTTCGCTGCGATCGCCGGACACGTCATCGGGATCTTGGTCCCCGAGCGCTGGACGTCGGAGATCGGCATCCCCGAGGCCGCCTACCGGTGGTTCTCCGCCGGTGCCGGAACGCTCGCCGCGGTGCTCATCATCATCGGCGTCGCCATCCTGGCCGCCCGTCGTCTGTTCGTCGCCCGGGTGCGGGCGACCACCAGCCCCGTCGACTGGCTGGCACTCATCCTGCTCGCCATCGTGATCGTCATGGGCATCGCCGAGACGATCGGCGTCGGCCTCCTCGGCGGAGGCTACGACTACCGCCAGAGTGTGGCCCTGTGGTTCAGGGGGCTCTTCGCCGGCAACCCCGACGTCCGCGCCATCGCTCATGCGCCGTTCCTCTACCAGCTGCACGCCACCGCGGCGTGGGCGGTCATCGCGGTGTGGCCGTTCAGCCGGCTCGTGCACGCCTGGAGCGCCCCGGTGGGGTACTTGTGGCGACCCTTCGTCGTCTACCGCAGCCGCAAGGCGACGCGCCCCAACGAGCCGGGCACCAGCGGGCGGCGCTGGCGGCGGATCGGCGTTCACTATTGAGCCGCGTTCCCGACCACGTGAGACGCCGCGGAGTCCGAGACGTCCCTTGGGGGCAGAGGTGAGCTGGCTCCGGGAGTCCGGTGGCGGCCAGCCCGCCGCCGCGGGCGCCTCTTCCGGCACGCCACCCCGGGGTGCCGACGGACCCGGCCTTCCCAGAGTTCGGGCCCAGCCGCTGCCGGAGCCGAAAGGGCTGATGCGCCGGGCGATCGCGACGCTCGACCCCGGCTACTTCGCGTGGGTGATGGCGACGGGCATCGTGTCGATCGGGACCGACCTCCTCGGCGACCACCTGATCTCTCAGGTCGTCCTCGGCGTGACGGTGGCAGCCTTTGTCGGCCTGGTGCTCGCCTACGCGGCGCGGCTCTTGTGGTTCGGGTCCTTCGTCCGCCAGAGCGCGGCCGACCCGACCACCGCCATGGCCTACTTCACCGTGGTCGCGGGCACGGACGTGCTGGCCGTCCGCCTTGTCTTGGCCGGCCACCCTCTGGTCGCCTTCGCGCTCGGCGCCTGCGCGGCAGCAGTATGGGTGGGGCTCACCTATGCGCTGCCCTGGTCGATCGTCGCCGCCGCCCGCCGTCCGGTCCTGGGTGAGATCAACGGCACCTGGCTCGTGTGGGTCGTCGCCACCCAATCCCTGTCCATCGTTGCCGCAGCCGTCGCCCCGAGCGCCCCGGCGACGTGGCTCCGCGCGGAGCTGCCGGCCGTGGCCGTCTGCTTGTGGGGGCTCGGGGTCATGCTCTACCTGGTCCTCATCGTGATCATCTTCCTCCGGCTCCTGGTGATCGCGGTCACCCCCGCCGAGATGGGGCCTGCCTACTGGATCGCCATGGGGGCGACCGCCATCAGCGTCCGGGCGGCCGCCGGGATCCTCGCCGTCCACGACCCCCACGCGACGACCCTCGTGGCGGCGATGCGACCCTTCGTCGTCGGTCTGTCGGTCGTGCTGTGGGCGTTCGGCACCTGGTGGATCCCCCTGCTCGTGCTCCTCGGAATCTGGCGATACGTGTTGCGTCGCTACCCACGCACCTACGAACCGAGACTGTGGAACGTGGTGTTCCCCCTCGGCATGTACACCGTCGCCTCCTTCAGCCTCGGGCAGATCGCCGGTCTCGGGTTCATGGCTTCGGTTGCCCGGATCTGGGTCTGGGTGGGCGTCGCAGCATGGGTGGCCGTGCTCTTCCTGATGGGGGGCGCATTGGCACGGTCACTCGTCGAACGCCGCCACTCGCAGGAGAAAATGATCGTATGACCAACACGAGCGCGGCCACCCGAAGCGGTCCCGTACCGAGGAAGGAGACGATCGATCATGGCCGAGGAACGCCCACCGCTGCCCCCCTTCACGAAGGAGACGGCGCTCCAGAAGGTGCAGGGTGCCGAAGACGCCTGGAACACCTGCGACCCCGAGCGGGTCGCTCTCGCCTACAGCGAGGACTCCATCTGGCGCAACCGTGACACCTTCGTCACCGGCAGGGTGGAGATCGTCGAGTTCCTCCGGCAGAAGTGGGAGCGCGAGCTCGACTACGCACTGCGAAAGGACCTGTGGGCCTACGAGGGCAACCGGATCGCCGTGCGCTTCCAGTACGAGAGCCACGATCCGAGCGGGCAGTGGTGGCGCAGCTACGGCAACGAGCTGTGGGAGTTCGACGAGCACGGGCTGATGCGCCGGCGCGAGGCCAGCATCAACGACGTCCGCATCGACGAGTCCGAGCGGCGGATCTTCGGCGCCCGGCCACCCGAGGAGCGTGGACGGGAGAACCCGCTCCGCTGACGACCGGATCCGTCCTCGACGCATCCCCGCCGAAACCTCGCAAGCCGCAGTGATCAAACCACGATGGTGACGCAGCACCGTTCAGGGTCAGGATCGAGCCGGGCGGCGCCGGGCGGGAGCCCCGCCTCCTCGGCGACGCCGGAGAGCAGCTCATGGTTCATGCGGCACACGAGGTCGCGGTGCGCTTCCGCCAGGACGTGGAACGGACAGTTGGCCATGGTGACGACACGCGCCGACACGCGTGGCTCGTAGCCATGACGAGCAAGCACGTCAACCAAACGCTCGACGAGCTGCGGGGTGGCACCGCCAGCTGAGGCGTTCGTCGTCGAGCAGAGCTCGCGACCGACGTCGCGGCCGTGCGTCCGAGCGACGTCGGCGAGCACACCCTCGACATCACCAGCCCCCTCGCCTGCACGCTCGACCGCCCGCGCCAGAAGCTCGGCGGCGAGGCCATAGCGTCGCTCGGGCACGCTGACGTTGATCTCGCCCGACGCCCGGCGGTACCACTTGGCCGGTCGACCCGCCCCCGGGCCTCCTCGCCCGGGAGGGCGGTGAAAGTGGACCTCGAGCAGCCCGGCATCCACCAGCTTGTCGAGGTGGAAGGCGGCGACCGAGCGCGCCACGTCAAGTGCCGCCGCGACCCCGTCGCGGCTCACCTCACGACGCGACGCGGCAACGTGCTCGTAGACCCGCCGTCGCAGCGGTTCACTCAACAGTGCCAGTGAGGACAGCGGGTCGCGCTCGTGTGCCATGAGCCCCCATTCTAAAATCAATTTTAGTTGGCGAAATCCCGATGCAACGTCTACGATGGGTAGCAGTCGTTGTGCGAGAGAGGAGACGCCGATGGCCCGTCACCGCCAAGGCACGCACACGCTGCGGCGCCCGCAGGTTCCCGCCGAGAAGCTGTCCGATCCCGCGCACCACGCCCATCTGGTGCTGCGCACCGCGCAAGGGCGCGGGTCCTGTGCGGAGTCGACAAGTGATTCAGCGCGATGACGTTCTGGCCGACGTACCGGTGGATCGACTTCCAGCACGTCCCGACCGTCAGCGCCTCGGCGTCCTGATCCATCCGCGCATGGCACCTGACGTCGTGGCCGGGGGGGTCGGAGGTAACTCCGCCAACGAGATCATCGTGATCATCGCCCGCGACGGCGGCGGTGGGCAGGACTTCTGGGACATCTCGCTGCGCCACTTCGGCCTGAAGATCACAGGGGTCGCCCTCGCCCATCTGCAAACCACCCACATCCCGCGGCACCTGAGCGCCGCCAACCCCAGCTGAGGAACCCTCTACCCGAGCGCCCAAGAAACGCCACGGGCAACAGAGAAAGGACCGTACGGAGCGTGCACTCCTGCGAGCGTACCGAACCCGACCATCACACCCACGACACGCTGCTCCGTCATCGAGATCCCGACATCGCGTCGGCGCCACCACGTCTCAGGGCGGCCCACGAACCCGGATGCTCGACAAGGACTGTCGGTGAGGCAGGATCTCGAGAGGATCCGTGGTCGGGTCCGACACGGGGCGGCGGGGCGGACAACGGCCACGCTCCAGCGCCGAATGGCGACCCGCTGCCCGACGTCGCGAATACGCCGCCACCGCGCCATGCCGTCGTCGCCACACCATGCAAGGAGCTGCCGACCAACCTTGAGATCGATCTCGTCCGAGCAACCCGCGCGATAGCCGACCTGCTCGACGCGCTCAGGATCGACCGGGGCGGAGAAGGCCTCGCCGACACTCCTCGCCGCGTCGCTCGAGTCTTTGCCGAGCTGCTCACCCCCGAGCCCTTCGAGGCCACCACGTTCCCAAACGACGAGGCCTACGACGAACTCGTGGTGGCGAGGTCGATCCCGTTCTCCTCACTCTGCGAGCACCACCTGCTGCCCTTCGCGGGTGTCGCCCACATCGGCTACCTGCCCGGGGAGCGACTCCTCGGTCTGTCCAAGCTGGCCAGAGTGGTCACCCACTTCTCTCGTCGCCTCCAGGTCCAAGAGCGCCTCACCATCGAGGTCGCTCGGTGGCTGGAAGCAGCCCTCCGTCCAAAGGGCGTCGGCGTGGTCCTCGAAGCAGAGCACGCCTGCATGTCGCTACGCGGGGCGCGTACCGCGGGCTCGGTGACCTTCACGTCAGCCCTCGCCGGCCTGGTGCGCGACGACCAGCGGACCCGCGCCGAGTTCTTCTCCCTCGTCGGTTGCCGCCCATGACCCCAACCGTGCTCGCCGGTCCGCGGCGCTTCTGCCGCGGCGAACCCCCCACGAGGATGGTCGCCTCGGCAAAGCGAGCCACGTCGGTGTCGGTGTGCCTCCCGGCGCGCTACGAAGCGACCACGAAGGGGGACATCATCGCGACCTTCAGGACTGCGCTGGGGGACGAAGTCCACCGCATCGACGAGCTCGTCGTGGTCGACGACCGCTCCAGCGCATCGACGGCTGGGGTCGTTCCCGACGTCGGTGACACCGACGCCCCCGCGGCGATGGCCGCGGACCGACGATCGGGAAGGGCAGGGCCATGGCGACTGCGCTGGGAGCGGGCTACGAGCCGGGGGCAACCGAGCAGTTCAGCGAGTTCCTCCCCACACCGCTCCTGGCACACCTGCACCCCGTGCTGGCTTGCTTCGCCCAACCCCCTCGCCGGCGAGGTGGCGCTGCCGCGCGGTGGTCGAAGGCATGTCCTCCATCCGATTGCGGGATCGACGTCGCCATGCTGATCGACGTGGCGCGGCACACTGGCCTCGGGGCGATGGCGGAGGTGGACATCGACGAGCGCCGGCATCGCAGCCGACCCCTCGTCGAGCTGGGGCCAGCCGTTGCATCCCGGGATCGGACGAGGCGAGGACACCGACGCGTTGGGGTTCCGGCCAGGGGTGGACCCGAACACGGTTGAACAGGAGGAACCATGGCAGAAGTCACGAAGGCCTTCGTGATCGTTGGCGCGAGCCTTGCCGGCGCGAAGGCAGCCGAGACCCTGAGAGCCGAAGGCTTCGACGGCCGGGTCGTGCTCATCGGAGACGAAGCACCGCGACCGTATGAACGCCCTCCGCTCTCCAAAGAGTACCTGCGCGGCGAGAAGGACTTCGATGCCGCAGCGGTCCATCCCGCCGACTTCTACGACGAGCACGACATCGAGCTGCACACCTCGACCGTGGTCAACGCGATCGACCCGGGGGACAGGTCGGTCACCCTGACATCGGGAGAGCGGGTCACCTACGACCGGCTGCTCCTCGCCACCGGTGCCGCCCCGCGGCGCCTCTCGGTCGAAGGAGCCGACCTCGAAGGTGTGTGCTACTTGCGCGACGTCGAGGACGCCGACACGCTCCGCCGCGCGCTCACCCCCTCGGCGCAGGTGGTGGTGATCGGGGCGGGATGGATCGGCGCGGAAGTCGCCGCCTCCGCCCGCCAGCTCGGCGCCTCCGTCTCGATGATCGAGCTGGCCACGGTGCCGCTCGAGCGGGTCCTCGGACCCGAAGTCGGCGCCGTCTACCGTGACCTGCACGCCGGCCACGGCGTCGACCTGCACTTCGGCGTCGGCGTCGAGGCCATCGTCGGATCCAAGACCGCAGAGGCGGTGCGGCTCTCCGACGGCACCGTGCTACCGGCCACGGTCGTCGTCGTGGGGGTGGGGGCGGTCCCGAGGGCCGAGCTTGCAGAGGCAGCCGGCCTGGCGGTCGACAACGGCGTCGTGGTCGACGAGCATCTCGCGACGAGCGCACCGGGCATCTTCGCCGCGGGCGACGTCGCCAACGCCTTTCATCCGCACTACGGCTGCCGCATCCGGCTCGAGCACTGGTCGGCCGCGCTCAACCAGGGTCCTGTCGCGGCCCGCTCCATGCTCGGCCACGACGTGGTCTACGACCGCACGCCGTACTTCTTCTCCGATCAGTACGACCTCGGCATGGAGTACCGCGGCTGGGCCCCGGACTTCGACCAGGTTGTCTTGCGCGGCCACCCCGCCGGCGGGGCGTTCCTCTCGTTCTGGCTCCGTGACGGTCGGGTGGCGGCGGCGATGAACGCCAACGTCTGGGACGCAGGAGACGCCATCGAGGCGCTGCTCCGGGTCGACCGCCCGATCGATCCGGCCCTCCTCGCCGATCCCCAGGTCGACCTCTCCCGACTCTCCGAACCGCTGGCGAGCTGAGCATCGGCACGAGCCGCCGCCTCAGCGCTCAGCCGGATCTCCGTCCGCACCGCCAGGTTGCTCGAAGCGGCAACCTGGACGATGCCCCTCGGTCTCGATCGCACCGCAATCGGGGCAGACGAGGTGTGCCCAGCACGCTGGGTCCCCGCCCCCCGCTGGTGCTGGTGCTGCTGCTTCAAGTCCCATCGGAGCGCCTCCCGCCAGACAGCTGCTGGTCACTGCGAGCAGCATCGAGATCACCGAGGGACCACCAGCCGATACGGTTCGCGCACACAGACATTAGACGTCTAGAAATTCAGGAGGACCCGTGGCGCACCACCCTCACCTCCCTGGCCAGCGTCGACCGCAATGCGGACGGGTTCATCCGGGGGATCGACGGCGTGCAGCTGGGCCGCGTGCATGCGGCCTCGACACCGGTCACCTGGCGCGAAGGCGAGCAGGTCATTATCTCCACAGCCCAGTCCGACGATGGTCGAGCAATCGCTCCTCGAACGGCTTCCGATGCGTGAAGGCATCGTTGCCACTCGCCCCACAGCCCGACAAGTAGCGGCATCGGCATCAGGCCCGCGCCTCCGCGGCAGACGCTCGTCGCCGGGCAGCGCACTGAGCCGATCGGGCACCGAGGACACGGCACCGTCACGGGGATCCCGGATCACCTGTGCCGCCGGACGGACTGGCGAACGAGAGCCACGGCGTGTCCGGCAGCGATGTTCCGAGCCACTTGATGATGCGCTCGCGGCCGTCATCGCGAGTCTTCGGGGAGAGGATTCTCCACCCCCCCCTGGACCCTCACGTGCGTGTGGCGCCAGCCCCGAGTGCCTCAGCGCCGAGGTGCCCCCACCCCTGACGCGCTGGGTCGTCGCCGTCACGGCGGTCTTCGGCAACGACGTCGACCTTTCGCCCTGCTGGACCACGGTGAGGTCCTCTGGCAGACCCAGCGTCGTCTTGACTGGATGGCGACGTGTGTGCTGGCTGGACGGGTTCTCGGGCACCCACGGGCTTGGCTGCGACTGGCCAGTGCGCCTCGTTCACCCCGAAGTGCTCCAGCATCGCCTCGGGCCGCAGCCGGCCCGGGGTCACCGCGACGCAGGTGCGGCCGACGCCTTCGAGCTGTGCGGCCAGCCTCATGGGGATCGGGAAGATCCGGTTGTCCTCATTCGCCCCGTTGGTCGTCTCGACCACGAGATCCCCCCGGTGCTCGAGCACCATGCGGCCCGACCGGACCGAGCGTGCGGCTCACGATCCACGCGTGCTTGCCGACCTGACGGATGCGAGCGAACCCGAGCTCCTCGAACAGCTCGACGGTCCCGCTGAAGAGGAAGCGCTCCTGGGCATTCCGGCCTGCGGTCGTCTCGGAGATCGCCTCGACCAGCCCACCTCCTTCAGCAGCAATCGCGGCGAGCGCGCCCTCGAGCGCGGCTCGGGCGATGCCCCGTCCACGATGACGCTTGTCGACGAAGATGCAGGCGATCCGCCACCTCGCCTCAGGTGGCGCACCCTTCGCATACTCGCGGGCGTGTCTCAGGTTCAGCTCCTCGGGATAGCCGTACTGACACCATCCTTGGGCGTTCCCGTCGGCGTCGAGGACGAGTGCGGCGTGCGCCCGACCTTTCCTGACGAGCTCCTCTTTGAGCGTTCGTGGATCGCTCACGCCACGTTGGTACTCGACGTGGTAGGGAATGCACCAACACCCCCCGTAGATCCCGTTGTTGCGCTCCACGAGGTCCGCGAACGCGTCCCAGGTGGCTGTTTCGAGCCGTGCGATCGTGTACGCCCCCGAGGTCACGGCCGTTGGTGCATCCCTCTCAGGCATTGGCAGCACGGTCCAAGAGAACGGCAAGCTCGGGCGGGCGGGTGAACATCGGCCAGTGACCCGAGTCGATGTCGACGTAGTCGAGGCGCCGGACTCGCGCGAGCTCGGGTACCTCGCCGCCGTCGATCCATTCCTTGGCCTGCGTGGGCGAAAATTCGGGGCAGATGAGGGTGACGGGCACGTCGTAGCGCCGTTCTGTGCCGAGCGTGACGATTCCCTTCACCACGCCTGCGGGAACCGGAATGGCCCGAGCCGCAATCGCCGCGCGCTGGCGCTCGTCGAGATCCGCAGAGTCGGGACCCTCGAAAGACTTCCAACCGGGGAACGGCACCACCCCGTCCACCACCGGGAAGAAGTCGGCGTAGGCCTCACCGTCACCGGAGGGGAAGCCACCGATGAGCACCACACGTGCCACCTTGGCCGGCTGGGCGTCTGCCGCCATCCACGCGAGCGTGGCGGCCGCGGAATGACCAGCGACGATGACGGGACCGGCAGCAGCAACAGCAGCAGCGACCACTGCTTCGCGCTGGTCGTCGAGCGTCGCCGTCGCTGGCGGTGCTCCCTGGCCTGGGAGAAAGAGCGCGACAGGTCGGTGGCCCAGGTCTCGGAGGCGCGGCACGACACCATCCCAGGCGGACCCGTCGAGCCACAGGCCGGCAATAAGCAGGATGTCCGTCATCGTTGGTGCTGCCTTCGCCGTCGATCCCGTCGTCGCCACCGTAACGGCATTACCGGACGAAGGACTTCCGGTTTACAAGATCTGCCGTAACCTCGTGCCGTGGCGTCAGCACCAAGCCCCACCTCCCGGGCATTACAGACGCTCCAGATGCTCCAGTTCCGACCCGGGGCGACGGCGAGCCAGATCGCTACGAGGCTCGGCGTGAGCGAGCGGGCCGCCCGGCGATACGTCGAGACCCTGCGAGAGGCCGGTGTGCCCGTCGAGTCGTCGCGCGGGCGCTACGGCGGCTACCGGCTCGGTCGCGGGGAACGTCTGGCGCCGGTCGCTTTCACCGAAGACGAAGCGTTGGGACTCGTGATGGCCGTGCTCGAGGCCCATCCGGCGGCCGTTGACACCGAAGAACTCGTCGGCTCGGCGCTCACCAAGGTGATCCGAGCACTCCCAGAGAGCGTCGGCCACCAGGCGGCGGTGCTGCGCGAGTACGCGGCTGCCGCACCCGACCATCGTGGGGAACATCCGGACCCTGCACTCATGAGCGCGCTCGTCGTCGCCGTCGCGTCGCACCGCCGAGTCCAGCTGCGCTATCGGAGCGAAGCCGGCAATGAGTGGGAGGAAGAGGCGGAGCCGTGGGCAGTCGTCGTCCGGCATGGTCGCTGGTTCCTCCTGTGTCACTCCCACCGCGTCAACGCCCTTCGCGGCTACCGGATCGATCGGGTGCAGGCCGTGGTACAGACCGCTCAGGCCTTCACTCCGCCCGAGGGTGTGGATCCCGTCGCGGTGCTCGAGGAGAACCTCGGTGAGGGTTGGACCTTTCCGACGCGCGTCGTCTTCGAGGCGCCGCTATCGGCGCTCTCGGCTTGGATACGCCCACCCATGGGGCGCCTGCAGGAACATCCGAGGGGATGCCTGCTGGTCGGCAGCACCAACAACCCCACGATGTACGCACAGGAGTGGCTCGCGACGATCCCGTTCGCCTTCCAGGTCGAAGGCGGAGACGAACTGAGAGCCGCGGTCTCTGCGCTTGCGTCGCGGTGTGCGGCTGCGGTCGCGAGTGTTGGTTCGTTTCGTGGCGGACTTTCCGTGTCGAAGTCAGACGAAGCACAGCGATGCTGAGCCAGCGCGTCAACGAGCTACCAGCCGGACTTGCCGCGGCGCTTCAGGAGGTACACCGCCGCCTGGACGACGCCGGTCTGCGCTGGGCACTCACCGGCAGCGCGGGACATCGGCTTCAGGGAGTGCCCGTAGAGGTTCACGACCTCGATGTCCAGACCGACGAACCTGGCGCGTGGGCGGCCGATCGCGTCCTGGCAGAGCTCGCGATCACACGACTCGCTCCCCGTGAATCTGAACGGATGGGCTCGCTATTCGGCGTGTACCAGTTGGGACTGGCGCGCGTCGAACTCATCGGGGCCGTGAAGCACCGGCGCACTCCTGACGATCCCTGGCATCAGGCTCTTGACCTCACGAGTCACGACGTTGTGCGGGTGCGGTGGGAACTTCTGCACGTCCCGGTGGTATGCCTCAGATACGAGGTGGCGGCGTATCAGCGGTTGGGTCGAGAGGATCGTGCGCAACTTCTGGCCGAGCACGTCGCGCACCCTGTCAGTGCAGAAAATGCCATTTGTGGGCGGTCAATTGGGCTTTGACGCCTGGTCTCCGGCGCGGCGAGCATACGGCGAAGATTCTCTCGTTCCTCTACCGAGCGTTCTGCCGCGCCGTCCAGCTGATCCGAGGCATCTGGCGCGGCAACGTTGGCCTCGCCGTCGAGGACGCCATACTGCGCCATGAAGTGGCGGTCCGGCGGCGCTCATCGGCGACGCCGACTCCATCAGACTACGAAGAACCGACCGTCTGGGTGGTCTCATCCACGAGTCCCCGATGGTCGCTTGAGCTCAGCGGACGGAGTTCTCGGCACCCACATGCCAAAGATGTGTACCGACTCCGGTAGCCCGGTCAGGCGGCGACGGTTGTATTGGCATGGAACTTCTCATAGGCGGCGGGCGACGGCATGTTGAGACTGGATCGACGGCGCGTCCGGAGGCGCTCGATGGTCCAACGCGCGAACCATTGACAGTGGGATCGGACAGGCGTTTGCTTAAGCTCGACGACTGCGGTGTTCGCAGCGCCGTCCAGGAGGTGCAGCATGACCAATGGAGTCATGGGCGGTCCCGAGCCCGACGAGGAGGGGACCGGCATCATGGGCGGAGACTCGTAGGTCTCTCGGCTGTCGGTGCCGAGAACGCCATCCACGGACTTCGCCGTGGACTTTGACGTCTGGGCTCCTACGCGTCGAGCTTCCGGCAGTGACCCTCTCGTTCCTCTCCCGAGCGTTCTGCCGCGTCTTCCAGCTGATTCGACTCATGTTCCGCCGTGACACCGACATCGCCATCGAGGTCGTCATGCGGCGCCATGTCGATAGACCGGCGCTGGACCCGGCGGGCCGGGCGGTGCTGGCGGGACTCGCACGACTGCTGTCCCGCCACCGTCTTGGCAGCCCTTTCGTCCAGCTGGCAACCATGCTCCGCTGGCACCGGGGCCTCGTCGCCAGGCACTGGACATACCCGCATCGCCGTCCCGATCGGCCCCGCATCGCGAAGGGAGTCTCCGCGCTCGTCGTTCGCTTGGCGAAGGAGAACCCGACTTGGGGCTAACGTCGCATCCACGGCGAGCTCACCACCATGGGCCTCGTCATCGCCGACTTGAGCATCTGGGCGATCCTGAAGCAGCACGGTGTCGTACCGTCACCGCGGCGATCGGGACGAACCTGGGCGAAGTTCCTCGCGACCCAAGACTGTTGGCGTGTGACTTCCTCCATGTCGACACGGTCCTTCTCCGCAGGCTCTGCGTGCTCGTGTTGATCCACCACGACCCGCGGCTCCTACGGATCGCCGCCGTGACCGACAAGCCGGTCGCAGCATGGGTGACCAAGCGGGCCCGCAACCTCTCCATGGGCCTCGCCGACCAGGTAACCGCGGTCAAGTTCCTCATCCGTGATCGCGACACCAGGTACGCCGCTTCCTTCGACGCCGTCTTTGTCGCCGAGGGCGCCAGCGTCATCAGAACCCCGGTCCAGGCCCCTCGGGCGAACGCCATCTGCGAGCGCGTGATCGGCGCTATCCGGCGCGAGTGCCTTGACCGGACATCCTCGCCACCGCCACTTGGAGGCCGTGTTCGGCGAGTACGTCGAGCATGACAACGCCCACCGACCCCACCGCTCTCTGGACCAGCGTGTACCGAATCGCCTCGATTCGACTCCGGTGGCGATCGCGAAGATCGAACTCGCCAAGCTCCGAAGAAGCGACCGTCTGTGCAGCCTCATCTACGAGTACCGGATCGGTGTCTGATGAGCTGGGTGGATGGATTCTCGGCACCCACAGGGTGGAAGCCGGCGCCGGGCGCCTACGACTACGCGGCACAAACCTGCTCGACCGATCCCACCTGTGGACGACCACGAGAAGTCGCGATCGGCTGATCGCAGAACGCGAGAATCCCTGATCCTCGACAGGGTGGGCAGGTTCTCCGCTCGGCTCCTGCCTGACGATCGCGTCGTTGGACCCTTCGGACGACTCGGTGCTCGCTCTCGAGACCCCCACCAGGGCGGCCCAACCTGCGGGTTCCGGGTCAGCGAGGAGACGAGCTCGCTCGCCTACCTCTCCGACCATCACTCGCTCGCCCTCGGACCCGGCCCGGTTGGCGTCGGCGAGATGCATCCGAACGCGCTCGCCCTCGCTCGCGACGTCGACCTTCTCACCCCGACGCGCAGTACCTCGTCGAGGAGCTACCCGACTTCGCTCCCTTCGCCCACTCCTGGGGCGAGTATGCGGTCTCGGCCGCCGCGGGCCGCGAGGTCTGCCTGTTCCACAATGCTCCGCGCGCACCGACGACGCCCTCATGAGCTCGCTGGCAGGTTCGCAAAGTCGGCAGTCCCCGCACGCATCGCCTTCGACGGGCTGGCGCTCATCCTCGGCGACCCAGACCGCACCGGAGTGAGGTCAGTCGGACACTGACTCCGTTGTCGCTCCGTCGTCGCCGGTCCCCACGTCGACCGCCTCGGCATGCTCAAGCGAGCGGCTCGGGTGCGTGAGCGCGAGGCGCGTCCGGGCGCCCTCGAGGAGAGCGGGCGAGGCGCTCAGGCTCGAGAGGGCGTCGAGGAAGTCGTCGCCCCCGATCCTGAGCAGGCGGCACTCCGAAGTCGCCGTGACGGTCGCGGTGCGCGGCATGTGGCCGAGCAGTCCGATCTCGCCGAAGTAGGTCCCCGCTCCCAGCGTCCGTAGGGCGACCGGCTCACTCCCCTCCCCGACGGCGCTGACAGCGAGATCGCCGCCTTCGATGACGTAGAAGGCATCGGCATCGGCGCCCTCGGCCACCACGACCGTTCCGGGCGAGACGAACGTCTCGGTCGCTGAGCTGGCGAGTCGCTCGAGACTGGACTGCGAGGCACTGGCGAAGAGGTCCAGCCGCTCGAGGATGGCCACCCGTGGAGCCATCGCAGCCGCCTGCACTGACGCCAGCCGGTCGGCCTTGAGGAGGCGGGGAAGGGCGAGGAGGCAGAGCGCCGGGATGCCGAGGCCATAGACGAGCATGGCGGGATGCAGGCCGGCCCGGAGCAAGATCGGGGTGACGAAGGCGCCGAGCGAGATGGCGCCGAGCACCAGCGCGAAAAAGGCGCCGAAGACGCGGGCGACCATCTCCTTCGGCGCGGAGCGCTGGAGTGCGGTGATGGCCAAGGTGTCGACGACGAGCGTTCCTGCGCCCCGCACTGCTTGCAGCACGACACCGACGACGGGCTGGTGGACGACGACGAGGAACGCCGTCGGCAGACAGTAGACGGCCATCCCGCCGAGGATCGCCCCAGCGAGTCGGGTCCTCGCAGCGAGCTTGTTGACGACCGCCGCACCAGCGACGCCACCGACTCCAAGCCCGGCGAGGAGATAGCCGTAGCCCGAGGTCCCGGCATGGAGCTGGACCCGGGCGATCGGCACGAACAAGACGGTGTCGGTGCCGTAGACGAAGCTCGCCAGCACGCTGAAGGCCACGAACGTGGCAACACTCGCAGAGGACACGAGCGCCTTGAAACCGTCCGTCACCTGGCGGAGAGGTCCGCGCCGCCCTCCGTCGGTCACGTCGCTCGGTTCGCTGCGCGCCGACATCCGCGTGAGGCCGAGCCCGGCCAGAAGGAACGCCACGGCGTCCATCGCGATGGCGAGGGCGGGGCCGCCGAGCAGGAGTAAGCCGGCCCCCACGGCGGGCCCGAGGACGATCACGACGTTGTCGATGGTGGCGTTGAGGGCGTTGGCTGCCGCCAGATCGCTCTCATCCACGACTTGGGGGACGAGCGCGGCAACGGCCGAGCGGTACGGCGTCCGCACGAGAGCGGTCAGGGCGGCGAGGCTGAGAGCGAGGACCGGCGCTCCCTTCTGCCATGCGACCGCCGCTAGGCCCAGCTGCAGGACGATCCCCAGGGCGTTCAACACGATCATGAGACGCACGCGCTCGAAGCGCTCCGCGATCACACCGCCGTAGGCGCTGAACACGAGGGCAGGGAGGAAGCGACAGAGAGCCGCCGCGGAGACCCACGCAGCCGAATGGGTGCGCTCGAAGACGAACACGACGAGGGCGACGTTGTACGCCCAGGCGCCCGTCGCCGAGACGAGTTCGGTGCCCATCAGCCACCGGTAGTCCCGTGACCGGAGGGCCGACCGGTACCCCGAACGCCGCGACTCGCCTCCGGACATCTCCGATCCTCCCCCCCGTGCGCCCGATGAGGTTAGCGACCGATCTGGCCCGCAGACAAGGAGATTCACCTGCATGAAGGCTTCTCAATGAAGGGGAACCGGTTGTCAAGGCTCGTGGGTGGGCCGGCGTGGCTTGAGGTGGCGACGCGCCGGTCATGGGCCCGGCGCCGCAGCCGGCGGGCCTCACCGATGAGCGCACGCCCGACACCGCTGCCCCGCCACGAGGGATCGACGGAGATGGCGTACAGCTCGCCAACATCCT
>JAKBTL010000056.1 GCA_021844425.1 Actinomycetes bacterium | reverse complement strand
GGCGCGATGTACGGCGTGAACCCGCTCGCCGACGGTGAGCCGATCGGCGGGTGGCCCGTCGTGCGCTCCGTGCACGACCTTCCCGAGGTGCCGGACCTCGCCCTCGTCGCGCTGGCTGCATCCGGCACGCTCGACGCGGTGGCCGAGCTGGCGCGGGCGGGGGTGCGTGCGGCCGTGCTCGCCGCCGCGGGTCTCGGCGAGCTCGGCGGCGAGGCCGCGCTGGTCGAGAAGGAGATCGCGCAGGTCGCCCGCTCGGCCGGCATGCGGCTGCTCGGGCCGAACGGCTTCGGGCTCTACGCAGGGTCGGTGGGGCTGAACCTCACGGGATGGCGGGAGGTCCCTGCGGGCAGGGTTGCGCTGCTCACCCAGTCGGGAAATGTCGCGATCGCGTTGTGCCGGATCATGGCGCGCTCGACCATCGGCGTCTCGAGCTGCACGGGGATCGGGAACCAGCTCGACGTGGACGTCGCCGAGCTGCTCGAGCACCACGCCCGCTCGGCCGACGCCGAGGCGATCGCGCTGTACGTCGAAGGCCTGCGCGCGACCTCGGGGAGAAGGCTCGTCCAGGCGCTCGCAGCGTGCGCGCAGGCGGGCAAGCCGGTCGTGGTGCTGAAAGGTGGGCGCTCGGCCGCCGCCAGCCGTTCGGTCGCCACCCACACGGGAGCGCTGGGCGGGGACCGCCGGCTCTGGGACGCGGCGCTCCTCGAGGGCGGCGCCCGCCAGGTTGCCGACCCTGCCGCCCTCGTGGACGCGCTCGAAGCCTGCCAGGCGACCCGGGGGCGACGAGCTCTCCGCGGCGTTCTCGTCTTGAGCGACGGCGGGGGTGACACGGTGCTCACGACCGACGCCCTCGAAGATGCCGGTGTCCCGCTGGCCCCGCTCGGCCCGGTGGCCCGGACCGAGCTCGATGCCCTGGCCCCACCCGCTGCGCCACGTGTCGAGGGCGCCAACCCGGTCACCCTCGACACCGCCGGCGGGCTCGAGGACGACCCCCGGCTGATCGCGCGCTGCGCCGAGGCCGGCGCGGCCGACGACGCAGTCGACGCGGTGGTGGTGTCGGGCACCTTCGGGGGCTACCGGGGCCGTAGGGCGGAGGAGCTCGACGCCGTGGCGCGCCTCGCGGCGCTCACGCGCGACGGGACCCCCGTGCTGGTGCACTCGGCGTTCGCCGCGGACGACGAAGAGCCCGTGACCGCCCTTCGGCGTGCGGGGATCCCTGTGTACCCGACGGCGCGCCGCCTCGCGAACGCGCTCGCCGCGGCACGCGCTGGGGCCGGTGCCGCGGCGTCCGCCTCTGGGCGCGGTCGATCGTTTCCTGCGAGCGGGGGTCTGACCGTGCCTCCCGCCGAGGCGAGCGTCTCTTTGCCCACCGCCGAGGCGTTGGTGCGCCTCGCGGCTGGCGGCGTCGCCGTCCCGCAGGTCACGACGGTTTGGAACGACGCCCAGCTCGCCGACGCGGTCGCCCGCATGCCGTTCCCGCTCTGTCTCAAGCTCGAGGACCCCGAGGTCTCCCACAAGTCCGACGTGGGCGGCGTCGTGCTCGACGTCGCACCCGGCGCGGCCGCGGACGCAGCACACGCGCTGTGGCAGCGGTTTCCCGGGCGCGCGCTCGTGGTGATGCCCATGCTCTCGTCGGGGGTCGAGCTGCTCGTCGGCCTGGGGCGCGACCCGACGTTCGGCGCGTTCGTGATCGTCGGCCGCGGAGGCGTGGCGGCCGAGGTCGACCCGGACGTCGCGATCGCGCTTGCGCCGGTCTCTTCGGACGCGGCGCTCGCGCTGTGGGCCTCGCTGCGCTGCGCGCCCCTGCTCCGAGGCTGGCGAGGGCAGCCCGGTGTCGACCTGGGCTCGCTCGCCGAGCTCGTCGCCGCGATGTCCGAGCTCGCGCAGCGAGAGCCCAGGCTCGAGATCGAGTGCAACCCGGTGCTCGCGTACGAGGTCGGCTACGCCGTCGCGGACGTGCGCGCGCGGGAAAGGCGAGCCTGACGTGGCGGTGCGCGAGGCCAGGGTCTCGGACGCTGCCGAGATCGCTGCGATGGTGCGCGAGCACGCGGCGCACGAAGGGGCGCTCGAGCGCTGCAGCTTCGACGAGCGCGCGGCGCGCGCAGCGCTCTTCTGTGACGCGCCGACGCTGCGCGCCCTGATCGCGAGCAGCGAGGAGGACCCGGACGTCCCGGCAGGCTGCATGCTGTGGTATCCGACGTACTCGTCGTGGGCCGCGCTCCCCGGAGCCTGGGTCGAGGATCTCTACGTGCGGCCTGCCTACCGGCGCAGCGGCCTCGGCAGACAGCTGCTCGACGCGTTGCGCGCGATGGTCGAGGGGCGGGTCGAGTGGGACGTGCACGTGACGAACGACGCAGCGACGCAGTTCTACCGCCGCCTGGGCGCGGTGCCGGTGACCGAATGGACGAAGTACCGCTGGGAGCGGTGAGACCCGTGGCCCGCCGGACGACGCTCGACGTGCTCGTCGCGCAGCTCGCCCCGCGCACCCACGACGTGGAGGCGAACATCCGCGAGGCGTGCCGGCTGGTCTCCGAGCACCCCGACGCAGACCTCGCGGTCTTCGCAGAGCTGTACCTACAGTCCTACGCACTGAAGGGGATCGAGCCGATCGATGTCCACGCGGCCGACGGGCCGCTCGACGCGCACGCGGCCGACGGGCCGCTCGACGCGCACGCGGCCGACGGGCCGCTCGACGCGCACGCGGCCGACGGGCCGCTCGACGCGCTCAGCGACTGCGCACGCCGCCACGGCACCGCGCTCGTCGTCGGCGCGGCGATCCGCGAGACGGCGGGTGCGCCCGGGATGGCGAACGCCGCGTTGTGCATCGACGAGGAGGGCAACCTGGCGGCGGTGTACCGGAAGGTCCATCTCTTCGGTGCGGAGAGACGGCTCTTCTCGCCGGGCGACGAGTACGTCGTGGTGACACTCGCCGGCGTCGCCGTGGGGCTGCTCATCTGCTACGACCTCGACTTTCCCGAGGCGGCTCGCACCGTCGCTGCAGCCGGCGCGGAGCTGCTCGTGACCGTGTCGGCCAACATGGATCCCTACGCGTCCGACCACGCCCTGTACGCGAGGGCCCGTGCCGTGGAGAACCGCATCCCCCACGTCTACGTGAACGCGGTCGGCCAGGAGGGCCGCCTGCGCTTCTGCGGCGGGTCGACGGTGGCGGACATGACGGGCCGTGCGGTCGCCGCGCTTTCTGGCTAC
>JAKBTL010000029.1 GCA_021844425.1 Actinomycetes bacterium | reverse complement strand
GTCGTCAAGTGGCTCGAGAAGAGACCGGTCGTGCTCGCTCCCGATGAAGTCGCGACCATCTACGATCACGCTCGCCGTGACACGACGTGGCGACCCGCCGGGGCGCGCTCCCCAGGGCGAGCCAACAGCACGGCCCACCCTCCACGCAGCCAAGCCACCCCGTGAACTATCCGGCGGTCGGGGGCGCCAGCAGGCACAGCGCGACCGACGTTCGAGGGCGCGTGGTATGTGAAGTGCTGTCGCACCGAGCAGCCACGTACAACGCCTGCAGGGAGGTCGGGCCCGAAGCCCACGGACGGAGGACGATCGTGACCCCACAGACGTCCGGACGGTGTCGGCTCTGCGGCAAGAGGTTCACGAGATCCGGCATGCAGCGCCATGTCTGCGCATGCCGGAGAGTGGCGGGTGGCGCCGAGGCTGCCGACACCCTGCTGCTGGCACTCCAAGTCCGGTAGCTCGTCCCTTTGGCTCGTCCTCGAAGCCTCGCCAACCGCCACCTGGGACCACCCTGATGCCTTCCTCTGTCATACCTGGGTGGAGTGCTGCGGCCATCTGAGCCGTTTCAAGCATGCCGGCATGACCTTCGCCTACGACGTGGACGGGGCCAGCGAGTGGGCGTGGAATCCCCGCTCGATGGCGCATCGGACCGCAGAGACGCTCACTGCCGCCAGCCGGTTCAGCGACGAGCACGACTCAGCACCACGACCGCGCTGGTGGGTCGGGCACTGGAGCTCGTACCTGGCGCGCAGAGCGGTCCTGCGATCGAAGTGCTGGCGCGCAACGAGCCGCCCGTCCACCCGTGCGCCGAGGGCGGGCGGCGCGCGACCACGCTGTGCGCTCTGTGCTCTCAGGTGGCCCGCGATCCGTGTTGGTGTTGGTATTGCGATGCCCGCAGCGAGCACCATCGCTGCAGCGACCCAGGCGTCGCCTACTTCCTCCCCGTCGTCAACTCGCCTCGAGCCGGGCTCTGCGGCTACGGCGGGCCGGCCGAGGGACGACTCGCGGTCACCTGAAGTGCCGACGCCTCGTCGCAAGCTTGATCGCAATCTTGATCGCAGGCTTGATGACCGGCCTCGGTGACCGTGGGCACGCTCGGAGCATCCACTACCCGGCCGACCCTCGGTGGCATGCTCGGCACGTGAACGACCCGCGACGCAACGACCCGTGCCCATGCGGCAGCGGCAGGAAGTACAAGCAGTGCTGCCTGGACGCGCGCGACGCCGCCGCGCAGGACCTGCGTGAATGCGAGGCGATGTGGGCTCGCATGCAGCACTGGGCGTTCGACCGCTTCGAGAAGGAGCTCGGCCCGGCGCTGGTCGAGCACCTGAGAGGTCGAGGCGTCGGCAGCGCGGCCCGTCCGGCGGGCGACGACGACATGGCGCTGTCGTCGGCCTGGCTGCTGATCGACCGCCGGCTCGCCTGCGGCGACACGCCGGCACGTCTCTATGCCGGGCTGTCCGAGCTGCCCGCACGAGAGCGGTGGCTGGCTGAGCGGATTGCCGCCAGCCGCCTCGGTGTGCATCGCGTGATCGACGCCGAGCGCGGCGCATGGATGGAGCTGGAGGACGTCCTCACCGGGACGCGCGCTCGCGTGGACAGCCCGAACGTCTCGGAGGTCGCGGTGCGCTGGCACGTCCTCATCTGCCGGGTGGAGCGCGGCGGCCCGGTGCCCGCGCTGTGGGGCGGGGCCGCCTTCTACGAGCCGAACGAGGAGGCGGAGATCCTGGCCGAGCTGCGGCGAATCGCGGAAGCCAACCGACTCGGCACCGACGCGGCCGGACTGGCGCGGGCGCTCAACGAAGGCGCGAGAGAGATGGCATGCTTCGTGCCGCCCAGCCGCCTGGCGGAGCGAACCTTCCACACTCTCGAGGGCGATCCGGTGACCTTCGGGGAGGCGACCTGGCGGCTGCGCGACCGGTCCGCTGCGCTGCGTGCGCTGTGCGGCACGCCGGAGCTCGCGTCACGTCCAGTGGACGACGACGGGCCAGTGGACGACGACAGGCCAGTGGACGACGACGGGAGCGACTTCGTCTTCGACTGGCTGGCCCGCCGCCGGGATCTGATCGCGCGCCGGCCGCTGCTCCCCCCGGGCGCGCTCGTCATGGAAGGCGGGCCGGTGACCTTCGACGAGCGAGGCGAGCTCCAGGGCAGCGACGCCACCTCCCTCGGCACCTTCACCGTGCGCGGAGAGGTTCTCGAATTCTCCTGCCTCTCCGCGCAGCGCCTGGATGGCGCCGTCGCGCTCGTCGAGCGCAGCCTCGGGCCTCTCGCCACGGAGCTGAAGCGACGTCTTCGCTCCATCGAGGAAGCTCGGGGGGAGCCCGACGGTAGACGAGTCGGTACACGCGCCGAAACGGCCTCCAGTCCGCGGCATGCCGGATCCGCCGACGGACTCGATGAACGCTTCCAGGCGTTCATCTACCGGCGCTGGATTGACGACCCCAGCCCGCATCTGGGCGGGCTCAGCCCGCGCGAGGCAGCCGGACGCCCGGAGCATCGCGAGGAGCTCGAGCGACAGCTGCGCATCCTGGAGCACCGCATCGCCCAAGATCACAACGACCCGCATCCACGGCCGGAGGTCGCCTGGCTGCGCGACGAACTGGCGCTCGACCACGAGCCGGCAGCCCGATAGGGAGCTCTACGACCAAAGGGCCGACGTGCCGCCGCCACCACCTCGACGCCTCGTGGATGACGGGCACCACCCCGATCGCCACCTTGGACCAGCTAGGGCGGGGACCGGTGGTCGCCGTCGACGTGAACGTCGGGCATCTCGCGCTCTGAGTGCTCGACTGCTGCGGCAATCCCCTCGGCATCCCGGACACGGTCTCCCTCGCCTTGGACGGCCTGCCCGCCCTCACCCGTGACGCACGGGCGAGAGACACCATGTCGCAGGCCCTCGCGCTCGCAGACGTCTACTGCGCCGGAGCGGTCGTCATCGAGGACCTCGACTTCGCAGAGCAACGCACAGGTGGGGCTCGTCGCATCGCAGTCCGGTACGACCGCCGCTCCCCCGGGAGAACGTCGCGTTCATCCTCCGCTTGCCCGAGAACCCGGCCTGGGTCCACCGCCGGACCCACGACGAGCTTCCACCGTCGTTCTCATGATCGCTTCTCGGGCGTCTGGGCGATCCTGCTCTCCCGAGAGGACCTCAGCGGGCTCACCGGGGATCGGAGGGCTCGTGCTCCGAAGGGCCAGGCGCTCAGCTTCCCCCTGGCCGCG
>JAKBTL010000059.1:16600-20273 GCA_021844425.1 Actinomycetes bacterium | reverse complement strand
GGAGCGTGACGGGGACGACTGGGCCCTCGTTTACGACAACCACAAGAAGCGCCGGCTGCGCCGGCGCCTGCCGATCACCGCAGCCACCGCCGGCATCATCCAGGCCTGGCAGGTGCGCCGGGGCGGGATCGACCTGCCTCAGTGCGCCGAGGGCTGGCTGTTCCCCGCCGCCCGGGAGTCGTCGGGCGCCGGGCATCTCACCACCATCAGGCTGTCCCAGGCCCTGCGCGCCTGGGTGGACGCCATCCCCGAGCTCATGAGCGACGTGCCTGGTCCCGACGGCCAACCCCAGGCCTTCGACCGCCTCGCCGTCTACGCCTACGCCTTCCGTCACTCCTACGCCCAGCGCCACGCCGACGCAGGCGTGCCGGTCGAGATCCTGAAAGAACTCATGGATCACCGGACGATGACCGTCACCCAGGGCTACTACACGGTCAGCCTGCGGCGAAAGCGCGAAGCGATCAAGATCATGAACCGCTACGTCACCGACCGCGCCGGGGTGCCCGCGGCTGCTTCTGGGTCCGCCTCCAGCTACCAGCTGCGCTCGGTGGCCGTCCCGTTCGGCAACTGCATCGAGCCGTCCAACATCAAGGCCGGCGGCAAGGCCTGTCCCATCCGGTTCCAGTGCGCCGGCTGCGGCTTCTACCGCCCCGACCCCTCGTACCTGCCGGCCATCGAGGCGCACATCAACTCGCTGCGCGCCGACCGGGAGACCGCGATCGCCATCGACGCCGACGACTTCGTCGTGCGCAACCTTTCTGACCAAGCCGATGCCTACCGCCAGGTGGCGGCGACCATGCGAGACAAGCTCGCCGCCCTCACAGACACAGAGCGCTCGGAAGTCGAGGCGGCGAGCGCCACGCTGCGCAAGTTGCGAGCCGGAGCATCGGTCCCCGTCGCCTTCACCAAGAAAGCACCCCGGTGACCACCCGAGTGGACGCGATGGTCGCCGCCCGCCGGGCCGACAGCCAGACCAAGCGCGCCGCCGTGCTCGCCGCCATCGACGAGCTCGCACGCGAAGCCGCGCCGATCACCGTCGCCTCGGTGGCCCGCCGGGCCAAGGTGTCCACCTGGCTCGTCTACACCCCCGAGCTGAGAGCAGCCGTCGCCGCCGCCCAAGCTCGCCGCACCGACGAACCAGCCAAGGGCCCGACGCCTGCGGCCGTCGCCACCGACCTTGCCCTGGCCCGAGCGGAGATCGCCCGGCTCCGAGCAGAGCGCGACCGCCAGAGCCACCAGCTCCGCCTGGCCCTCGGCGCCCGGGTCGACCAGCTCAACAAGGCCGACCTCGCTGAGCGCGTCGACGAGCTGACCCGCCACAACCGCCAGCTCTCCGCGGAGCTGTCCCAGGCCCAAGGCGACGCCCGCAGGCTCCAGGCACGCGTCACCGAGCTCGAAGACGACCTCACCGCGGCGCGCACCAGCCTCCGGCAGATGATCCGGGCCGAGAACCTCCCGGCCCCTGTCACCACGACGAACGCCGCGACAACGAATGCAGGATCACGTTGAACCTGCGCACCGTCGGGATCGCCGGGGCGGGCCTGCTCTGCGGGGTGATCGCCCTCTTCGGGGTGGCCACGGTTGGGCTCGCCTCAGTGCTCGGCGGTTCGCTCACCAGCGACGTCATCCCCTCGGGGAAGGCCATCGCCTCCATCCCCGCCGGTTACCTCCAGCTCTTCGAGGCCGCGGCAGCCACGTGCCCGGGCCTGCCCTGGACGGTGCTGGCCGCCATCGGAAAGGTCGAGTCCGACTTCGGCCAATCCACCCTGCCCGGGGTCACGTCGGGCACCAACGCCTTCGGGGCGGCCGGGCCCATGCAGCTCGGCGTCGGCGGGGCGGCCGGTCCGACGTTCTACGCCTACGACCATCCCGTTCCCGCCGACACCGCGCCCAACCCCGCCCACGGCGCCACACCGCCCTCTCCCTACAACCCCGCCGACGCGATCTTCGCCGCGGCCAGGGACCTGTGCACGAACGGTGCCAAGGACGGTGCCGACATCCGCGGCGCGATCTACGCCTACAACCACACAGCGGCCTACGTGCAAGAGGTGCTCAGCGACGCCGCCGAGTACGAGACAACGCCTGCCTCATCGGCCGTCGCCGGGGCACCGACGACTGCTGCCGCCATCGCCATCAGCTATGCGCTCGACCAGATCGGCACCCCCTACGTCTGGGGCGGTGAGACGCCAGGGGTGGGCTTCGACTGCTCCGGGCTCACCCAGGCCGCCTACGCCGCGGCCGGCATCCACATCCCGCGCACCTCCACAGCGCAGTGGACGACACTTCCCCACGTGCCCCTCAAGGATCTGGAGCCGGGGGACCTCGTCTTCTTCGATCCCGGCGAGTTCACCCCCGGCCTCCCCGGCCACGTCGGCATCTACCTCGGCAACGGTGAGATGGTCGACGCTCCCCACACCGGGACCGATGTGCAGATCGACAACCTCGCCGGTTGGCCAACCCCGATGGGCGCAGCCCGACCGTCCGAGCTCGCCGCCGGGCACACCGGGAGCGCGGAATGACCGCCCGCCCAGCAACCTCGGCGCCACCGGTGTCCCCTTCGAGAGCCCGCCAACCCAAACTCAGTTGATGGCACCTCGACCCGGTGGGACCATGACCGATCGTGGGCGAGCCGATCGAGTTCCAGATACGTCGCATTGACCTCCGGGACGCCGCTGACGACGTCCTACGGGCTCTGCACTCTGTCGAGGCTCCCGTCGCTGCCGAACAGGGATCCAATCGAATGCCCCAGTCGGTCGACGCCTACAAAGCCTTCGCCCGCAACCTGCCATCGCGCTACGACGACCACACCTGGCTGGTCGAAACCCCAGACGGGACTCCCGTCGCAGTCGGCTACTGCTGGTCCGACGCTGCAGGTGACCGTCGTCGAATGTACTGCGACGTGCTTGTAAGCCGTGCCCGCCGACGGCACGGCCTCGGGAAGTCGCTCCTGGTCGTGATCTGCGAGCAGACGATCGCCGAGGGCCGGTCACTGCTCACCTGGGAGACCTTCGACACCGTGCCGGCGGGCGACGCGTTCTCACGATCGGTCGGCGGCCGGGCGGGCCGGGTCAACCGCAAGAGCGAGCTGCGCCTAGCCGACCTCGACTGGGAGCTGGTCGCGAAGTGGGCGCGAGGGGAGCCGGCGAGGGAGCGTGGCTACTCGCTGGAGCTGGTGCAGGGTGCCTTCCCCGAGCGCCTCCGTCCAGATGCCGTCGAGTTGCACCGGATCATGCAGACGGCGCCGAGGGACAACCTGGAGGGCGGTGACGCGGTGGTCGACACCGCCTTTGTGGCCGAGATGGACCGGGCCTTGGTTGAGTCGGGCCAGACACGGTGGACCGTCCTCGTGCGTGACCCGGCTGGCGCCTGCGTTGGGGGAACCGAGGTCGTCTTCGACCCGGCCGACAGCCGCACCGTCCACCAGCAGAGCACTGGCATCCACGCGGAGCATCGCCGAATGGGCTTGGCCCGGTGGGCGAAGGCAGAGATGCTCGAATGGATCCGGCAGGAGCGTCCCAATGTCGAGCGTGTGCAGACGGGCAACGCCTTCTCCAACAAAACCATGCTCGCCATCAACGACGCGCTCGGTTTCGAGGTCGTGAGTGTGCAGACGGACTGGCAGGCCGACGTCGAGGACGTCTACCGCACCATCCGGAAAGGGTGAGCGGCACCG
>JAKBTL010000059.1:0-16500 GCA_021844425.1 Actinomycetes bacterium | reverse complement strand
ACCACGCCATCTACTCGTACAACCACACAGCGGCGTACGTACAAGAGGTCCTCTCCTACGCGGCGGCCTACGCTCGTCCCTCTGCGCCGACAGTGCCGGCGATCGACGCTCCCACCGACGCTGCGGCCGTCGCCGTCAGCTACGCGCTCGACCAGATCGGCACCCCATACGTCTGGGGCGCCGAGACCCCCGGGGTCGGCTTCGACTGCTCCGGGCTCACCCAGGCCGCCTACGCGGCAGCGGGCATCCGCATCCCGCGCACCTCCACAGCGCAGTGGACGACGATTCCGCACGTGCCCGTCGGCGACCTCGAGCCCGGGGACCTCGTCTTCTTCGAGCCCGGCGAGCTCTCCCCCGGCCTCCCCGGCCACGTCGGGATCTACATCGGCGATGGCGAGATGCTCGACGCCCCCCACGCCGGGACCGACGTCCAGATCGACGCGCTCTCCGACTGGCCTGCGCCGACGGGTGCCGCCCGTCCCTCCGAGCTCGTCAGACGGACATGAGGGTGATGGTGGTTATACCAAGTTATACTTCGGAGCTGATGGCGGTGAAGACGGCGATCTCGGTGCCCGAGGGCACCTACGAGCGGGCAACCAGACGCGCACGAGAGCTCGGCATGAGCCGCTCAGAGCTCTTCTCCCGCGCGGTCGTCCGGTACCTCGACGAGCTCGACGCCAAGTCGGTGACGGACGAGATCGACCTCGCCGTCGCGTCGTCCGGCCAGAACGACGGCTCGGCCGCCGACGCCGTTGCCGCCGGACATCGCGTGCTGGCCGGCGTCTCCGACGAGTGGTGATCGAGCGAGGGGGCATCTACTGGGCTGATCTCGGAGCGCCAGTCGGCTCGCGGCCGGCCAAGCGCCGCCCGGTGGTGGTCGTCTCCGCGGACACCTACAACGCGAGCCGCCTGGCGACGGTCCTTGCGGCGGTCGTCACGTCCAACACCGCCCTGGCCGCCATGCCCGGCAACGTGTTCATGCCGGCGCTCGCGACCGGCCTGCCCCGTGACTCCGTCGTCAACGTGACTGCGCTGGTCACCTTGGACAAGACCGACCTCGCCGAGCGAGCCGGGACCGTGCCGGCATCCCTGGTGGACGAAGTGGAGCGAGGTCTGCGCCAGGTCCTCTGGCTGTAGCCGCCGCCCGCGGCCTGCCGCCTGCCCCGCGGGCCGCAGGCTGCAGCCGGCTCCTACCAGTTCCCCGAGTTGCCGACCTGCCCGGGCGGGCACGCCCTCGGGTCGTAGCTCGTGAGCGGGGTGATCGCGGGGTACGAGGCGGTGAACCCCCCTGTCGTCGAGGTGGCTCTCGAGGCCACGTTCGAACCGTATGTGACGTTCGCGGCAGACGCGCTGGGCGGAGGGGCCGTGGTCGCGGGCGAGGACGGCGGGGGCGAGTTGCTCGGGAGCGTCGGGTTGACACTGAAGTCGGTCCCGGTCGTCACGGTCACCTGGGCGCCGTCGGCGGTCGGGCCGTACTTCAAGATGACCGCTCCCGAGAGGGAGTCGGCGACGAGCTGGGCTGCCGCGATGTCCGCCGGCGTGCGCTGCGCGTAGCTCACCGTGGTCTCCGAGTACTGCCCGACCGGTGTCGAGTTGCCGGTCCCGACGGTGTCGAAGCCGAGCGCCTTGAGCGACGTCGCGGTCTGTGTCGCCTGCCCTGTCACCCCGGTGCCGTTCAGGACCGAGACGGTCACTGTCTTGGCGGGTGGGAGGGGCGTGCCGGTCATCGTGTTGTCGTTCGGTGCGAGCCCGAGGAACGAGTCGATGGTCGTGTGGTCGGCGCTGGCGGAGGGGAACTCGACGTCGCCGAAATGGCCGCCCTGGTAGGTGTATGTACCGAAGGTGTCCACGATGACCGGGAGGGTCACCGTCGGCGCCTTGCTGATGCTCACCGAGTGGAACGCGAGCACGAGGTGCACCATGTCGCTCGCGTTGAAGCCGCGGTCGACGGTGAGGTCCGGAGCGAGCGCGTTCACGAGCGAGGCGTCGGCGATCGGGTTCCCGAGCCCGCGATGGGCGACCTTGGACGCGAGGACCCTCAGGAACTCGTGGTCGCGCGTGATCCTGGCCAGGTCGCTCTCGGCCTCCTGGGGCCATGTGTAGGGGTATGTCTGCGGCTGGCCCGGGACCCAGTACTGGAGATGGCGTGCACGGACCACCTGGAGCGCCTGGACGCCGTTCAGGTGGTGGCAGCCGGGCGTGAGGACGCGTAGCCCCGAGTACCGGTCGAAGATCGGGTCCGGGAAGTACATTGTGATCCCGCCCAGCTGTGTGACGACGGCGGCGAACGTGTCGAAGTTCAGCTCGACGTAGTGCTGGATCGGGATGGCGAAGTCCTCCTCGATCGCGTTGACCAGCTGGGTCGGGCCCTGGGCCAGCGCGGCGTCGATCTTGTAGGCGCCTGTCGACCGGGCGTTCGGGATGAACAGGTCACGTGGCAGGGACAGGATCGACACCGTGTGGGTCTGCGGGTCCAGGTGCAGGATCATGATGACGTCGCCGTTCACCCCGGTGACGCCCTGTGTGCACAGCCCGTAGGCCGGTGTCTGGTGCTTGAGCCCGCAGCGCGTCGTCGAGCCCACCATCAAGATGTTCTCGGTGTTGGCATCCTTGCCAGTGGTCACGCCTGTGGTGAGCCCGCCGACGGCGATCCGGTGGATCTTGTGGTTCAGGTACCAGCCGTAGCCGGCGGCCGCGCCGACCGCCACGACGATGACCGCGAGCGTGATGAGCAGCGTCCGTCGCAGCCAGCGACGCTTGCGCGGCCGACCGTGGGGGCGGCCTCCGCCGCCTCCCCCGCCGCCCGATCGGCCCGGGGGACCGCCGCTCGGACCGCCGCCGCGCCGCGCATGGGCGCCGCGCTGAGCGCGGCGCGAGGACGCTTTCCCGTCGATCTCACGACCCAGGGCACGGAGCCCCTCCTCGTACTGGGTGGAGCCCGTCATCGCCCTAAGGGTATGCCTCCATCCTCACGTTTCCATGGCAGCCGCCGTGGTCCGGCGGCCCTGCGGCGCAACGGCGCCTTGCGCCGGTCCGTCGTCAGCGCAGTGCAGTCTGGCCCGGAACGAGGGGCGCGGGCAACGCGGTGGTCCCCATGAGCCACCGGTCGACCGCCGCGGCAGCCGAGCGGCCCTCCGCGATCGCCCAGACCACCAGGCTCTGCCCTCTCGCCGCGTCCCCGCACGCGAACACTCCCTCGACGCTCGTCTGCCAGTCGGGCCCGACGGCGACCGTGCCGCGGGGGTCGAGCTCGAGCCCGAGCTCTCCGACCGCGCCCCGGGGATCGGGGCCGAGGAACCCCATGGCGAGCAGGACGAGGTCGCAGGGCAGCTCGAAGCCGGCGCCGGGCACCGGCTGGACCCTCGTGCGGCCGTCCTCGACCGAGACGAGGACCTCGCTCCCGCGCAGCGCCCGCACCCTGCCCGAGGCGTCGCCGACGAGCTCGGTGGGCGTCACCGACCAGCGACGCGCGCCCCCCTCCTCGTGCGCTGCGGACGTCCGCAGGATGACCGGCCAGAGCGGCCAGGGGTGCTCGGCGCCCCGCTCGCGCGGCGGCTCGGGAAGGATCTCGAGCTGGACCACGGACGCGGCGCCCTGCCGGTGGGCCGTGCCGAGGCAGTCCGCGCCGGTGTCGCCGCCACCGACGATGATCACGTGCTTGCCCGCGGCGTCGATCGGGGACGAGCCGAGCGCCCCTTCCTGGACGAGGTTGGCGGGCTTCAGGTACTCGAGCGCGAAGTGGACGCCGCCGAGCTCACGACCTGGCACCGCGAGGTCCCTCGGCACCGTCGAGCCGATCGCGAGCACGAGCGCGTCGTGCTCCTCTGCGAGCTGGCGGGCCGGGACGACCCGGACGCCGGGCGCGCACGCGCCGCCCGCAGGACCGGCACGGTCGCCTGGGTCTCCTGGGTCGCCTGGGTCTCCTGGGTCCCCTGGGTCCCCTGGGTCCCCTGGGTCGCCGACGGACGTCGAGCACACGAAGTCGACCCCCTCGGCCCGCAGCTGGGCGAGCCGCCGGTCGAGCACGTGCTTCTCCATCTTGAACTCGGGGATGCCGTAGCGCAGGAGGCCGCCGGGCCGCTCCGCGCGCTCGAAGACCGTGACGGCGTGCCCGGCGCGGGCGAGCTGCTGGGCGCACGCGAGCCCCGCGGGCCCCGAGCCGACCACGGCCACGCGCCGCTTCGTCCGGGACGCGGGCGGGTGCGGGGTCACCCAGCCCTCGGCCCACGCGCGCTCTGCGATCTCCTCTTCGATGTGCTCGATGGTGACGGGGTCTGTGGAGATCCCGAGGACGCACGCCGCCTCACAGGGGGCGGGGCAGAGCCGCCCGGTCATCTCCGGGAAGTTGTTGGTCGAGTGGAGCCGCTCTGCCGCGTCCACCCAGTCGTCGCGGTAGACGAGGTCGTTCCACTCGGGGATGAGGTTGCCAAGCGGGCAGGCGTCGTGGCAGAACGGGATGCCGCAATCCATGCAGCGCGCCCCCTGCGTGCGCACCGCCGACTCGTCGAACGGCTCGTAGACCTCGTGCCAGTCGCGCACCCGGACGGGCACCGGGCGCCGGCGCGGGAGCTCCCGGCCGTGCTCCATGAAACCGGTGGGCTTACCCATGGGCTGCCGCCATCACCGCGTCGTCGACCGAACGGCCCTCTTCGACGGCCCGCTGCATCGCCTCGAGCACGCGGCGGTAGTCGCGGGGCATCACCTTCACCACGTCGCCGAGCGCGTGCGCCCATGTCGACAAGAGGCGCGCCGCGACCGCCGAGCCCGTCTCCTCGCGGTGCCGGGCGACCACCTCGAAGAGCCACCGGCCGTCTTCGTCGGTCAACGGCTCGAGCTCGACCGTCGCTCGGTTGAGCTTCTTCGAGAGCGCCCGCTCGGGGTCGTGGACGAACGCCTCGCCGCCAGACATGCCTGCGGCGAAGTTCCGCCCGGTCGGGCCGAGCACGACCACCCTTCCCCCGGTCATGTACTCGCAGGCGTGGTCGCCGACCCCTTCGACGACTGCCGTCGCGCCGGAGTTGCGCACGCAGAACCGCTCCCCCACCTGCCCGCGGATGAACGCCTCGCCGGCCGTCGCGCCGTAGAGGATGACGTTGCCGGCGATGATCTCCTCCTCTGCGGAAAAGCGCGAGCCCTCGGGCGGCCGCACGACGAGGCGCCCGCCCGAGAGTCCCTTGCCGAGGTAGTCGTTGGCGTCCCCGAGGAGCCGCAAGGTGACGCCCGGTGGCACGAAGGCGCCGAAGCTCTGCCCGGCGGACCCCGAGAAGGTGAGCCGGATCGTGTCGGCCGGCAGCCCGGCGGCGCCGTGGCGCTTCGTGACCGCAGAGCCGAGCATCGTGCCCACGCTTCGGTTCCTGTTCGAGATCGTAAGGGCCAGCTCGACGGGGGTGCCGTGCTCGATCGCCTCCTCGCAGTCGGGGAGGAACCGGTGGTCGAGCGCCCGGGAGAGCCCGTGGTCCTGGTCCCGGGTGCGGCGCACGGCGGCTTCGGGCGGGCCGGCGGGAGCGGCGAGCACGGACGACAGGTCGAGGCCCGACGCCTTCCAGTGGCGCACGGCGGGACGCACGTCGAGCAGGTCGACCCTCCCGATCGCCTCGTCGAGGGAGCGCAGCCCGAGGGCGCCGAGGTGCTCGCGGACCTCTTCCGCCACGTACTCGAAGAACGTCGTCACGAGCTCGGGGGTGCCGCTGAAGCGCTTGCGCAGCTCGGGGTTCTGGGTCGCGATGCCCACCGGGCACGTGTCGAGGTGGCAGACGCGCATCATCACGCAGCCCGACACCACGAGCGGCGCGCTCGCGAACCCGAACTCCTCGGCGCCGAGCAGGGCCGCGACCACGACGTCACGCCCGGTCTTCAGCTGGCCGTCGACCTGGACCACGATCCGGTCCCGCAGCCCGTTCGCCACGAGGGTCTGCTGGGTCTCGGCGAGACCGAGCTCCCAGGGGATCCCCGCGTGCTTGAGCGACGTGAGCGGAGCGGCGCCGGTGCCCCCGTCGTGGCCGGAGACGAGGACCACGTCCGCGCGGGCCTTCGCGACGCCGGCGGCCACCGTGCCCACGCCGACCTCGGCGACGAGCTTCACGTGCACCCGCGCTGCGGGGTTCGCCGACTTCAGGTCGTAGATGAGCTGGGCGATGTCCTCGATCGAGTAGATGTCGTGGTGCGGCGGGGGCGAGATGAGCCCCACCCCGGGCGTCGAGTGGCGGGTGCGGGCGATCCAGGGGGACACCTTGTGCCCCGGCAGCTGGCCGCCCTCCCCGGGCTTGGCTCCTTGGGAGATCTTGATCTGCAGGTCGTCGGCGTTCACGAGGTACTCGCTCGTCACCCCGAAGCGTCCCGAGGCCACCTGCTTGATCGCGCTGCGCCGGCTGTCGCCGTTGGGGTCGGGGACGTAACGGCTCGGGTCCTCGCCCCCCTCCCCCGTGTTCGACCTCGCCCCGAGGCGGTTCATCGCGATGGCGAGCGTCTCGTGCGCCTCGGCGGAGATCGAGCCGTAGGACATCGCCCCCGTCGAAAAGCGCGTCACGATCGAGCTCGCCGGCTCCACCTCGTCGAGGGGCACCGGGCCGCTCAGCGCGGGGCGCAGCTCGAACAGGCCGCGCAACGTGGCCAGCCGCGCCGACTGGTCGTCGACCGCTGCGCTGTACTCCTTGAAGACCTCGTAGCGCTTGGCGCGCGTCGCGTGCTGGAGCTTGAAGACGGTGCGCGGGTTGAACAGGTGGTGCTCCCCTTCCCGGCGCCACTGGTACTCGCCGCCGACCTCCAGCTCCCGGTGCGCCCGCGAGGTGGGGCGGTCCGGATGGGCCGACGCGTGGCGCGCCGCCACCTCGGCGGCCAGGACGTCGAGCCCGACCCCGCCGATGCGGCTGGGGGTGCCGGTGAAGTACTCCTCGACGACCGAGCGATCGAGCCCGATCGCCTCGAAGACCTGCGCGCCGGTGTAGGAGGCGACCGTGGATATCCCCATCTTCGACATCACCTTCAAGACGCCCTTGCACAGCGCCTTCAGGTAGTGCTGGCGCGCCTGGCGCGGGGTCACCCCCTCGAGCTGCCCGCCGGCGATCATGTCGTCGATCGAGTCGAGCGCGAGGTACGGGTTGACCGCAGCGGCGCCGTAGCCGATGAGCAGCGCCACGTGGTGCACCTCCCGGGCGTCCCCGGTCTCGACCACGAGCCCCACCTTCGTACGCGTGCGCTCGCGCACGAGGTGGTGGTGGATCGCGGCGGTCACGAGGAGCGAAGGGATGGGCGCGAGCTCGGCCGTCGAGTGTCGGTCGGAGAGGACGATGAGGTTCGCGCCCTCGGCGATCGCTGCAGACACCCGGCGGCGGACGTCCTCGATCGCCGCGGCGAGCGCCTCGCCCCCGGCCCGCCCCGGCGCGACCGGGCCACCGGAGCCGGCTACGGGTGCGCCGGAGATCGGTGCGCCGGCTGGGGGTGCGCCGGAGATCGGTGCGCCGGCTGGGGGTGCGCCGGAGATCGGTGCGCCGGCGACCGGGAAGAGCGCGTCCACGGTGAACGCCTTGAACCCCGGCGTCTCGCCGTGCTCGTTCACGTACATGAGCTTGGCCAGGTCGTCGCGGTCGATGACCGGCTGGGGCAGGAGGATCTGCCTGGGCCCGCCGGGACGGGCGTCGAGCAGGTTCCCTTCCGGCCCGACGGTCGCCGCGAGCGAGGTGACGAGCTCTTCTCTGATCGCGTCGAGCGGCGGGTTGGTCACCTGCGCGAAGAGCTGCGTGAAGTAGTCGTAGAGGAGCCGCGGCCGCTCGGAGAGCACGGCGATCGCGGTGTCCGAGCCCATCGAGCCGACCGGCTCCTCCCCCTGGCGCGCCATGGGCGCGAGCAGGACCCGGAGCTCCTCGGTCGTGTAGCCGAAGAGGCGCTGGTGGGTGACGACGCTCGCGTGCTGCGGGGTGAGCATGTGGCGGTCGGGAAGCTCGTCGAGGTGCACCTGGCCCTCGGCCAGGAGCTCGGCGTAGGGGTGCTCGGCGGCGAGCTCCGCCTTCACCTCCTCGTCGCCCACGATCCGGCCCTTCGCCGTGTCCACGAGGAACATCCGGCCGGGCTGGAGGCGGCCCTTGTGCACGACGGCGCCGGGGTCGACCTCGAGGACCCCGACCTCGCTCGAGAGCACGACGAGGCCGTCGTCGCAGACCCAGTAGCGCGCGGGGCGCAGGCCGTTGCGGTCGAGGACCGCGCCGACGAGCGTCCCGTCGGTGAAGACGACCGCAGCCGGCCCGTCCCAGGGCTCCATGAGCGACGCGTGGTAGGCGTAGAAGGCCCGGCGCGCGGGGTCCATCGACTCGTGGTTCTCCCACGCCTCGGGGATCATCATGAGCACCGCGTGCGGCAGCGAGCGGCCGGCGAGGTGGAGCAGCTCGAGCACCTCGTCGAAGGTGGCCGAGTCGCTGGCACCCGAGGTGCAGATCGGGAAGAGCCGCTCGAGGTCGCCAGGCAGGTTCGGCGTCGCGAGGAGCGCCTCGCGGGCGCGCATCCAGTTGCGGTTCCCCGCAAGCGTGTTGATCTCGCCGTTGTGCGCGAGGTACCGGTAGGGGTGTGCGAGCGGCCAGCTCGGGAACGTGTTCGTGGAGAAGCGAGAGTGCACGAGCGCGAGCGCGCTCTCGAAGGCCGGGTCCGAGAGGTCGGGGTAGAAGCGCCGCAGCTGGTGCGAGGTGAGCATTCCCTTGTAGACGAGGGTGCGCGCGGAGAGGGAGGGGAGGTAGAGCCCGTCGACGGCGTGCTCGGCGCGCTTGCGGACGACGTAGGCCAGGCGGTCGACGGCGAGGGGGTCGGTCACGAGGGGGTCGGTGCGGTCAGGGACGGCGGCGAGGGGGGCGCCGGGGTCAGGGACGACGGGGTCTTGGTCGGTGCGGTCAGGGACGACCGCGAGGGGGGCGCCGGGGTCAGGGACGACGACCACCTGCTCGATGCGTGGCATCGCACGGCGCGCCGCGTCGCCGAGGCACGAGGGGTCGTACGGGACCTCGCGCCACCAGCGGACCGCCATCTTCTCCTCACGGGCGATGGCCTCGAACTGGGCGCGGGCCTTGGCGGCGTCGTCGGCGTCGGTCGGGAGGAACACGCAGCCCACCGCGTACTCGCCGGCTGCCGGGAGCACCACCCCGGCGTCAGCGGCGGCGCGCTCGAAGAAGCGGTGGGGCACCTGGACCAAGATGCCCGAGCCGTCGCCCGAGTCCTCCTCGGCGCCCGTCGCCCCCCGGTGGGCGAGCCGCTCGAGGACCGTGAGGGACTTCGCCACCACGTCGTGGTCGCGCTCCCCGGACAAGCGGGCCACCATCCCGATGCCGCAGGCGTCGTGCTCGAAGCGCGGGTCGTAGAGGCCGGGGTGCGCGGGGGCAGGTGTGCGGGGGTACGCAATGGCAGGGGCAGAGCCGGGGTGCGCAGGGGCAGAACGGGGGTGCGCAACGGCGGGGGCGGCGGGTGCCGTCATCGGGTCCACAGGATCGTCGTCCTCGCTGGGTGGGCTCGGGGCGCCGCTTCGTCACGGCACCGGTGGAACAGGTACGAGCGCCCGGGGACGACGTTGGCCCTGGAGCACCCGTCATCGTAGCGGGCGCCCGAGTCGTCGCGGAACGCTCGATGCGGCACTCTCGGGGCGGCACTCTCGGGGCGGCCCTCCTGCGCCGGCACTCTCGGGGCGGCCCTCCTGGGGCGGCGCTCTCGGGGCGGCCCTCCTGGGGCGGCGGTCTAGGATCGACGTGTGGCCGGGTCAGCGGACGTGGTGGTCGCCGGCGGCGGCGTCATCGGGCTGTCCGCGGCCTGGCTGTCCGCTGAGGAGGGCATCTCGGTGCGCGTGGTCGACCCTGCGCCGGGCCGGGGCGCGGCGTGGGTCGCCGGCGGCATGCTCGCACCGGTGGCCGAGGCGACCTTCGGCGAGGAGGCGCTCGTCGGCCTCTTCCTCGACGCTGCGGCGCGCTGGCCGGCGTTCGCCGCGCGGCTCACCGAGGCGACCGGGATGGAGACCGGGTTCCAGCAGTGCGGCACCGTCGCCGTGGCGCTGGACGCGTCGGACCGCGCCGAGATCGACCAGCTCCTCGACTTCCGCCACGAGCTCGGGCTCGACACCTCCAGGCTCTCCTCGAGTGAATGCCGATCCCTCGTCCCCGGCCTCTCCCCCGCAATCCGGGGCGGGGCGCTCATGCCCGGCGAGCAGCAAGTCGACAACCGCGCAGTCGTCCTCGCGCTCGTAGAGGCCTGCACGCGCGCCGGCGTCGACCTGGTGGCCGAGCGTGTCGCGTCGGTCAGCGTCGGTCGCGACGGAGCCGCGGACGGAGTGGTCACGCAGGGCGGCACCCTGATCCCCGCGGGGACGGTCGTGCTCGCCGCAGGCGCGGAAACGCCCCGTATCGGCGGCGTGCCAGCAGCCGTGGTCCCTCCGGTGCGTCCGGTGAAGGGTCACGTGGTGCGTCTACAGACCGCAGGTACGCACCAAGCGTTCGACCACATCGTGCGCGGGCTGGTGCACGGGCACCACTGCTACCTCGTGCCGCGTGCCGACGGCTCAGTGGTGCTCGGCGCGACGTCCGAGGAGCGTGGCTACGAGACCACGGTGCGAGCGGGCGCGGTCCACATGCTGCTCGACGACGCGCGCCTCTTGCTGCCCGGGATCGACGAGTGGGAGCTCCTCGAGTGCATCGCGGGGCTGCGACCCGGGTCCCCGGACAACGCGCCATTCGTCGGCCCGACCGCCGTGCCGAACCTCGTGCTCGCGACGGGCCACTACCGCAACGGATTCCTCCTCACCCCGATCACCGCAGAGGCCGTCGCCGCGTACCTCGCGACCGGCAGCATCCCTCCCCCGCTCGACGCCTTCCCCGCGGACCGGCACCTCGCCGCTGCCCCACCGGCGGGTGCCTAGCCGCATCAGGGCTCGCCGCGATGCACACGGTCGGCGTGTCCGTCAACGGGGCGCTGCGCGAGATCGAGGCCGGGACCACGGTCGCCGCGCTCGTGCGGGAGCTCGGTGCCGGCTCCAGGGGCGTCGCGGTCGCGATCGACCGGGTGGTCGTCCCGCGTTCTTCCTGGGAGGACGTGGTCGTCGAGGCGGGCGCCCACGTCGAGGTCGTCACGGCCGTAGCCGGGGGGTGAGCGCCGGGAAGCGCCGGTCGCCACGAAGACCCTGCATCCAGCGACTCGTCGACGACGTGGCGTCCGGAGAGGATGTCGTCATCACGCGTCGTGGCGAGCCTGCGGCGCGCCTCGTGTCAGCAGGGCCTGGGATCTCGAGACGGTTCGGGCTCGACCGAGGCCGGCTGGTGGTCCCAGAGGACTTCGATGCTCCGCTCGAGAGCGAGGTGCTCGACAGTTTCGAGGCGTAGGTGCTCGAGGCGTAGGTGAAGGTCCTCCTCGACACCATCCTTTGAGCGTGTCGTCGTTGGCGCCTCCATGGAGGCTCCGCCGGCCCGGCGCGCTCGGCCACCTCATGCGCACGCAAGAATGCCCTGATGGACCTTTCCGGGAAGACGGCATTCGTCCTCGCAGGCGGCGGCACGAAGGGCGCCTTCGAGGCAGGCGCCGTCTCCTACCTCGCCGAGGAGGAGGGCGTCGTGCCCGACGTGATCACGGCGGCCTCCGCCGGATCGGTCTTCGCTGCGGTGCTGGCCCAGGCTCGCACCCGCGAGGAGCTCGTGCAGCGCACGCGCGAGCTCCACGACGACCTGCTCGCGATGACGCGAGCCGACCTGCTCTTCGGGAAGCAGCCGTGGGTCGCCGCGCTCGACGGGACCCTGTTCGGCCGGGTGATCGACCATTGGGTCGTCGAGAGCACGCGGCCGCCGGTGCCGGGCAGTTCGGGAGAGGACCCCCCGCCGCGGAGCCCCAGTCGCGGTCGCTCGATCCGTCTCGCAGCCCAGGTCGTCCGCGCGCTTCCGAGGCTCGGCAGGGCACGCCGGCAGATGCGAGGCCGCGCGGGCTCGCTGCTCACGCTGGATCCGCTGGCCGAGCTGCTTCGCCGAGGGGGACGAGGGGTCGCCCCGATCGACCCCGCGCTGATCGCACGTCCGGGGCTCGACCTCCGCCTCGCAGTGGTCGCGCTCGGCGCCGGGGTGCTGCGCTACGTCACCGAGGACGGCGTGCTCGTGCAGTCCGACGCGCTGACGCCCGTGCCCGGGACGGCAGGTGGACCGGTCGACCTCGTCGACGGGGTCATCGCCTCGGCCAGCGTGCCGATGATCTTCCCGCCGCGGGCGCTCGCCGGCGACGCGTACGTGGACGGGGGCGTCGTGGAGAACGTCCCGGTGGCGGCCGCCGCGGCCCTCGGGGCGACGCAGATCTTCGCGATCCTCGCGATGCCGCTCGAGCTTCCCGTGGACGACCACGATTACGCGACCGCGAGCGCCCTCGAGGTGTTCCTCCGAGCGGTCGGGGCCATCGCCTTCGCGGAGCGCCAGCGGACGAACCTCATGCCACCCCTCCCAGAAGGCACGGAGCTCAGAGTCATCGACCCCCTCGTCGACATCGTGGGCCCGTTCGACGTCGCGCGCGGCCTCATGCTCTTGGACATGGACTACGGCTGGATGCGCGCAGCCGACGTGTGCGCGGACATGAGCGCCGACGCGCGACGACGTGCCGCAGAGGCCACCGACGCGATCGTCGTCGCGCGTACCCAGGCGTGGCACCGCGAGGAGCAGATGTGGTCCGAGGGCGCAGCCTCCCCCGGTGACCTCGGTGCGCTCAGGCGCTCCAAGCGCGTCGTGCGCGACGCACTGAGCGAGCGCAAGGAGCTCGGCCTCCCCACGCCCCCCGACGCCTCCGGCTGGTGGTCCGGCTACGAGGCGCACGAGGGAGCCCGGCCGAGCTCCCTTCCCCCCGAGCTCTTCGACTGGAGCAGCTGACGCGTCTTCGACTGGAGCAGCTGACACCAGCACGACGACCGCCTTTCAGAGCGGCGGTGTGCTCGATCAGCAGGCGTTCGGGATCACCGAAATGGGGTGCGGGACGGGAAGCCTCCGGCTTCAGCCGTGGGGAGGACTCAACTGACGCGATCGATCAGCGCAGGTGGTCGGTCCAACCCTTCCCGTCCCACCAGCGCTCGTTGCCGCTTCCGGCGGGGTCGGGGTACCAGCCGGCGGGCGGCGGGAGCGGAGGAGGGGGCTCGGGCGGGTAGCCGTACCCGCCGTAGGGGCGGGGTCCCTGCGAGCCGCCGCCCTGCGAGCCGCCGCCCTCCTGCGGTCCGCCGCCGTAGGGGCCGGGTGCCTGCCCGCCGCCGTAGCCGCCGCCGTAGGGCCCGCCGCCATAGGGCCCCGACGCGTACGGGCTGCCGCCGTAGCCCCCGCCGCCGTACGGTCCGCCGGGCGGGCCCTGCGGGGGGAAGCGACGTCGGAGGACGGCCAGGTAGACGATCGAGGAGACGAGGGCGACGGGCCAGAGGATCAGCCAGCCGAAGCCGAGCGAGACGGCCCAGAGCACCTTACGGCCGGTCGAGAACTGCCACGACGGACGGCGCGCGACGTCCACGATCGCCCAGATCACCGGGATCAACGAGGCGAGCGCGAAGAGGAAGACGACCGTGAGCCAGTCACCTGGCGTCACTGGAGACGGAACCTTGCGACCTGGCCTGCCGCGCGCAGTGGCACGTGACCGATGTTACGCCGGGTCCGGACGCCGCGGCGGCACCCGGACCCGACGCCACCCGCCGGTTCCCCCCAGACAATGGCCACGAACGGCCCCGCACCGGCCCGGACGTCACCGGCCCGGGGCGTCACCGGCCCCGCAGCGGCCCCGGGTCGTCAACGGCCCCGGGTCGTCAGCGGGGTATCGAGGCGCGCTACTCGGCCTGGCCGAACGCCTTGATCTCCTCGGCCTCCTTCTCGGAGAGCTTGGCCACCTCCCCCTTGGCCTGCTTGACCTCGTGGACGTGGACTCGGATCTCCTCGACGACCTCGGGGTTGGCGAGGGTGGTGATGTCCCCCACGTCGGTGAAGTTCGAGATCCCAGCGATCACCCGGCGCATGATCTTGCCCGAGCGGGTCTTTGGCATGTCGGGGACGATCCAGACGTTCTTCGGGCGGGCCACCTTCCCGATCTCGGTCTCGATGATCTTGGCCACCTTCTCTTCGACCTCGGGGGTCGCGGCGACGCCGGGCTTGAGCGAGATGTACATCTCGACGGCCCGGCCGCGCAGCTCGTCGACGACCGGCACCGCGGCGGCCTCAGCCACCTCGTCCACGAGGATGGCCGCGGACTCGAGCTCCTTCGTGCCGAGGCGGTGACCCGCCACGTTGATCACGTCGTCCACTCGCCCGAGGATGCGGTAGTAGCCGTCAGGCGCCTGGGTGGCGCCGTCGTTGGCGAAGTACGGCCAGTCGTGCCAATCGGTGCTCTTCGGGTCCTTGTTGTACTTCTCGTAGTAGGTCTGCACGAACCGGTCCGGGTCGCCCCAGATCGTCTGGAAGATGCCGGGCCAAGGGTTCCGGATGCAGATGTTGCCCGCGCGGCCGGATCCCTTCGGCACCTCCTCGCCGTTCTCGTCGTAGATGACCGGGTAGATCCCGAGCACACCGGGACCCGCGCTCCCCGGCTTCATCGGCTCGAGCCCCGGAAGGGTCGAGCACAGGAAGCCGCCGTTCTCGGTCTGCCACCACGTGTCGACGATCACGGCCTCGCCCTTGCCGACCACCTCGTAGTACCAGCGCCAGACGTCGGGCTCGATGGGCTCGCCCACCGTGGTCATGTGCTTGAAGTGGTAGTCGTACTTCTTCGGCTCTGTGGGGCCGACCTTGCGCAGCATCCGGATGGTCGTGGGCGCGGTGTGGAAGATGTTCACGCCGAGGCGCTCGGCGATGCGCCACGGGCGGCCCGGGTCCGGGTAGGTCGGGACGCCCTCGTAGACCACGCTCGTCGTGCCGAGGGAGAGCGGCCCGTAGACGATGTAGGAGTGGCCCGTGATCCACCCGATGTCGGCTGCGCACCAGTAGGTGTCCTCGGGGTGGATGTCCTGGTAGTACTTCGAGGTCCCGGTCACGTAGGCGAGGTAGCCGCCGATCGAGTGCTGGCAGCCCTTCGGCCGGCCGGTGGTGCCCGAGGAGTACATGATGAAAAGCGGCGCCTCCGCGGGCAGCGAGACCGGGTCCACGAGCTTGTCTCGGAACTGGGGCATGATCTCGTCGACGAACACGTCCCGGCCCTCGACCATCGGGGTCTGCGACGCGTACTGGCCGGGGTGGCGCCGGTAGACGAGGACCTTGTCGACCTCGTGGCCCTCTTCCTTGGCGCGTGCGACGGCTTCGTCCGCCTTCACCTTGTGGTCGAGGAGGGTGCCGCTGCGGTAGTAGCCGTCCATCGTGATGAGGACGCTGCTCTGGGAGTCCGAGATCCTGCCGCCGCACGCGGCGCCGCTGAAGCCGGCGAAGACCTGGGAGTGGATGACGCCGAGCCGGGCGCAGGCGAGCATGACGACGGGCAGCTCGGGCACCATCGGCATGTGGAGGGTGACCCGGTCACCGGCCTTCAGCCCGGCGTAGTCCCGGAGCATCGCTGCGGTCTCGTTCACCCGCCGGTAGAGCTCGCGGTAGGTGATCGCCTGCGTCTCTTCGTCTTCGGGTTCGGGCACGAAGATGAGCGCCGCCTGGTTCGGACGGGTGCGGACGTGCCGGTCGACGCAGTTGAACGACGCGTTCAGCTTCCCGCCGACGAACCAGCGCCAGAACGGCGGGTTCGACGTGTCGAGCGTGGTGTGCCAGTACTGGTCCCATGTGAGGAGGTCCGCGTACTCCTTGAAGCACTCAGGGAACTTGTCCTCGCTGAACCGGTCCCTGATCGAGGGGTCCGACGCGTTCGCCTGCCCGATGAACTGGGGCGGCGGGTAGTAGTGGCTCTCCTCCTTCCAGTGGACCGCGATCTGGGCCTCGCTGACTTGCAGCTCCTCGGCCTCGGCGGACTGGGTGCTCTCTGCCGACATGCTCACCTCCATGTTGACCACGAATCGGGATGGACCCCTCCGCCGCCTGTGGCGACGGAGGGGTCCATCGACCCCGCGGTCCTGTTGCACGCACTGGTGCGCTCCGGTGCGCAGCACCGATGCCGCAATCCTGCTCCCGCGGGAGCCCGCCGTGCAATCGGGTGCGGGTGTGACCGCAGGCGCCTCAGCTGAGCGCCGGCCTCGTCGAGGGGAAGCTCATCGGCTTGCCCACGAAGAGGATGTGGCGGCCGGCCATCCCGTTCACCACGCCCGCCGCCGACGTGTACCACGCGCACGCCGCGGTGACGACGCCCACGATGCCACCGGCCTTCACCAGGTTCGTTGTGTGCGCGAAGTTCCCGATGAAGAGCAGGAGCTCGGTGATCTCGAGCGTGAAGAACACTGCCAGCACGGCCTTGTTCACGAACAGGCTCCACAGGAGCATGTAGGTGTTGAAGATGAAGAAGGCGAGCAGGATCCAGCCGAGGTCGTTTGTGGCCATGTGCCCCGTGGCATGGGGAGCGGCCAGAAGCACCCACAGCCCGATGCCGATCCAGAACCCGCCGTACGTCGAGAAGGCC
>JAKBTL010000048.1 GCA_021844425.1 Actinomycetes bacterium | reverse complement strand
CGCACGAGGTACGACATGCGGTTGATGTGGCTTCCTGCCCAGCTCCCGACACGGCGCCAGCCGGCTCGTCCCTGCAGCAGCGCGCTGGGGGGTGGCGCCGGGGCCGGCGGCAGCGCGCTCGCAGGAGTGGGCGAGCCCGAACGCTCGGAGTCGATCGACTCCCCGGCCTCGACGGCGCGGGGTGTCAGCGCGTCGGGCATTGGATGAGGACGCGCGCTCCGCCAGCTCGAACTACCTTGCGCGGTCTCGGCACCAAGGCTGTAGCCCGGTCATCGGGGCGCGTCGGCCCGACGATCACAGGGCCCATCCGGTGCTCCAGTCCTGCTCCGGCACCTCCCCAGCCGCGTCCGCGAGAAGCTGCAACCCGGCTGCCACTGAGCGACGGGCATCTTCGGGCACGGCGCTGAGGAGGTCTGCGATTTCTCGCCGACGCCGTTCGGTCACCACGTCGACGAGCCTCCTGCCCGCTTCGGTCAGCGCGACGCGGACCTGGCGACGGTCGTTGCGGTCCGTTCGGCGCCGGACGAGGCCCTTGCGGACGAGACGGCCGCACAGCCGAGACGCCGTCGGAGGGGTGACCCCGAGCGCCTCGGCGAGGGAGGCGATTCCCTGGGGGCCCCGTGAGGCGAGCACCACGAGCGAGCGGTACTGGGTGAGCGTGACGTCCTCGGCGTCGTCCAAGTCCGCGAGCGATCGCGCTGCGACAGCGACGAGCACGCGGCTCGCGCTGAGCACGGCGTCGACCATCGGGTCCTGCTGCTGACTGGTCTGGCTAATAGTTGTCAAGAGTACTAAATGCTATTTGCACTGACAAAACGGCAAGCTCACGAGCCCGCGCGGCGATGCTCGCTGGGCGACCGGCACTCGGCAGCCGAGCTCCTTCGGCACAAGGTCGCGGCACCCGAGCTCGCTCGGCAAGAAGGCCGGGCGGGGTCCTTCGCTTGATGACCCACCCCGCCCGGGGACTGTCGAGCTGCGTGGTCACCGGCGAGCGCTCCCTGGCTCGGCAATGGCGCTACGAGTGGTAGGCAGGTCGAATGAGCACCGTCACCGTTGTCGCCACCCGCACCGTCGACGCTCCCGCAGCGGTCGTCTTCCGCTGCTTGAGCGACTTCCGATCGCACCATCAGCGGATCCTGCCGCCCGCGTTCTCGGACTTCAGGGTGGAAGAAGGAGGGACAGGCGACGGGACGGTGGTGAGCTTCGTCATCTCTGCGGGTGGTCGCAGCCGCAGGTACCACATGCGTGTCACGGTGCCCGAGCCGGGCAGAGTGCTCGAGGAGCACGACACCGGCTCATCGCTCGTGACGAGCTTCGTGCTGACGGCCGACGGCGATCGGACCCACGTGCGCATCGAGACGAGGTGGCAGGGTGCCGCCGGAGTAGGCGGGTTCTTCGAGCGCCTCTTCGCCCCCGGTGCGCTGAAGCGCATCTACGACGACGAGCTCGCCCGTCTGGACGCCTACGCACAGGAGCAGGCCGCGTAGCCCCCGCTAGACGGCGACCTGTGGCGACCTGTGCGGACTGCGACTGCGGGTTCCGGCCCGGCTCGGCAGTCCACGACGAGCGGACCGGACCTTCGAGCCCGAAGCGTCGCACCAGCCTTTAGCCTTTCGTGATGACCCCGAGCCACCTGCGATGAGTTGAGTCGGGCCCTCCCGCAGCCCGAGCACCCGGCGGCTCTCCCCGCGGCGCGGTCTCGGCGGCAGCCGGCGAGCGTTGGCCTGGCCATCGCGTTGGCGACGGCCGAGGTCCTTCCGGTGTTCCTCACCGGCGCCCTCGCCGTGCAGCTCGAGGCCTCCCTCCACGTCGGAGCGACCGCCGTCGGGGGTGCTGTTGCGACGTTCTTCGGCGCCTCGGCGCTCAGCTCGGTCCGGGCGGGTCGCCTGGCCGAGCGGGTCGACCCCTTCAGGGTCATGCTCGTCGCCGTCGGACTCGCGTTTCTCGCGCTCGTCGGCATCGGGCTCGTGGTCACCTCGCTCGCGGGCCTTCTCGGCTTCCTGGTCGTTGCGGGCCTCTCGAACGGGATGATGCAGCCGGCAGTGAACCTCCTTCTCTCGCGGGCGGTCGACGACCATCGCCAGGGCCTTGCCTTCGGCGTGAAGCAGGCTGCGATCCCCACCGCAACGCTCCTCTCTGGGCTCGCAGTTCCCGCTCTGGCGGTCACGGCGGGATGGCATGCCGCCTACCTCGCTGCCGGCGGTCTCGTCCTGCTCATCGGTGCGGTCCTCGTGCTGGGCGGGCGCCCCCTCATGCCCGAACCCGCGCCCCCCGAACCCGCGACCCCCGAACCCGCGCCCCCCGAACCCGCGACCCCCGAACCCGCGACTCTTGGGCGTGCCGACGCCGGCGTGTCGGTCTCCTCGGTAAACGACGCCTTGGAACCAGACCAGGGGGGAGCGGCCGATCGTCCGGAAGTCCCGAAAGCGAAGAGTGGGGCCAGCTTCGATGCCAGACCGCTAGTCTCTCTCGGGGCAGCGATGGCCTTCGCGGTGGCGGCATCGAACGCCTTGGGCTCCTTCGTCGTCCCCGGAGCCGTCCACGACGGCGTGGCCCCAGGCCTTGCCGGGCTCCTCTCGGCTGCCGGGAGCGTCGTCGGGCTCTCGGCGCGCGTCGGCGTCGGCTGGCGGGCCGACCGCAACGGCCTGAGGGGCCGGCGAGCGGCCGATGCCCATCTCCGGACCGTCGCCGCGCTCATCGCGGTGGGTGCCCTCGGATTCGGCGCGCTCGCCGTCGGGGACGTCGCCCTGCTCTTCCCGGCCGTCCTCGTCGCGTACGGCGGCGGCTGGGGCTACAACGGCCTGTTCAACCTTGCCGTGGTGCGCGCATACCCAAAGACCCCTGCGCGGGCGACCGGCGTGACGCAGGTCGGGACGTATGTCGGAGGGATGGTCGGCCCCTTGGGCTTCGGGATCGTCGCAGACCACCTCGGCTTCGGAGTCGGATGGGCTCTGTGCGCCGGGTTCGCCGTTCTTGCCGTGGTCGCCTTCTCGGCCAGCCGGCGACGTCTTCGGGCTGCACCGGCAACTGCCCTCGAGGCGGGAGGCACGGCGTTCGACGCACCGAGCGCACTCCTGGCGCCGATCGCCGCCTTCGGTGGTCGCCGACCTCGGCGACTTCGGTGATCGCCGACCTCGTCGACCGCGACAGTGACGGGGCTGGGAGCTGAGGCGCGGAGCTTCCGCCGCGATGGCGGGGGACGTCCGTCCCTACGCTCGAGCGATCGGCCGCACAGGCCGCGTCGGACCTGCGGGCTCAGGTCGAGAAGGGCGCGGCCGCGTCGGCGTCGATGCCGTAGCGGCGGATCGCCTCCGCGACGGCGGAGCGCTCGACCTCGCCCTGGTCGGCCAGCATGGAGAG
>JAKBTL010000080.1 GCA_021844425.1 Actinomycetes bacterium | reverse complement strand
CGGCGAGCGCCGGCGCTCTGCGGTTCGACATCGTGATCCCCGGGGTCACCGACCGGATCAAGAACAAGGACGTGGCGGTCTTCACCCGTCAGTTCGCCACGATGGTGGACTCGGGTCTTTCCATCAGTAGGGCCCTTTCCGTGCTCTCGGCCCAGATCGCGAACAAACGGTTCGCCCAGGTGATCCGCGACGTGCGCGACGGGGTGGAGGCCGGTCGCTCGCTCTCTGACGCGCTGGCCCAGCATCCGAAGGTGTTCGACGAGCTGTACGTGTCGATGGTGCGCGCGGGCGAGCTCGGGGGCTCCATCGACGTGGTGCTGAGATCGGTCGCGACGCAGCTGGAGAAGCAGGTCGCCATCGCGCGCAAGATCCGCGGCGCGATGACCTACCCCGCCGTCGTGGTGAGCGTGATCTCCTTGCTCTTCGTCGTGATGATGGTGTTCATCGTCCCGGTCTTCAAGCGCCTGTTCGTCACCCTGGACGCTCCGCTCCCCACGCCGACGAAGATCGTCATCGCCGTCTCGAACACGCTCGCGAGCTGGCATGCCGGGATCGTGGTCGCGGCCATCGTCTTGGTGGTCGTCGGGTGGCGGCGCTGGATCGCGACCCAAAACGGCCGGGAGAAGTGGGACGGCTGGAAGCTACGGCCACCGATCTTCGGACCTCTGGCTCACAAGGCCGCGCTCGCGCGCTTCGCCTTCACGCTGTCGTCGCTCGTCTCCGCGGGCGTGCCGGTCCTCGAGTCGCTCGACATCGTCGGCCGGGCGACGGGCAACGCGGTCCTCGCCAAGGCGACCCAGGAGATCAAACGCGCGGTGCGTGAGGGCCGGCCGTTCGCGGATCCGATGCGGGCCAACCCGGTCTTCCCTCAGCTCATGGTCCAGATGGTCGAGGTCGGGGAGCAGACGGGCGCCCTCGACGACATGCTCGGCAAGGCTGCGGACTACTACCAGGGCGAGGTGGACCAGACCGTCGACAACCTGTCCTCGATCTTGGAGCCGCTTCTCGTCGTGGTGATGGGCGGCATGGTCGGGACGGTCATCGTCAGCCTTTACCTTCCGATGCTGACCTACATCAAGTACGTCCACAACTGACCTCGCCCGGAGCGGTCGCAGCCGCCGTGGTCCGCCCGTGGAGCGGCACGGCCGTATGCTCGCCAGCACCTGAGGTGCCGCCGCCCGTGGCGGCGGAGCCGCCCATCCGACGCGGGAGCCACGACGCCGACCCGACCGACCGGAGCAGCAGCGGAAGATCCCAGCCTCCACGAGGTGGCCGATCCCGGCAGCGGGATCTGGCGACGCGTCTGGCGGGCGTTGCGACGGTGGTGGCCGGTCATGCGATGGGTCGCCGGGCTCGGCATTCTCGCGCTCGCCGTCGACGTCCTGTCGTCGCACACCGGCGAGCTGTCGACGGTAAGGACAGCCTTCGCCCACCTGCGCTGGTGGTGGCTCCTGCCCGCGCTCGTTGCCGAGGCTGCCTCGGTGCTCTCCTTCGTCGTCATGGAGACGCGTCTTTTGGCGGCAGGCGGGCTCCGCCCGCACCTGGTCCCCCTTGCCGGGATGACGCTCGCCTCGCAGGCGCTCAGCAACTCGGTGCCGGGGGGTCCGGCGGCGGCCCTCGTGTACGGCTTCCGGTGGTACCGGCGCCTCGGTGCGGACGACATGCTGGCGAGCTGGGCGCTCGTCGGGACGACGGTCTTCGGCGCCCTCTCGCTCGCGGTGCTGGCCGGGATCGGGCTGGTGCTCGCGACCGACCAGGGAGCATCCTTGGACCTGGTGCCCGCCGTGCTCGGGGCGCTGGCGGCGACCATCGCGCTCGGGGTGCTCTTCGTCTACGAGCGTCCGCTCGAAGTGGTCGCCCGCCGGACTCTCGAGATCTCCGAGCGCGCCGTCGGGCGACCTCGTGGCGATCATGAGCGCCAGGTCATCGTCCTCTTGGACCGGCTGTCACGCGTGCGCCTCTCCACGCTCGGCGCGCTCGAGATCGTCGGCTGGGGCTTCACGAACTGGCTGTTCGACTGCGTCTGCTTCGCGCTCGCCTTCCTCGCCACCGGCTCCGCGGTGCCCTGGAAGGGGCTGCTCCTCGCCTACGGCGCCGGCCAGCTCGCGGCGAACCTTCCCATCACCCCCGGTGGCCTCGGGGCGGTCGAGGGCAGCATCACGATTGCGCTCTCGTACTTCGGCGGAGGGACGGCTGCAGACATCGCCGCCGTGCTGATCTACCGGCTGATCAGCTTCTGGCTCGTGCTGGTCGTCGGCTGGGGAGCGTGGAGCGGCCTGGCGCTCGGGGTGCGCAGCGGGCGCTGGCCGAGGAGCGCGCTCCGCGCCCCTGTCGAGCCGGGGGTGCTGACGGCCACGACGGACCTCGACGACCCGGAGGACGAGCGGAGAGGACATGGCGAAGACGTGCAGGGAAGCGACTCGGCGCCGGGAGAGCCCGAGGAGCCGGTGGGGCACCGAGCGGGCCGCGCGGCGACGGAGTGATGTGAGAGGAGTGGAACGCGGAATGTCGGAGGCACCCGCGGCGCGCCCTCGCCGCCTGAGGCTGGGTGAACGGACGCGGACGCTGCTTGCGTGCGCGGCGCTCGTCGCGAGCGCCCTCGGGCTCGGCGGCTGTGCGGCAGCACGCGAGGAGCTCGGCACGGCGGCGAGCGGCTGCTACGTCGACCTCGCGCTGGCGTCCCACGCCGTTCACGATCACGGGAAGCTGCGCGGCGTCAGGCTCGTGAGCGTCAGGTCACTGAGCGTGCACGCGCCCCTGCTCTTCAACGCCGCCGAGGTGGAAGGGAAGCGGCTCTCGCAGGTGTGCCTCGTCGCCTTCGGGGGGCACTTCGCCGCTCGCCAGGTCGAGCGCCCCATCGGCGCGCCCCTCGGCGACCTGGCCGTGGTGGAGTTGGGCTACCCCAGGCGCAGGCTGCTGGCCACGCTGCTCGTCACACGGCCGCCGCTCCCCTTCGGCCACTCCCACATCTGAGCCGGCGCCTCCGGCGGAGCCGGCGTCCTACTCTGGCCGTGGTGGCGACGCTCGACCGGCTCGAACGACTGACGGACCTCGTGCTCGTCCTCCTGCACGCCCGTTCTCCCCGTACGTTGGAGCAGATCGCCGCCGCGGTGCCCGGGTACCCTGCCTCGGTCGGAGCGCGGCGCCAGGCCTTCGAGCGCGACAAGAGGATCCTGCGCGACGAGGGGATCCCCGTGGTGGCCGAGCCGATCGAGGGTCCCGAGCAGTACGGGTACCGCATCGACCCCGACGCGTTCTACCTGCCCGACCTCGACCTCGCCTCCGACGAGCGGGCCGCGCTGCACCTCGCCGTCGCAGGCGTCAGCCTCGGCGATCCGAGCGGGAGGGACGCGCTGGCAAAGCTGGGCGCGTCCGGGGTGGCAGACGCGCGACCCCTCGCACAGGTCGACGCCCCTCGCGCGCTGGTGCCGCTGTTCGACGCGATGCGCTCCCAGGCCGAGGTGCGCTTCACGTACCACGGCACCTCGCGCGCCGTCGCGCCCGCGAGCCTCCAGTTCCGCGCGGGACGGTGGTATCTCGTGGGCTGGGATCGCGCCGCCGACGACACGCGGACCTACCGCGTCGACCGGATCGAGTCGTTGCGCGCTCCTGGCCGAGCGGGGAGCGGGGTCATCCCGGAGGGCTTCGCTCCTCTCGCCGCAGCGATGGATCCCTGGGGCGGGGGCGGGGAAGCGGAGCGGGTACAGGTCCGGGTCGACGCCGTGGAGGGGCCGCGCGTCGTGGCCGAGGTGGGCGAGCACGCGGTCCGCGACCGCTCCCCCGACGGGTCGGTGCTCCTCGAGCTCGGCGTGAGCAGCTTCGAGGTGCTGCGCTCCTGGGTCCTCGGGCTCCTCGACCACGCCGAGGTGGTCGGGCCGCCGGCGGCGCGTGAAGCCGTCGCCTCGTGGCTGAAGGAGATCGCAGCGCCGCGCTCGCAGGCGGCCACGGACGGCCCCGCAGGACGAGACGAGGAGGCGAGACCGGAGCCGAGGGCCACGGCACGCGCCGCTGCGGTTCCTCGCAGCCACGGCGGACGCGCGAGCGCGCGGCTCGGGCGGCTTCTCGCGATCGTCTCTTTGCTCGCAGAGACGGGCGAGGTGTCGATCGCCGAGCTCGCCAGGCGTTTCGACATGACCTCTGACGAGGTCGTGCGCGAGCTCGAGCTGGCGGCATGCTGCGGCATCCCGCCGTACTCGCCCGACACCCTGCTCGAGATCGTCGTGACCGGCGAGAAGGTGCAAGCCTTCTTGCCCACGGAGCTGGCCCGGCCGAGGCGGCTCACTCCGGCAGAGGGGCTGGCGCTGGCCGCGGCCGCACGGACGATCCTGGCGGTGCCGGGCGCGGACGCAGACGGGGCGCTCGCACGCGCGCTGGAGAAGCTCGAGACGGCCATCGGGGACTATCGACGCCTCGTCGTGCTGATCGACGCACCGCCGCTCCTCGAAGAGGTGAGGGCCCTGGCCGCCGCGGGCGAGCAGGCCGAGATCGTGTACCACTCGGCCTCCACGGACCAGACGACCGAGCGTGTCGTCGAGCCCCTCGACCTCGTCTCGCTCGACGGGCACTGGTACCTCGACGCCTACTGCCACAGGGCGGAGGGCGTGCGGAGGTTCCGGGTGGACCGGATCCGCGAGCTCCGCCCGCTCGGCACGCCGGCCACCCCTCGCCCCGAGGTTCGCTCAGGCGCCGGCGCGTTCGTCCCAGGGCCCGGTGCCCAGACCGTCACGGTGGAGCTCGACGGCGATGCCCGGTGGGTGGCGGACTCCGTGCCGGTGCTCGGTGTGCGCGAGGGGCCGGGGTCCGCGCTCGAGGTGACCCTCGCAGTAGGCGGACGCGCGTGGCTCGAGCGCCTCCTGCTCCAGGCGGGCCCGAGGGCGCGGGTCGTCTCGCCGCCGGACCTCGTGGACGCCGGGCAGGATGCGGCGTCGCGCCTGCTGCGTGCCAGGTACGGAGATAGCATAGGAATCGATGAAAGGGCATGAACTAGGCGCTGAGCCGGTAGGCAGCTCCCCAGCGACCCGCCGTGCTGGGCTGCCGCCGTGCGCCAGGTGAGCGCAGATGCTGCGCGTGGCGCGGATCAGCGACCGGACCGGGCGCTACTACCTCATGGACCCCGCCTCGGAGCTCGATGCCGCGTCGGTCGGCGCCGGGCTGCGTGGTCCCCGGGAGCCTCGAGGCGGCCGGTGGCTCGGCTCGGCGGCGGCAGGGCTCGGTCTCGTCGGCCGGGTCGACGCCGACGCGTTCGCGGCGGTGCTCTCAGGTCGCCACCCGTCCGGGCGCCACCGGCTCCGGTTGCGCGAGACCGCGGTGAGCGGGTACGACCTCACGTTCGCCGCGGCGAAGTCGGTGAGCGTCCTCTTCGCGCTCGGGGGACCATTTGCAGCAGCTGCGGCTCGGGCCGCGCACGACGAGGCGGTGGACGCCGCGATGGGCTACGTCTCGGCGCGTGCCGCGACGGTCCGGTGCACGCCGGCAGGGGGGCAGGTCGACGGCCGCGTCGCGATGCCGGTCGACGGCCTGGTCGCCGCGGCCTTCGCCCATGGCGTGAGCAGGGCGCTCGACCCCCACCTCCACACGCACGTGGTCGTCGCGAACCTCGCCCGGGGGAGCGACGGGCGTTGGCGGGCGATCGACGGGCGCGGCCTGTACGCCCACGCGAAGGCGGCGGGCGCGCTCTACGACGCGGCGCTGCGTCACGGCATCAGCGCACGGCTGGGGCTCGAGTGGATCCCGAGAGCCGGCCGCTCGTGGGAGCTTTCGGCGGTGAGCCCCTTCCTCGCCGCCGCCCTGTCAGCCCGGCGCGCCGAGATCCTCGCCGACCTCGCGATGCACTCGCGGGCGTCGGGTTCGGGCCCGGCGTTCGCGTCGCGGCGCGCGCGGCGTGTCTCGTGGGCGGCGACGCGAGAGCCGAAGGGGCAGACGCCGACACCCGGGGAGCTGCGACGTCGCTGGGCTTCGATCGCCCGCGACGCCGGCTGTTCTCCCGAGCTCCCTCTCGGAGGACGGGTCTTGCGCGAGGGGCACGCGTCGGTCGACGAGCACCGGTTCGCAGCGGCCGTCTCCGAGGTCGCTGATCGTGGTGTGACCAGGCGGGACGCGCTTGGTGCATGGGCCGCGTCGCTCGAGGTGGGCGCGCCGGCCGAGGACGTCGAGCGCTGCGTGGACATGCTGGCGGACTGGGGCGCCGGCACGGGCGTCGCCGAACGCCTGCTCGCCCCTGCGGCGGTGGTGCCGCCGCCACACCTCCTGCGCGTCCTCGGGCCGCGGCCCGCCGCGCCGCGCGCGCTCGGCCTCTGGGAGTCGGCAGCGTCTGCGGTCGCTCGCTACCGCGCGCGCTGGGACGTGCGCGACCGCTGGCGCGTCCTCGGCGCCGACACGCCCGCGGAGCTGCGCGCGCTGCCCGCACGCCGTCTCGCCGACCACCTCGCGACCACGAGGAAGATCGACGACGTGCTCGCGGGGCTCGGCAGACCGCGGGAGCCTCTGCGCGATCGCGGCCTGGAGCTCTCCCGCGGCCTAGGGTGACCGGCCCCCCAGCGCGACCCCGACGCCGTCGCTGCGTGTGGGACCGCCGGCACGCCAGGGCCACCCGGTGCTGCCGGGAAGCCGCTGCGACCTGCCTCGGTCCGGCGAGATGCAGTCGCGCCATGGCCACGTGTCGTGGGCTGGGGTGAGCCGAACCCATCCGAGGCGATTGCGGGCGTCGACGCACAGCGCCCAGCCGTCCAGCCCGCGTGCGACGACGTCTGCAGGGAGGCGACGGCGCAGCACGGTCGCGTCGGTCGCCGAGACCTGCCTGCCCCCTGCACCGTCGCTGAACCCGATCGTGCGGCTGCGCACCTCCCGGTCGCCGCTCAGCGCCGAGAGCGCCTCGAGGGTCCGCATGTCCGCGATGCCCCCGAGGACGACCGTCGTGCCGAAGATGGAGACGAAGGCGTCGGCCTCCGTGCCCCAGCGCGCGCGGGCCTGGGAGAGGTCCTGGAGACATGCGAGGGTGAGGAGGCCCTGCCCGGGGCCCTCGGTCACCAAGGAGGGGAGGTCGGGCAAGGGCGCGATGTTGGCCACCTCGTCGAGCGCGAAGAGGACGGGTGCGCCGTCGGATGCAGACGAGCCCGCGGCGCGCCGGTAGGCGGCGTCGCGCACCTCTGAGAGCATCGCGACGACGAGCGGCGCGAGGAGCTTCTGGCGCGCCGCGGGTGCGCAGACGTAGAGGGTGTGCGCACCCGCGCAGAAGCTGTCAGGGTCGAGGAGCGGCGTCTCGGTGGACGCGAGCGCCCCAGGGGCGCGGTAGGCGGCGAGCACCCCCGACGCCGTGGACCAGATCCCCGACTGCTCTCTCGGGTCCGTGCTCAGGATCCCGGCGAGCAGGTCGGTGGCAACGGCGTCGTCCCCGAGGCGTGCCGAGAGCGCGTCGAGCGCGGGTGCGCCGTCGTGGCGGTCGACCCAGCGGAGCACCCCGCGCATCGAGACACCGTCGAGCGACGCCGCGTGCAGCAGCGGCGCGAGCAGCGCGGCCGCGCGCTCGGACCAGTGGCCCTCGCTCCCGGCACCGATGGCGCCGGTCGGCCTACCCCGCGCAGTCCGGACCATCGCGTCGGCGACCTCCAAGGCGCCGTGCCACTCGCGCGCCGCGCTCACCGGAGACCAGCCCACGCGATGGACGCCCGGCGGGAGCTCGAGCTCCCCCGTCGGGTCGAAGGCGAGGCACCAGCCCGCCGACGCCCGAGCTCGGGCCGTCGCGCGCAGGACGTCTGGCTTCGTCGACGTCGCGAGCACCGCGCCGGGTGCCGAAAGGACGTTCGGCACGACGAGCGCCGAGGTCTTGCCAGAGCGCGAAGGTCCGAGGACGAGCGTCGAGCGCTGCGCTCCGGACCACGCCCAGCCGTGTGCGCCGAGGCCGAGGTAGACCCCGCGCCCCGTGCGGGCGGCGTCCTGCACCTTGGCGACCGAGCGGGCGTGCGGTTTCCACCCGCGGCCGCGCGCCGAGCCGGCGGTCATCGATGCGCGGCGTGCCGGGGTCGTCTCCGAAGGCGTGCGGTGCGAGGCATCGCGCACAATGGTCTCGTCGTCTCCGGGTCCTGTGCTCCGCTGCTCAGCTCACCCTCCGGCGCCGCGCGGCCGGGGATCGGCTAGGGGGAGGTCGCTCGGCCAGTCGACGTCGAACGACAGCGACGGCTCGCGCAGGACCCGGACCTCGAGCCCGAGCCGCAGGCACTCCGCACGATGCCGGGAGAAGGACCCGGGGCCGTACGAGAAGCGGAAGCCTGCGTCGGCAGGGAGCTCGACCACGTTCGTGCCGTCGTCGCGTCGGTCCGGGACCAGCGTGACCCCTTCGAAACCCACCAGACCGGCAAGGTCGTGCGCGAGCGGCAGGTCGGCGTGGGCGACGACGACACGTCGTACGCCCAGCGCGGCGAGCTGGGCGACGCCGGACTGCACTGCCCCGTTCAGGCCTCGGCCGGGCTCCCACAGGACGATCGCGTCGTGGCTCCGCGCCCAGTCGGCCACCTCTTGGTCGTCGCAGACGACGGCAACGGGCAATGGCGCGGCGGCTCGGAGCACCTGCTCGGCCATCCGGCGGACGAGCGCTTCGCGGTCCGCGTCGCTGAGCGCGGTCGTGAGGCGACCTTTGGCGTGGGCGAACGACTTGACCGGCACGAGCACGGCGTGCTGGCCGATGCGACCTCTCGCTGCGTCGTTGCCCTGCGCACCGGCACCGGCACGGGCGACCTCCTCGTCGCCGATCACCGCGCAAGTGTACGGCAGCGCCGGGCGACGTCGCGACCTCTGTCGTGCGGCGCTCGCACCGGCGACACGCCCTCCCTAGGCTTGAGGCCGCGTGGCAGGCAGCTCAGTGGACGCCGAAGGCGTGGTGGTCGTGGGCGGGGGGTCGTGGGGAACCACGATCGCGCTCTTGCTCGCCGCGAAAGGGCCGGCGACGCTGTGGGTGCGCTCTGCCGAGCTCGCCGAGCAGCTGATGGCGACGCGCGAGAACCGTCGCTACCTGCCGGGGATCGCGCTGCCCGCGACGCTCCGTGCGACGTCGTCGCTGGACGACGCGGTGGCGCACGCGGCGGTGGTGCTCGTGGCCGTGCCGTCGCACGGCTTCCGAGCGGTGCTCGAGGCGATGGAGCCGGTGCTACCGGCACGAGCTGCGGTGGTCAGCCTCACGAAGGGGATCGAAGCCGGGACCAGCCGACGGATGTCCGAGATCGTCGCAGAGGTGCTCCCCGGTCGAACGGCAGGGGTGCTCACCGGGCCCAACCTGTCCCACGAGATCGCCGCGGGGCACCCCGCCGCGACGCTCGTCGCGTGCCACGACGAACAGGTCGCCCGGCGTGTGCAGGAGGCGCTTCACTGCTCGACGTTCAGGGTCTACACCGGCATCGACGTCGTCGGCTGCGAGATCGCCGCGGCGAGCAAGAACGTGATCGCGATCGCGGCAGGCGTGTGCGACGGCCTGGGCTTCGGGGGGAACACCCGCGCGGTGCTCGTCACCCGGGGCCTTGCCGAGCAGGTGCGTCTCGGTCTCGCGCTCGGAGGGCACGCGTTCACCTTCGGCGGGCTCGCGGGCGTCGGAGACCTCGTCGCGACGTGCACGAGCGTCCAGAGCCGGAACCGGTGGGTCGGCGTCGAGCTCGGTCGCGGCCGGCGGCTCGACGACGTCGTCTCCGAGATGCACATGGTGGCTGAAGGGGTGCGCACCGCCAGGCCTCTCGTGGCGCTCGCGCAGGCTCACGGGGTGGAGATGCCCATCGCCGCACAGGTCGCTGCGCTCCTCGCGGGGGAGACGTCGCCGGCAGAGGCCCTCGAGGCGCTCATGGAGCGCCCGCCGAGGCCGGAGTGGGACGACGCCGTCGTGCGCGAGCTCAGCGGGTGAGCACGCGACGGCCGCCCCGTTGCCGTCGAGCGCGGGTCGCGTCGAGCGCGGGTCGCGTCGAGCGCGGGTCGCGTCGAGCGCGGGGGCTGGCCGCTGGGTCAGACGCCCGGGAGCCGCAGGGTCGCAATACCGTGAGGGCGCAGCTCGAAGGCGCCGTCGAAAGGCTCGACGGGTGATCCGAGCAGGTCCACGAGCCACCCGGCGCGCTCGCCGATGCGCACCACGGCAGGGAAGCCGGACGGGTTGAAGACGCGCACCTCGAGCACCCCGCGCTCGCGCCGCACCGAGCTCACCTCGGCACCCTGCACCTCGAGCGCGCTCCCTGCGTCCGGGCGCGTGCCGCCGCCGACGGACTCGACCACCTCCAGAGGGAGGAGCACGTCGTCGGCGAGCGCCCAGGGGTCGACCTCGCCGACCGCCAGCGCGTAGCGGAGCTCGACGGGCCTGCCGACGAGCTGGAGCCCCTCGACCGGGGTGAGAGGCCCGGCGGGGAAGGGGCGGTAGGTCATCCCGAGCCTGGAGAGCATTCCCGTGGCGCGCAGCGCAGTGAGCGCGAGGGTGTGCGCCCTCGCCTCCTCCCCGCTCCCGGTCACGTCGATCAGCTCGTACTCGCTGACCCCGTCGTGGGCGACGGTGAGCCCGCCGGCGAGGACGAACCGGCGGGACGGGAACGTCGGAAGGCCGCGCTCGTCGGGGCGTCCCTCGACCTCGAGGCCGCGCTCGGCCGTCGCAAAGGCGGTTTCCGCCTCCGAGCGTGCGGCAGGGTGGGGGAGGGGGAGGTGGATGCGTACCCTGTGGTCACGTGAGGGGTTGACGAACGAGGTGGCCACCCTGAGCACCTGATCGTCTGCGCGCAGCTCGAGGATGGTCGTGACCTCCACGGGTCGTGTGCCCACGCGGCGCTGGGACGATGCTTCTGCGTGGTCCGGCCATCGGAAGCTCGACGTGACGGCGACCCGTGCCCGGACGGGGCCGCGCTCGAGCACCGCGGTGCTGACCGACTCGGGGGTGTCCACGATGGCGTCGTTGGCGGGCGGCGAGTAGTTGTAGGAGTCGCCGAGGTCGCCGCCGTCGACGACGCGTCCGAGGCCGGAGAGCGAGCCGAGGGAGAACGTGGCGTCGGAGGCGTCGGCGCGCACCGTGACGAGCCCGTTGTCAAGGCTCAGCGACCCGGCCTCCTCGACGACGCTGACCGGGTGGGCGAGGCGCGCGGGCCTGAACGCGCGCCACCCGAACCCCGGGACCGGCTCTGCTCGGGCGACGATCCGCCGTCTCGGCGACCGGTCGAGACGGACCCGGACCGGCGCCGCAGGGCGCGCCCCGAGCCGCGCTTCGAGGTCCTGTTTCGCCTGGGAGATGGGCGCGTGCGGACGCTCGTCGGGGGCGATGGACACCGTGACGTCGATCCCGGTGTCGTCTTCGTCGATCACCACATCGTCGATCCACCCGCCGCTCTCGAACTTCGCGCCGTCGATCATCCCGAGGATCGTGCGGACCGTCTCGGCGTCCAGCGTCAGCACGCTGAGCCGCTCCGCATGCTCCGAGAGGATCTGGACGTCGCTCTTTCGCGGCTCTGGAGCGTCCGTGTCCCAGATGGCAGCGCCGCCCGAGACGGCGAGCTCCACCACGCCGCCGCGCTCACGGGATGACGGGTTCACGACGACGCTGCCGGGCGCGGCGAAGGACCTCGCGAGCTCGAGGAGGGCTCGTGCCGACACGCCGTCGGCGATCGCCCGCGCGGACGCGAAGCGCGCCAGCACCTCGTCGACGACGACGTCGACGGAGCACGCGCAGATCGAATCGTGCGCGGCGTTCCGGACGACCTCCTTCCACGCGAGCTCGAGCTGGCGTCCGGGCCATGCCTCGGGCGGGAGGAAGAGGGCGGCGTACGGCTCTGCCCGCTGCTCGAGCGCGCGCCCGGTGGCAGCCGCCACGCGTTTGACGTCCACCCGGGTCGACGTCACGCCCATGAGCATGTTCGCGCGTGCGCCCGAGCGGAGCTCTCCGCGCCAGTGGGGGAGTCCTTGCCTCGAGGTCCGTGCGAGGTACTCGGGCAGCGAGGTGATCTCGAAGCGCAGGTCGTCTTGGAGCGCGTTCGCCTCTTCCACGGCGCGGCCGAGCCCAGGCTGGGGAGGCAGGTGGTCCGAGCCGTTCATGAGCAGGAGGTCCGAGACGCAGAAGGGGCCGATCTGCTCGAGGTGGCTGCGGACTCGCTGGACGAGCGCCTTCGCGTCGTCGGGCAGGAGCGAGCCGTTGCCGTACCCGAAGGGCAGGTACTCGGCCCGCACAGACGAACCGTCCGGCGATTCCCAGACGAAGCCGGTGGACGTGATCGCCGAGGGCACTCCTCGCCAGATGACCGCGTGCTCGAAGCGGGCGAGCCGGAGGATCTGGGGCATCTGGGAGACGTGGCCGAACATGTCGGGGAGATAGCCCACCTGCATCGCGCCGCCGAAGGCGGCGCTCCGCCGGATGCCCATCTGCAAGTCGCGCACGATGGTCTCAGGAGAGACGAGGAACTCGTCGAGGAGCGTGTACCACGGCCCGACGTCGAGCCTCCCGGCCGCCGCGAGGTCCCTGATGCGCTCCTCGGCCTCGGGACGGACCTCCAGGTAGTCGTCGACGGCCGCGGTCTGGCCGTCGAAGAGGAACCGGGCGTAGGAGGGATCGGACTCGAGGACGGCGAGGAGCTGGTCGACCACGTCGACGAGCCGCAAGCGGAAAGCCTGGAACGGCTCGTACCACTCTCGGTCCCAGTGGGTGTGCGGCACGATCGCGACGCGTCGAGGGGCCATGGCGTGCCAGGTTAGGGCGACCGGCGCTCGGCAAGCTGGCGTGCGTGGCGTCTCCCGCCGGCCTCGGTACGGTTGGGCCCGTCATGGGACCGGGCTTCGACGGGGACGAGGAGGACTCTGGCCCCGATGGAGGGCGCGTCGCGACCCGTGGGGGCACGCTCGTGCGCCGACCGACGCTCGAGGTCGAACGCCGGCTCTGGCGCGACGGGCACCGCTGGGTGGCCGGCGTCGACGAGGTCGGCCGCGGCGCGTGGGCGGGGCCGCTCAGCGTGGGGATCGCGGTCGTGCACGCTGGCCTGCGCGCCCGCACGCTCCCGCGCTGGCTGCGGGACTCCAAGATGCTGTCCGAGGAGCGACGGGAGCTGGTCTTCGACGACGTCGCGCGCTGGTGCGCGGACGCCGCCGTCGGGCACGCCACGGCCGAGGAATGCGACCGGCTCGGTATGACGGGCGCGTGGCGTCTGGCAGCCCGCCGCGCGCTCGCCGACCTGGAGGTCGCCCCTGACGCGCTGGTGATCGACGGCCCCCACGACTTTCTGCGGGAGCCAGGCTCGGAGCCTGCCGGGGCGCGCCGGGACGCGCTCGGAGCGCGTGCGGCACCCGTTCCCTCGACCGTCCTCACGATGGTCGGCGGTGACGCCCGGTGCGCCGCCGTCGCCGCCGCGTCGGTGCTGGCGAAGGTCGTCCGTGACCGGATGATGCGCGAGGAGGCGGTCCACTACCCGCCGTACGGGTTCGACCGGAACAAGGGGTACCCCTCGCCGCGCCACCAGATCGCGCTGCGCGGCTACGGCCTTTCGGCGATCCACCGGCGCAGCTGGGCGTACGTGGCAGGCCTCCCGTGGCGCTGAGCTCGCAGAGCTGCGGGCGCAGCCGGTCGCGCTCGTAGGATAGGGACCGGCAATGGTCTACGTCCTCGCCCTGGGCGCCGCGCTCTCGAACGCGCTGACGAGCATCCTCCAACGGATGGGGGTCGAGGACGCGCCCGAGTCGGATAGGTTGCGGTTTCGCCTGATCGCGCACGCGGTGCGCAACCGCGTGTGGCTCGCAGGGTTCGGCTTCATGGTGCTCTCGTTCGTCATGCAAGCAGTGGCGCTGCACCTCGGCCGCCTCTCGGAGGTCCAGCCGATCCTCACGGTCGAGCTGCTCTTCCTCGTGGTGATCCTCGGGATCTGGTTCCAGTACACGCTCAGCTGGAAGGAGTGGTGCGGGTCTGGCGCCGCGGCGCTCGGGCTTGCAGGGTTCCTGATCTTCGCGGACCCCGGGCGCGGCAACCGCACCCCGACCACTGCGGCCTGGGCAGGGGTCTCCGCGGGGTGCGCGGTCGCGGTCGCGGCCGGCATCCTGCTCGCACGACGCGGGCCGCGATGGTGGCGCGCCGCCTGCTTCGGGACCGCGGGTGCCGTCGCCTACGCGTTCGCGGCGGCGTGCACGAAGGAGGTCACCGGCTTCCTCGCGCGAGACTGGGTGTCGATCTTCTGGCATTGGCAGACCTACGGGCTCGCGGCGTCCGGCGCGCTCGCGGTGTTCCTCGCGCAGAACGCCTACCACGCCGGCCCGATCGCGGCGTCCCAGTCCACCCTCGTGCTGGTCGACCCTTTCGCGAGCATCCTGATCGGCATCGCGCTCTTCGGCGACGACCTTCGCACCAGCGGGGCCTGGGGGCCGCTCGAGGCGGTCTCGCTGCTCGTGCTGTTCGCCGGAGGGGTCCTGCTCAGCAACTCGCCGCTCATCACCGGTATCCGCTCGAGTGAGACCGCGGACGCCGACCGACTGGGTCCCCGGTTCCGGCGCCGGTTCGGCCAACCGCACACCTCTCCGGCCAGCGACTCGGAACCGGCCAGGGGGATCCGCCCTTGCGGCTCGTGACCGGTGGCCGGAGCGGTCGGAGCCGTTCGTCGCATGACGCTGCTGCTCGGGGATCCCGCGGGGTCGTGACGGGACCCGCCGCTCGAAAGGCTCAGCGCTCGCAGGAGCTCTGACTGGCAACGTGCACGCTCGTCGAGCGAGGCCAGAGGACGACGGACACCCCGGTAGGGTTCGGATCATGAATTCGTCCGGACCACAGGACCGCCGGGGGGCGACGCCTGCGCCGGAGCGTCGCCCGTCCGACGGCGCGTTCGGGCCCAACGCGTGGCTCGTCGACGACATGTACGACCGGTACCTGGCGGATCCCGGCTCGGTCGCCGAGAGCTGGCGAGACTTCTTCGCGGATTACCACCCCGCCCCGCTTCCTGCCCCCTTGGACACCCTCGCGAGGGAGGTCGCGAGGAGAGAGCTGCCGAGCGCTGAGGGGAGCGAGCCCGGTGCCACGCCCGAGGCGAGCGAACAGGCACGTGAACAGGCACGCGAAGCGGCGCGCGCGGAGAACGGCCACGCCGGCGCACCCGCGCCGTGGGCTGCTGCGGCGCCCGCTGTCGCCCAGGCGCCACCGTCTGTACCCGTCGCGCCAGGGGAGGTCGTCGCTCCGGCTGCCGGAGCGACGGTCCCGGCGCCAAGCGCGCCCGTGCCTGGCGCGAAGGAGCGGGCGGAGAGGAAAGCGGCGGGTGAGGCAACGCGCGAGCAGGGGAAGGAAAGCGAAATAGGCGAAGGTGACCGGCTGGTCCCCCTGCGCGGCGCTGCGTCGCGGATCGCCGTGAACATGACCGCGAGCCTTGCCGTCCCCACTGCGACCAGCGTTCGGACGGTCCCTGCCACGCTGCTCGAGGTCAACCGCAAGATCCTGAACAACCAGCTGACCCGGACGACCGGGGCGAAGGTCAGCTTCACCCACCTGATCGCCTACGCCGTGGTCCGGGGGCTCGGCGCGGTGCCCGCGCTCAACTCTTCCTACGTCGAAGAGCAGGGCCCCGACGGGCGGGTGGTGCCCGGGGTCGTGCACCACGCGCACCTCGGGTTGGGTCTCGCCGTCGACGTCCAGCGCCCCGACGGGTCGCGCACGCTCATGGTCCCCTGCGTGAAGAACGCCGACACGCTGGACTTCCGGGAGCTCGTCCTCGCCTATGAGGAGCTGGTGCGCAAGGTGCACTCGGGGAACGTGAGCCCGGACGACTTCGCCGGCGTGACCGTGAGCCTCACGAACCCCGGGACGCTCGGCACGGCGCAGTCCGTCCCCCGGCTCATGCCCGGACAGGGGGTGATCGTGGGGGTGGGGGCGATCTCCAACCCCGCCGGGTTCGAGGCAGCGGACCCCCACCTGCTTGCCGAGCTCGGCGTGGGCCGCGTCGTGACCCTGACGTCCACCTACGACCACCGGATCATCCAGGGGGCAGAGTCGGGCCTCTTCCTCGCCCACGTCGCGGAGTGCCTCGCTGGCGGCCACGACTTCTACGACGACGTCTTCGAGTCCATGGGGGTCCCGTACAAGGCGGAGCGCTGGCACGCCGACCGCTCGGCCACCGAGGACCGGGAGCAGGACCGGCTCTTGAAGCAGGTCCATGTCCAGACCCTCATCAACATGTACAGGGTCCGCGGCCACCTGATCGCCCACCTGGACCCGCTCGACGCCGAGCCGCCGAGGATCCATCCCGAGCTCGACCCGCTCACCTACGGCCTCACCATCTGGGACCTGCCGCGCCGCTTCGTCGCGGACGGGCTCGCCGGGCGCGACTGGGCGACGCTCGACGAGATCCTCCGCATCCTGCGCGACGCCTACTGCAGGACGCTCGGCATCGAGTACATGCACATCCAGGATCCGGCGCAGAAGCGGTGGATCCAAGAGCATGTGGAGGGCGTCGACCAGGCGATCACTCCCGAGGAGCAGCGCCACGTCCTCGACCGCCTGAACGCAGCGGAGGTCTTCGAGCGTTTCTTGCACAGCCGCTACGTGGGCCAGAAGCGCTTCGGGCTCGAAGGGGCGGAGTCGCTCATCGTGGTCCTCGACACGCTTCTCGACGACGCGGCACGTGCCGGCGTAGTCGAAGCGGTGCTCGGCATGGCCCACCGCGGCCGGCTGAACGTGCTGGCCAACATCGTCGGAAAGTCCTACCGGGAGATCTTCGAGGAGTTCGAAGGCATTCTCGACCCCGAGTCGGTGCAAGGGTCTGGAGACGTGAAGTACCACAAGGGCGCGACCGGGAAGTTCACCGGCCCCTCGGGGCTCGAGCTCGCAGTGACCATGGCCTCGAACCCTTCCCATCTCGAAGCGGTCGACCCGGTCGTCGAAGGGATGGCGCGGGCGAAGCAGGACCACTTCCTCCCCCCGTCCGACGGCACGCCTGCCGGGATCGCCGCGCAGGGAGCGATCCACTTCCCCGTCCTGCCGGTGCTCGTCCACGGCGACGCTGCCTTCGCAGGGCAGGGAGTGGTCGCAGAGACGCTGAACCTCTCCGCGCTCTCGGGCTATCACGTCGGGGGGACGGTGCACGTCGTGGTGAACAACCAGCTCGGGTTCACCACCGCCCCCGGTGCTGCACGGAGCTCCGTCTATCCGACGGATGTCGCAAAGATGGTGCAAGCGCCCATCTTCCATGTGAACGGCGACGACCCCGAGGCCTGCGTGCGTGCGGCCCGCCTCGCGTTCCGCTTCCGCCAGGAGTTCCACAAGGACGTCGTCATCGACCTCGTGGGCTACCGGCGACACGGGCACAACGAGGGAGATGACCCGAGCTACACGCAACCGCTCATGTACCAGCGCATCGACGCCAAGCGGTCGGTGCGCAAGCTGTACACCGAGACGCTCGTGCGCCGCGGCGACCTCACCCTCGAGCAGGCCGAGAAGGCGCTCGACGCGTTCAACGCGCAGCTCCAGGCAGTCCTCGACGAGGTCCGCGCTGCACCGCCGCCGCCGGTCGGCGCGGTGGACGAGGGTGCGGACGACAAGGCCGGCCCCGAGGTTCCGCCCGTCGAGACGGGCGTCGCACCGCCGACCTTGGTCGAGCTCTCCCGCCGCACCACGGCCGTGCCGGAGGGCTTCACGCTCCATCCCAAGCTCATGCGCCAGTTCGCCAGCCGCGAGGAGCTCGTGTCTTCGGGCCAAGTCGACTGGCCCCTGGCCGAGCATCTCGCGATCGGTTCGCTGCTCGTCGACGGCGTGGACGTGCGGCTCACGGGCCAGGACACCAGGCGTGGGACGTTCAGCCAGCGCCACGCGGTCCTCGTCGACTACCGCAACGGTAACGAGTACGTGCCCCTCGCCCACCTGGACGACCTTGCAGACCCCGAGCGCGGGCGGCTCGGTCGCTTCACCGTGCGAGATTCGCTCCTGTCGGAGTACGCAGCCGTGGGCTTCGAGTACGGCTACTCGGTGGAGGCTCCCGACGCCCTTGTCGCGTGGGAGGCGCAGTTCGGCGACTTCGTGAACGGCGCCAGCATCATCATCGACAACTTCCTCGTCGCAGCCGAGGACAAGTGGGGGCAGCACGCCGGGCTCGTGCTCCTGCTTCCCCACGGGTACGAGGGCCAGGGTCCGGAGCACTCCTCGGCCAGGATCGAGCGATTCTTGACGCTCTCGGCACGCGGCAACCTCCGGGTCGTCGTGCCGTCCACGGCGGCGCAGTACTTCCACCTCCTGCGGTCCCAGCCGAGACGGACGCCAGCGACGCCGCTTGTGGTCTTCACCCCGAAGTCGATGCTGCGAGCAGCGCGCTCGCGTTCGCCGATCGACCAGCTCGCGTCGGGGTCCTTCGTGGAGGTGCTCGACGATCCGTCCGTCGCGGACGCCTCGCAGGTGCACCGCGTCGTGCTCGCGAGCGGCAAGATCGCCCACGAGGCCATGCAGCGACGTGACGAGCGAATCGGCGGGGGGGGTCCCGCGCCTGTCGTCGCCGCGTCTCTAGTGTCGCCGTACCCGGCGTCGGAGGTGGCGGTGGTCCGCGTGGAGCAGCTGTACCCCTGGCCGGAGCGGCGAATCGCTGACGCTCTGGCGCGTTACCCGGCTGCCGTGGAGGTCCTCTGGCTCCAGGAGGAGCCCGAGAACATGGGCGCCTGGTCGTTCGTCCACGCGAGGCTGCACAGGATCCTGAGAGACCGATACGCGCTCCTCCACGTGAGCCGGCGGGAGTCTGCGAGCCCGGCGACGGGGAGCGGCACGCTGCACCAGCTCGAGCAGGCGGCGCTGCTCGACCGTGCGATCGGCTGACGTCGAAACACCCATGGCTGTGGCCTCGTGACCGTGCAGGGCAGGCATGTGGTCGTCGTCGACGGCTCGAACCTCGCCACCGAGGGCCGCACCACTCCAAGCCTCCGGCAGCTCGACGAGGCCGTCCGCGCGTACGCGATCGAGGATCCCGACGCCGAGATCGTCGTCGTCGTGGACGCCTCCTTCGAGCACCGCATCGACCCGTCGGAGCGTGACCAGCTGGTCGACGCCGAGCTGCACGGCGAGGTGGTCTCACCGCCGGCCGGAGCGATCGGCCGAGGCGACGCCTTCGTGCTCCGGATCGCCGAGCGCACGGGTGCACGCGTGCTGTCCAACGACTCTTTCCAGGAGTTCCACGCGGAGCACTCCTGGCTCTTCGAGGAGGGCAGGCTCATCGGCGGCAAGCCGGTGCCAGGCGTCGGCTGGATCTTCACCCCGCGCATCCCCGTTCGCGGCCCGAAGAGCCGTCAGGTGACCGGGAAGGCGAAGCGTCGGGCGACTGAGGAGCTTTCACCGACGGCGAAAGCCGCAGAACTGGCGAAGGCGGCGAAGAAGGTCGCCGCTCGCAAGGCGCCGGCGACGGTCTTCCCCGACGGTTCGAAGCCGAAGATCGGCGACGTGTGGAAGGTCGAGGCGCCATCGGCGGCCGGCCTGGCTGAGACCGCGACGCAGGCGGCGACGAAGAAGGTCGCCAAGGCTGCCCAGGCCGCCAAGGCCGCCAAGGCCGCGCCGGCCTCTGCGGGGCCGAGGGCAGCCTCCAAGAAGAGCGCCGCCAAGCACGAGGAGCGGCAACAAGAGCAAGAGGTGGTGGCCGAGGCGCCCGCCGAGAAGGCCGCCGAGAAGGTGGCCCCCGCCAAGAAAGCTACGCAGAAGGCCGCCCCAGCCAAGGCCAAGAAGGCCGCCCCCGCCGAGAAGGCCGCCGAGAAGGTCGCCGAGAAGGCGGCCCCCGCCAAGAAAGCTACGCAGAAGGCCGCCCCAGCCGAGAAGGTCGCCGAGAAGGTAGCCCCCGCCAAGAAGGCTGCGGACAAGGCCGCCCCAGCCAAGAAGGCCGCCGAGACGGTGGCCCCAGCCAAGAAGGCCGCCGAGACGGTGGCCCCAGCCAAGAAGGCCGCCCCCGCCAAGAAGGCCGCCCCAGCCAAGAAGGCTGCGGACAAGGCCGCCCCAGCCAAGAAGGCGGCCGCCGCCAAGAAGGCGACTGGGAAGAAACGACCGGCGCCTGAGGAGGAGCTGGCGAGTGCCGGTTCGGAGATGACGGCTGCTGCGCCTGCGGGCTCCGCGAACGGTGCGACAGCGGTGGCGAAGGCGGCGCGCAGCACCGCCGCCCACGATCCGGCGGTCCAGGAGGCCATCGGGCGAGCGCTCGTCGAGGTGATCGCCCCGCCCAGCCAGGGTGGCGACGGTGGAAGCAGCGAGCATGCCGAGGAGAAGGTGGGGAAGCGGGAAGGGAAGGCCAACCGGCGCCGTCGGCGGCGAGCCCCGTCACCCCCGCCTGCAGTGAACGAGCCGCTCGCGTTCATCACCTTCGTCGCGACGTACCCACTCGGCAGCGAGGTCGAAGGCGAAGTTGTCTCGTACACCTCGCACGGCGCGATGGTCGACGTCGACCTTCCTGAGGGCGGGGTTCTGCATGCGTACATCCCGCTGACCGCGATGGGCAGCCCGCCGCCGACGAAGGCGAGAGAGATCGTGAAGCGCGGGGACCGACGGCGGTTCGTGCTCGTCGCCCTCGACCCGCCGCGGCGCGTCGCCGAGCTCGCGCTGCCCGAGCTCGTCTCTGCACGACCCGCTTCGCGAGGGTGAGCTGCGAGCTCGCGACGGCCGGTTGGTGACTCCTCCCCGGCCCGAAGGCCGGGGCTTCGGTGGCGCTGCTCACGCCACTGTGCTTTCGACACGACCGGCAGGGCGTTGTCCCGCCGGGGCTACTCGCTTCACGGAACCGCCTACGCCAGAGGCGTGACTCGGCTTGCGCCTGCCCGTGCTGTCCACCGCTCGTCCAGCGGCAGTGAGCTCGTGTGCTCCTCGTCGTTCGATGTTGATGGCTGCTGCCTTGTCCGCATGGGCTTGGTGCCCGCAGTGG
>JAKBTL010000086.1 GCA_021844425.1 Actinomycetes bacterium | reverse complement strand
CCGCCTGGAGCGGCGCGCCTACTCACCGGTGCTGCGCCAAGCCACCCTCCCCGCCGAGACCGCCATCCCCTGGTGGGGAGGCAAGAAGCTGCGCTTCGAGTTCGCCTGATCCTTCCGACTCCCTCAACGTTGTGGCGAATCCCCTGTGTGGAAATCGGCGTTAGTCACCCGATTCTCCTGCAGCGGGGGGCATTCTTCGCGGATCGGCAGGGTCAGCTCGCCGTCAACTCAACGGACCCAAGTCGGACGGCAGCAGGTGGGCAGCGCAAGAAGGCTTCTCCTCGACGACCGACCGCCCCACATGTCGCCTGCCTGCGCGTCGGCACCCAGGCGCCCCGGTCGGCAGCTCCGCTCGTCCGCTCCCTCACTGCGCCTCGCTCACAGTACGTGACGACGTCAGCCGGAGCTGCTGCCGGGCGGCAACCCCGCCCAGCACAGCGGTGAGCCACTACGGCCACTCTTGGAGCAGGCGACAGGGCTGGCGGTGTAGCGCACGGATACGACAGCACCCGTTCGGCGGAGGTACGTGAGGTCGCCGCGGGCGAGCAGATCTCTGTCATGGCGTGTGAGCTGCAGGGGGAACTGCACCACGAGGATCATCCGACGCCCACGCGGTGCCCAATAGTCGGCCGAAGCGCAATTCGAAGGGTGGTGCTGTTCGACCAGGCGGAGCGACGTGAGCGAGAAGTCGCGCTTCGCAAGAGCCGTGATGCCCGGGGCTCCCCTCGTCGGGGGACCCCACGCAGGTGTGCTCGAGACGCCGAGGGCCGAGCACGTGACGATCCCTCGAGCGTCGGCTTGGAGCTCTCTGGCGCTCGGCGCATGATTCGCGCGCCGAAAGTGAGCCGGGGGAGGCGGCGCCGAGCAGGCGACGACACCCGCTGCCAGGCCCCCGACCAGACCGAGGATGAGCGCGCCGAACGCCCAACGGCGGCGGCGGTGTGCCTCTCCGGTCAGCACCTCCGCTGGCTCCCTCGGCGCGTCGTGCAGCGCAGGCGAAGGATCGGCCGAACGCACGCATCGTGCCTATCCATTCGATCTGCGCGACACCGGGACGGAAGCCTCCGAGCTGGTGGGGGTCCTGCGTGTCGAGGTTGTGACTTGGAAGATGAGAGTCGATATCCCTGAGAGGGCGAGGACGTCGTCATGTCGGAGGTCGACCCGTAACGGGACGGCCGCCTGTCCGGTCCACACGGCGCAGTAGTTGCGTGTCGGGGCGTTCGGTGCCGTGACGTACAGGTGACCGCCCTCGACACTCGACGTTCGGGTGGGGGCTCGAGCCCGCGACGCACGCCTGCGTGCCGACCCCTGTGTGGCCCCCAGGCCGACCGGTTGGAGGGAGCTCACGCTCGCTCGCAGGGCGTTCCCCATCGTTCCGAAACGCACGCCGATCCACGGCGTCGTGCGAATGACGCCGCCGACCGTGGCCGTTCCGACCCGGGGGCCGCTCTGAGCTCGACCGCACCCATCCAGGGATCGATCCGCTCGAGGTAGTGGGCACCCGCCGCGATGTCGGCAGCCGCGCGACCAGCACCGAGCCTGTTGTGCCGGTCCCGAGGCTCACCGAGGCCGCTCCTTCGAGCGCGGGTACCGCCGGAAGCGTCCAGGACCGGAGCACCGTCAGCGTGGTCGGGTCCACGCGAGCGAGGCATCCCTGCGCCCAGCGAAGTGGTGCTCCAGGCGAAGTACAGGCCGAGGGAGGTGTCGAACACACGAGGTGCGTGCATGGGTCCATGCCAGCTGAGCAGTCGAGCGGCGGTCCTGGTGACGAGAGGACACACCGGCCGATGTGCAGGAGGGCGGCGCCTTGACCCCAGCGGCGGTGGCTCTTCGGCGGCGGCTTCTTCGGCGGTGGCTTCTTCAGCGGTCGCGAGAACGAGGCGGCGAGGGCGGCCGCGAGTCCGACGGCCGAGACGATCGCCAGCGCACAGAACGCCCAGCGCCCCTGCTGCCGGCGGCGCGCATCTCCGACGAGGACCTCTGGAGCCTCAGCCGGGTCGTCGCCACGGGGCACGGCCGAAGAAGAAGAGTGCGTGAAACGAGCCCCGCCTGCCTCCTCCGGGCTTCTCCGGCTCCTCGTCGTGCTCACGGATGCTACTCCATCCGTATGCTATGGTAGATAGCATCATGAGAGGGCTGAGGAGAGTCGACGTCCTCGAGAGACTGGCGCTCCACGAGCAAGTCGCAGCAGAGGTTCGCCGCGCCATCGCAGAGGGCGAGGCGAAGCCGGGCGAGCGCCTGCCTCCGGCCCGGGACCTCGCAGCGGTCCTCGGCGTGAACGCGAACACGGTGTTCCGCGCTCTTCGGATCCTGCGGGACGAAGGCCTGCTCGAGTTCCGCCGCGGGAGGGGGATCACCGTGGCGGGCACTCCCGAGCGCGGCGCGGTGCTCCAGAGGGCGCGGGAGCTCGTCGTCTTCGCCCGACGGCTCGGCTACCGCCCCGAGGAGCTCGCGACGATCATCAGGAGCTTGGCGTAGCCGACGGCAGACCCGTGCGCTCGTGGAGCGTCGCACGGCTCGCTCGGTTGGCGCGCAGCCGCCACCAGCCCACCCGACGGGGACCGCTGGGAAGTGTCACCGCTCCGCGACACCTTGGCGAACGGTGGCGGTACGGGCACCCGACAGCGCGTTGCCTGGAGGCGCCTAGTCTTGGGACCCAGCCCCCGCTCATGGTCGACGGCCGGACATCCCGGAAGGTTGACTTCCCGGAGCTGCCGGAGCGGCGGCACCAGCCGACCCCCCCCCAGCGACGACCCCCCCAGCGACGACCTGCCCAGCGACGACCTGCCCAGCGACGACCTGCCCAGCGACGACCTGCCCAGCGACGAAGGAGACTCCGCCACATGACCACCCTGCACCCCGACACGATCGCCGGCGGTCCCGATGCGCTGCAGTGGAAGGTGGCGGATCTCGCCCTCGCAGCCTTCGGACGACGCGAGATCGAGCTCGCCGAGCACGAGATGCCCGGGCTGATGGCGATGCGGGAGGAGTTCGGAAGGTCGAAGCCGCTCACCGGGGCGCGCATCACCGGATCCCTGCACATGACGGTGCAGACCGCCGTCCTGATCGAGACCCTCGTCGCGCTCGGCGCCAAGGTGCGCTGGGCCAGCTGCAACATCTTCTCGACCCAGGATCACGCGGCAGCTGCCGTCGTGGTCGGGCCCGAAGGCTCGCCGGAGGACCCCAGAGGCGTCCCGGTGTTCGCGTGGAAGGGCGAGACGCTCGAGGAGTACTGGTGGTGCACCGGGCAAGCTCTCAGGTGGCCCGGGGATCCCGGCCCGACGATGATCCTCGATGACGGAGGTGACGCGACCCTCCTCGTCCACCTCGGGGTCGAAGCGGAGAAGGCGGGCTCCGTGCCCGACCCGGCGTCCGCCGACTCGGAAGAGATGCGCGTCGTCCTGCAGCTGCTCCAGCACGACCTCTCCGAGGATCCGCGGCGCTGGACCTCGATCGCCAACGGCATCAGGGGCGTGACCGAGGAGACGACCACCGGCGTGCACCGCCTCTACGAGCGCGAGCGCGATGGCACCCTCCTGTTCCCCGCCATCAACGTGAACGACTCGGTCACCAAGTCCAAGTTCGACAACAAGTACGGCTGCCGGCATTCGTTGATCGACGGCATCAACCGCGCCACCGACGTCCTGATCGGCGGCAAGCTGGCCGTCGTCTGCGGGTACGGCGACGTGGGGAAGGGCTGCGCCGAATCCCTGCGCGGGCAAGGCGCGAGGGTGGTGGTCACCGAGATCGACCCGATCTGCGCGCTTCAGGCGGCGATGGAGGGCTTCCAGGTCGTCCGGCTCGAGGACGTCGTCGAGACCGCCGACGTCTTCGTGACCGCGACGGGCAACCGCGACATCATCACCGCGGCGCACATGGCGCGCATGAAGCATCAGGCCATCGTCGGCAACATCGGCCACTTCGACAACGAGATCGACATGGCCGGGCTCGCCGCTTTCCCCGGCGTCACGAAAGTGCCGATCAAGCCGCAGGTGGACAAGTGGGTCTTCCCCGACGGGCACGCGATCATCGTCCTGTCCGAAGGACGCCTGCTGAACCTCGGGAACGCGACGGGTCACCCGAGCTTCGTGATGTCGTGCTCCTTTACGAACCAGACCCTTGCCCAGCTCGAGCTCTACACGAGGCCCGAGTCCTACGACACCAAGGTCTACGTCCTGCCCAAGCACCTCGACGAGAAGGTGGCGCGGCTGCACCTCGACGCACTGGGGATCCGGCTCAGCGAGCTGACGACCGGGCAGGCGGCGTACATCGGCGTCCCCGTCGAAGGGCCCTACAAGCCGGACACCTACCGCTACTGATCGGGGCTCTGGGCATCGCTCCCCTCCCTGGGAGCCCCGGCAGCCTGGCTCGGCGAGCAGCCGACGTCAGGGGGCTTTCGCGATCGCGAGGAGCGCGCGTGCAATGCCTTCGTCGTCCACGTCGTGGTGGGTGACCAGCCGGAGCACCCCCGGCCCGATCATGTCCGCGAGGACCCCGTGCGCGTGCAGGTGCGCGACCACAGCACGCGGGTCGGGCGGCGTGAAGACCACCAGGTTCGTGAGGGTTCGCGCCGGATGCGCGCCCGCGTCAGGCCACCGGTCGGCCACCGCCTCGGCGAGGCGCCGAGCACGTGCGTGATCCTCGGCGAGACGGTCCACCATGGTTTCGAGCGCCACGATCCCCGCGGCGGCGACGATGCCGGCTTGGCGCATCGCGCCGCCGAAGCGCTTCCGCTCGACTCGGCCGGCCTCGACGATCCCTGCGGGCCCCGCGAGGAGCGAGCCCAAGGGCGCGCACAGGCCCTTCGACACGCACGACATCACCGTCGTCACCCGCGACGCCATCGTGGCCGCTGACGTCCCCGTCGCGACTTGCGCATTGAACAGCCTTGCACCGTCCATGTGCACCGGCAGGCTGCCCGCTGCCCGCGCCAGTGCGTCGAGCTGGTCGAGCGTCCATGGGACGCCACCCGAGGCCATGTGAGTGTTCTCGATGCACACGAGCGACACCTCTGGCTGGTGGTACGCGGACAGCGAGACCGCGTGGGCGACGTGGGAAGGCTGCACGAGGCCGTCTGTGTCTGTGACGAGGTGGAATTGCACGCCTGCGTTGCGACCGGCTGCGCCGGCCTCGTAGGCGACGACATGGGCTCGGCGTCCGGCCACGACGGCGGTGCCGGCGGGTGCGAGCACCCTGAGGGCGATCTGGTTCGCCATGGTCCCCGAGGGCACGAACACCGCCGCTTCCTTCCCGACCCGATCGGCGTAGAGCGCCTCGAGCTCTGCAACGGTGGGGTCCTCGCCGAACCCGTCGTCGCCGACTTCGGCGTCGGCCATCGCCCTGCGCATCTCGGGGGTCGGGCACGTGACGGTGTCGCTGCGCAAGTCGACGAAGCCCGACCGGGCGCACGATGCCATTGCCGGATGGTAGTCGCAGGAGAATTCCGCCTGGCGGGCGGCCGCCGGTAGTGTGCCCGCCGTGTCCGACGACAGCCAACAACTCTCGCGGCACGGCGACGTGCGGGCGGATTTCGCGTCGGCGCTGCACAGCGGCGTCGCGCGCCTGCTCGGCATCGAGGCGGTCCACGTCAGCGCCGAGCGCGTCGAGCTCCGTCTCGTGGTGGACAAGCGGGTCCACCAGCCCTACGGGATCCTTCACGGGGGGGTTTCCGCGCTGCTCGCTGAGACCGCTGCGAGCTTCGGCGGCGCTGCGGCGGCGCCCCCTGGGCACTACGTCGTCGGCATCGAGCTGAACGCCAGCCATCTCCGCCCGATGCGCGAGGGAGTGCTCACCGCGGTCGCGACGCCGCTCCGTGCCGGCCGGTCTGTGCAGGTATGGGAGATCTCGCTCACCGACGACGCGGGACGCGAGATAAGCCATGCCCGTTGCACCCTTGCGGTCGTCAGGCTTCCCCGCGCCGACGGGAGGACGGCCGCGCACCACGACGGCGTCCCGGGCTGAGCAGCGGCTGGGCGTAGTGCGCCGCTTGGAGTCGTACCATTAGTACGACTGGAGTCCTACCGAGAGTACGAAGACTGCGCTCGCTGTAGTACTACCGTGGTAGGACCACAATGCATAACGTGCGCACCGCGCGCCGCCTGGGTAGTATGGCCAGATGGCGCTGGCCACTCCCCCGCTGCCCTCCGGCCGGTTGGGCCTGCTCTTGCCCCCGATGTTTCCCAGCCAGGCGCAGACTTCCGGTGCTACCAATGGTAGGGACAGCGATACTACCTTCGGTACTACTGCTTGGCTCTCCGAGCTCGCCTTCGGGGCCGAGCACGCAGGCGCAGCGGGAGTGTGGGCGTCCGACCACCTTTTCTGGAAGCGTTCCGCGCCTGAGTGCCTCACCTCGCTCGCCGTCGCGGCCGCCGCCACGCGCCGGGTTGCCCTCGGCGCGTGCGTCCTCCAGCTCCCTCTCCGCTCGCCGGCCGCCGTCGCCAAGCAGGCCGCCGCCCTCCACGCCTTGAGCGGCGGACGCTTCGTCCTCGGCGTGGGATCCGGGAGCCACGCGACCGAGTACTCGCTGGCGGGAGTCTCGTTCCATGCACGGGGAGCGCTCCTCGACTCGGGCATCGCGGCGCTCCGCCGCGCCTGGGGCGCGGCGGAACAGCCACACGGGTACCGGATCGAGCCGGCTGGCCCGGTCCCCGTGTGGATCGGCGGCTCGAGCGCCGCGGCGCTCCGCCGAGCGGGCAGGTCCGGAGACGGCTGGGTGCCGCTCTTCATCGGACCCGAGCGGTTCGCCGACGGTCTGGCGTCCGTCCGCGAGATCGCCGCGGACGCCGGACGGAGCCCGGACTCGGTCGTGCCCGCTGTGGTGATGGTCGTGACCGTCTGTGACGACGCGGCCCGAGCCCGGGCTGCGGGTACCTCGTGGCTCTCCTCCCTCTACAGCCTGCCCGCCAAGGCGTTCGAACGGCACCTCGTCGCCGGCCCTGCCGACCACTGCGCCGCAGCGGCAATGGCGTACGTGGACGCCGGCGCGGCGCACGTGATCGTGCTCGTTGCCGACGACGACGCGCTCGGACAGTTCCGTGCGCTCGCCGCCGCCTACGACCGCGTCGCTCCCCGGGGGCTCACGGCGGGAAGGTCTGGCCAGATGGCGCGAGCACGGGGCACGGGGTCGTGGGGCGAAGCCGCCGCAGCCCCGGCCCACGAGAGAGCGGAGGTGGGGGCATGAGCGTTCGATCCGAGCACGTCGCGATCCTCGGGACTGGGATGACCGACATGAGCCGACGGGATCTCTCACCGGCCGAGATGGCGCACCAGGCGGTCCACGAGGCGCTCGCCGATGCGGCGGTCGAGCCGCAGCAGCTTGCGCTCGTCGTCGCGAGCAACGCCATGGGCGGACGCCTCTGCGACCAGGCATGCATCCGCGCGCAGTCGTGGCTTCGCAAGGCCGGGCTCGGCAACGTGCCGGTTGTCAACATCGACAACTCGTGCGCTGGAGGGACGTCCGCCGCCCATGTGGCCACGCTGGCTGCCCGGGCTGGCAGCGCCCCTGTCCTCGTCCTCGGCGTCGAGAAGATGTGGACGGGTGATCGTGCCGCCACGCTGGCGGGCATCGAGGACGGGCTGCCCGCCGACTACCGGGCTGACTTGCACGCACGCTTCGTCGCTTCGCAAAACCCCGGCGGCAGCATCCTCATGGCGCTCAACGACCGCTGGGCCCGCGCGTGCATGGAATCGCACGGCGCGACCCTCGAGCAGTTCGCCGCTGCTGCGGTCAAGGCGCACCTGCACGCGAGCTGGAACCCGAACGCACAAGTCCAGCAGGGGGTCACGGTCGACGAGGTGCTCGCTTCGCCCCAGGTGTCCGGAATGCTCACGCGGCTCATGTGCAGCTCGTTCACGGACGGAGCCGCGGCGCTCGTCCTCGCGCCGGCAACGGCTGCTCCCGCCGACGCGCCACGTATCATCGCCTCGGTGGCACGCTCAGGAAACGGCGAGATGGACTACCACGACCGGCTGGCGGACACCGCCTCGGCGATGTGGGAGGAAAGCGGCCTCGGGCCGGACGACTTCGACCTCGCCGAGATCCACGACGCCACGAGCCCCGAGGAGATCTACGCCCTGGAGTCGCTCGGTCTCTTCGGCACGGGCGAGGCCGGGCCCGCGACGCTCGCGGGGGACACCACGATCGGTGGCCGCCGGCTCTGCGTGAACCCGAGCGGCGGGCTCGTCGGGCGCGGGCACCCGCTCGGCGCCACCGGCCTGGCTCAGCTCGTGGAACTCGCGATCCACCTGCGCGGGCGCGGGGGGCACCGACAGGTGCCAGGGGCGCGGCTCGGGCTCGCCGTCAACACCGGAGGAGTGATCGAAGGGGACGCCGCCTACGTCGGGATGCACGCGGTCGCCGCGGGGAGCCGGTGAGCGTGCGCGGCATCACGATCCGCGGTTGCGGCATCTCCGTCCCCGACAAGGTGGTGACCAACGACGACCTCTCGGCGACGCTCGACACGAGCGACGCCTGGATCACCGAGCGCACCGGGATCAAGGAGCGCCACGTGGGGGGCATCACCTCGCAGATGGCGATCGAGGCGGGCCAGCGTGCGATCCAAGACGCGGGCCTCGAGCCCTCCGACATCGACGTCGTCCTGCTCGCGACGACCACGCCCGACGCCCTCGTCCCAGCGACCTCGGCGACGGTCCAGGCAGGCATCGGCGTGCCGGGCGGCGCCTTCGACCTGAACGCCGCCTGCTCCGGGTTCGTCTACGGCCTCGTCGCCGCTGCCGGGCTCGCTGCCGTCGGCTCAGGCCGCGTGCTGGTCATCGGCGCAGACGCCCTCAGCCGCATCACCGACTGGGACGACCGGACGATGGCGGTGCTCGTCGGGGACGGTGCTGGCGCCGTCGTGGTCGAGCCGGTCGACGGGCCAGGCGATCTGCAGAGCTGGAACTTCGGCGCCGACGGCACGCTGCGCCACCTCCTCAAGTGCGACCACGGCGGGTACCTCTTCATGGATGGCAAGGAGGTCTTCCGCAAGGCGGTGCGGGTGGTCGTCGAGTCCGCTGAGCGTGCCCTCCGCGACGCAGGGATCCAGGCATCCGACGTCGACCTCCTCGTGCCGCACCAGGCCAACCTCCGCATCATCCAGGCCGCGTGCCAGCGGCTCGGGATCCCCGAGGAGCGGACCGTGATGGTCATCGACCGCTACGGCAACACCTCGTCCGCGTCCATCCCGCTCGCCCTCGACGACGCCCTGCGCAGCGGCAGGGTCTCCGCCGGGGACCACGTGCTCCTCACCGGGTTCGGCGGGGGTATGACCTGGGCGAGCGCGGTCCTACGCTGGAGGGGATGAACGCAGGAACGCGGGACGGAGGCCGTCCCGGCGCGACCCTCGTGGTGCTGGCTGCAGGACGCGCGACCCGGTACGGCGGCGTGAAGCCGTTGGCCTCGGTCGGGCTCGCGGGCGAGGCGGTCCTCGACGTGCTCGCGAGCGACGCTCTCGCGGCGGGGTTCGACCGGCTCATCATCGTGATCGGCCCCACGACCGGCCCCGCCATCCGGTACCACGTCGAGCGCACGTGGCCCAAGGCGGTGCCCGTCGAGTTCGCGAGCCAAGAGTCGCCACGCGGCACTGTGGACGCGGTCCTCGCGGCAGCGCACTTGCTCGACACGGGCTCTTCGTTCGGCGTCGCGAACGCCGACGACCTTCCGGGGGAGCCGGGCCTGGCGCTCCTCGCCGGGCACCTACGGCGCGGCGATCCGGGGAACGTCGCTGTCTGCTACAGGCTGCGGGACTCGCTCCTCGGCGACGCGCCGGTCACCCGGGGCCTGTGCCATGTCGACGCCGAAGGAATGCTCGAGGCCGTGGACGAAAGACGCCGCGTGACCCCACTGCCCGACGGCCGGGTCATCGCGGACGACGGGCGCGAGCCGAAGGAGCTCGACCCCGGACAGCTCGTGTCGGTCAACCTCTGGGGGTTCGGTCCCGAGCTGCGAAGCGTCTTCGAGGACGCGATGGCGCAGGCGAGCGGCGACGGCGAGGTGCTCCTGCCCGATGTCGTCGACAGGCTCCTCGCCGCACGGAGGCACGACGCACCCCACGCGCCGGCCGTGCGCGTGCTGCGCGCGCCGGGACGGTCCATCGGCGTCACCCACCCCGGCGACGTCGCCTTGGTCTCTGCAGAGCTGGCGCGCGAGGTGGCACGCGGGGACCGCCCCGCCGCGCTGTGGACGGCGGTCGCCGCGCAGTCATGACCGGGGCAGGCACCGCCCAGCGGGCGCCTGCGCGCATGCGCCGCCTCATCGCCGCTGCTGCGCTGAACGGCGCTCTGGTCGTCGCCGAGGTCGTCGCCGGCGTCGAGGCGCACTCCACTGCGCTCCTCTCCGATGCCGGGCACAACCTCTCGGACGTCGCCGCGATCGGGCTCTCGCTCGCCGCCGTGCGCTGGGCGCTGCGACCTCGAAGCGAGCTGCGCACCTACGGCAACCACCGCGGCACCATCCTCGCTGCGCTCGCCAATGCCACGGTCCTCATAGGCGTGACCTTCGTGATCGTGGCCCTCGCTGTCGACCGGCTGCTCCATCCGGTCACCGTCCACGGCGCGCTCGTGAGCGTGGTGGCCGCCGCTTCGCTGGCGCTGAACGTCGCTGCCGCGCTCGCGTTGCACGAGCCGCGACGCGACCTCAATCTGCGGAGCGTCGCGCTGCACATGGGCGCCGACGCGCTCTCCGCGGCCGCGGTCCTCGTGACCGGCATCGTCGTGGTCGTCGCCGGCCGAAGCGGCGACCTGGCAGACCCTGCTGCCTCCCTGGCGGTCGCCCTGCTCGTTCTCGTCCAGGCGATACGTGTCGTACGGGAGAGCACGGACGTGCTCTTGGAGTCGACGCCTTCGGACGTGGACCTCGACACGCTCCGCGCGGCGCTCACCTCCGTCGAGGGGGTCAGCGAGGTGCACGATCTCCACGTCTGGAGCCTTTCGAGCGACTACCGTGCGCTCTCCGCGCACCTGGTGCTCACCGGCCACCCGAGCCTGGAGGACGCGCAGGCCGTGGGCGCCGTCGTACGCGAGCACGTGACGACGCCCTTCGGCATCGCGCACACGACGCTCGAGATGGAATGCGAGCGCTGCGACGAGGAGCTCGCGGATCCCTGCGGCGTCGACGAACCAGTTCCGATCGCACACGTTCTGGGCCGGCCTGACCTCGGCGCTCCGGCGACCCCCGGCGCCGACCCCGGACGCGGCGCGACCCCGAGTAACCGTCCGGCGTAGCCGTCCAGCTCCTCGGGGTCGACGCCCAAGGCGACTCGGGTCTTCGTTCCCGGGGCAGTGTCGGACAACCCCGTTCCCGCCGACCGTGCCGAGAGCTCCAGGGAACCCCTCGGCCGTTGTCACGAGCCACCTGCGCTCGATTGGTCTCCCCCGCCTCCGGCCATGCCCTGAGGCGACAGCCGGTCCCGCCGGTCGGCCAAGAGCCTCCCAGCAGGGCAAGGGGCTGAGTCTTCCGACCCCCCCTTGCTCGCCCGTCGGTCCGCCTTGCGGCGCCCCTCCGTTCGATGACGAGTTCGATCACTCGAACAATTCAAAGAGTGCGCTCCGCTGCGCGAAAAGGCAAGAGGCTGAAGCGAAATCCCGAAGTTGTCCCCACGAACTTGCACGATGTCCCCAATTGCACGCCTGCTTTCCCCAATCCACCGGTGCCCTTTCCCCAGGCAGTCCCCAGTCGGCGGTGCTACAGCTCGAACTGCTCCCCGGGTCTGCGGTGGACGGTCGTCGCCGCGACGACGGCACTCAGCGCGAGCAACGCGCCGGCGATGTCGAACGAAAGGTGGAGGCCCGAGCCGAACGCCGCGTACGCGGCGTGGATGACCTTGGTCGCCAGGTTGGCGACATGGACTGTGTGGCTGTGCTCGGCCTTCGAGGCCGCGCTGGGGCTCAGCCCACCGCTCGACACCGCGTTGATCACGAGGCTCTGGAAGCTCGGGGGGATGCCGAGGGTCTTCAGCCGGGACGCGAGCTCACCCGTGAGCTTCGAGTCGACCACCGCGCCGAGGACGGCGACGCCGATGACCGCCCCGAGCTCCCTGCTCGTGTTGGTGGCCGATGCGGCCATCCCCGAGCGCGCCGACGGCACGACGGTCAGCGCGGCCGACGTGACCGGGACGAGCGCGATGCCGAAGCCGAGCCCGGCGATCGGCAGCGTCCATCCGAGCGTGCCGAGCCCGGAGTGCGGCCCGAGCATCGCACTCGTGATGAAGATGCCTGCTGCTGCGAGCGCGCACCCGACGACCATCGGGACGCGCGCGCCCATCCGCGCAACCCACGGCCCCGTGAACGCGGACCCGATGATCAAGGCTGCCGCCATGGGGAGGAAGTCGAGCGCGGTCTGGTACGCGGACTGTGTGATGACCACCTGGACGTAGAGCGCAGTGAAGAAGAAGATCGAGAACGTCCCGAAGAACGTCGCGAACGCGACGACGTTCGAGCCCAGGAACGGCGGCTTTCGGAACAAGCCGAGGTCGATCATCGGGCTCCTACGAACCCGCTCGACGAACACGAATGCCGTCGCGAGCACGATCGACGCAGCGAACAGCACGTCGATCCACCAGGTGCCGTAGCCGGAGATCTCACCTTGGATGATCGCGAACGAGACGCAGCCCAGCGCGCCTCCCCCGAGCAGCATCCCGGCCCAGTCGAAGCGGCGTCCTTGCGGATCAGACGACTCTGGCACGAACGCCATCGCCATCGCGAAGGCGAGGAGGCCGAATCCCAGGTTGAACCAGAAGATCGCCCGCCAGCTCGCCAGTCCGACGAGGCTGCCCGCGATGACCGGCCCGAGCGCCAGGGCGAGCCCGGACACCGCCGCCCACACGCCGAGCGCGTCGGCCCGGGTCGCGCGATCCGGGTAGACGTGGCGGATCACCGACAGCGTCCCAGGCTCCGACGCCGCGGCTCCGACACCCATGATCACACGCCCGGCGATGAGCCATCCCGAACTGGGTGCCGTCGCGCACACCACCGACCCTGCGCAGAAGACCGCAACGCCGGCGAGCATCACCTTCTTCCGGCCGAGGATGTCCCCCATCGTCCCCGCCGCCAGCATGAACGTCGCGAACGTCAGCGCGTAGCCGTCGACGACCCACTGCAGCGAGGTGACCCCCGCGTGGAGCGTGCTCTGGATGTCCGCGAGGCCGACGCTCACGACGGTGTTGTCGAGGAAGGTGAGGAACAGGACAGCGCAGAGGGTCGCGAGCGCGGCTGCCTGCGCGGGTGAGCCCAGCCCTCCTGCGCGGACCTCGATCCCGAGGGCGGTGGTCGACGCGTCGCCGTCTTCGCCTGCCAGCGGCGAGGACGTGCCCGCCGTCTCGAACGACCGCTCGGTCGATCCAGCTCGAGAGGGCATGCGCAGCCTCACCGTAGGTCGGACCTCGCTCGCATCGCAGTAGACGGTACCGGCACCCGGGAGACGATCGATGCATGGGCGCGGCAACGACTGCAGCCGACGCCCGTGCGCGTCCCCCGGTCCGAAGTGGCGCCCGGCACACTCAGGCCTTGCGGCGATCCCGTACGCTCGAGCTGTGCCGATGCCCGTCGACGCTGAGAGCCTCCATGCCAGAACAGCTGACGCGGACTGGATCCGCCAGCTGCCGAAGGCAGAAGTCCACCTCCACCTCGAAGGCTGCGTCCCGCTCGCTTCGGTCGGGCTGGACGACGCTGCTCGTGCCGGCGTCGCGTTCGACCCGGACACCGGGGCGCCGAGGTTTCACGACCTCGCGGAGTTCCTCGGATTCCTCGACCGCTCCTGCGCGCTCGTCACCGACGGTGCCCACGTCGAGCACATCGCCTACGAGATCGCCCGCCGCGCCGCCGCGAACGGCGTCGGCCACGCCGACGTGATCTTCAACCCGATCCACTGGCCTGCGTGGCAAGCGGATCTTGACCGCTTCGTCGAACGCCTCGACTGCGGGTTCGAAGCGGGCGAAGCCGATCACGGGGTCACGACCGCCCTCTGCCTCAGCCTGACGCGTACCCAGCGGCCCGCGGACTCGGCCGCGCTCGTCGACTGGCTCCTCGCTGCGCGACCCGGCCGCGTCGTCGCCTTGTCGGTCGACGGCAACGAGGCTGCCGCCGGACGCACCGGGCAGCGGTTCGCCCCGTTGTTCGCCCGCGCCCGGCGTGCCGGGCTCCACACCTGCGCCCACGCCGGAGAGTCGTCAGGACCCGAAGGGGTACGCGACGCCGTCGAGCTCCTGCACGTAGAGCGTGTGGACCACGGGATCCGCGCGCTCGAGGACCCCGCGCTGGTCGCCGAGCTCGCAGCCAACGCCGTGCCGCTCGACATCTGCCCGACCTCCAACGTGCGGCTCGGCGTCGTGGCGTCCCTCGCCGCCCATCCCGTCGAGCAGCTCCGAGCCGCTGGCGTACGGGTGAGCTTGAACACGGACGACCCCCTGCTCTTCGGCACCTCGCTCGCCGACGAGTACCGGCGGTGCGCACAGACGTTCGGCTGGGATCGATCGGTGCTCGGCGCCATCGCGCGCGTCTCGATCGAGTCGAGCTTCGCTGCGCAGGAGCGCAAGCGCGAGCTCCTCTCCAGCCTCGCCGACTACCTCGGTCCGGCTGCGTGACCGCTCGGTCCCCCGCCAGCCGCCCCTCCGATTGGGATGCCGCCGCCTACGACCGCCTCGCCGATCCACAGGCGCGTTGGGGCCGGGAGGTGCTCGACCGCCTGGTGCTGGAGGGGACCGAGACCGTGCTGGACGCGGGATGCGGCAGCGGTCGGGTGACCGAGGCGCTGCTCGGTCGGCTGCCCCGCGGGTGCGTCGTCGCGCTCGACGCGTCGGAGTCGATGCTCGACGAGGCGCGCCGGCGTCTCGCACGCCACCACGACCGGGTCCGATTCGTCCGAGCAGACCTCCTCGACCTCGGGCCATCGGTGCTCGGCGGCGGCCGTCCCGTGGACGCGGTGCTCTCGACCGCAACGTTCCACTGGGTGACCGACCACGATCGGCTCTTCGACAACCTCGCCGTCGTCCTGCGGCCAGGTGGCCAGCTCGTGGCGCAGTGCGGCGCTGAAGGAAACCTGGCCGTGCTTCTCGACGCGGTGCGGTCGCTCGGGGTCGAACGCGCAGGCACCTGGCACTACGCATCTCGCCACGAGACCCTGAGACGACTCGATCGCGCAGGGTTCGTCGACGTGGACGTCTGGACGAACCCCGAACCGACCCGCTTCGACGATCCCGCGAGGCTGGCCGACTTCCTCTCGGCGGTCATCCTGCGAGAGCATCTCGCCAGCCTGGCCCCCGACGAGCGGCGACCCTTCGTCGAGCAGGTGGTGGCGGCCATGGGAGAACCGGTCATCGACTACGTCCGGCTGAACATCGTCGCGAGGCGCGGGCCGTGAGTCCTACGGCCCCTTCGCCGAGACGCCGAAGGACCGAGCCCGCGAAGATCACGGAGACGCGCGCTCCCCGGCGAGCAAGTACCCTGCGCCGTCCGAGGTCACCACGATCGAGAAGAAGCAGGTGGAGCTGCTCCTCCCGCCCATCGAGCCGTAGAACCGGGCGTCGCCGAAGCTGAACGCCCCGCCATCCTGGGCCGTCAGCCAGTAGCCTGCGGCCGTCCCCGCGGCGCCCGAATAGGGGGCGTCCGAGACGGCAGTGGCCCCTGGAGAAGGAGCCTGTCCGATGCGGTAGACCGCGCTCTGCTCGCGCACCTGACGGTCGCCGCAGATCGAGACGAAGCCGTAGCCTTCAGCCCGCAGGTGGGTGATGATCTACGGGAGGGCGGCCACCGTCTCCGAGCGGTTCCCTCCCCCGTCGTGCAGGTCGACGACGGCGCCCGGCGCGGCAGCTGCGACGACCCGGCTGACGATCGTCGCGACCCCTGGCATGGACCAGTCCTTGGGATCGACCGAATAGCTCATGGCCGTGAGGCCGCGTGCCGCGGTCGTGGCGAGAACGGTCGGGTCCCAGGCGTTGAACAGGGGGCGGACGCAGGTGGGGAACTCGCCGGTGACCGAGGCGATCTCTGCCTGGGTCCTGTCGAGCTGCGCGCCGACCTCGGCAGCCGCGAGGGTCGTGAGATCCGGGTGGCTCCAGGTGTGGTCCTCGACCGGGTAGCCCGCCGTCCACGCGTCACCAGGTGCCTGCCACGCGAAGAACGCGGGCTGCGGGCTCTGCGCGCCGGTGGCCTGGGGCGACACGAGGCCGAGAACGCTCGCGCACGCAGACAGGATGCCGCCGGCCCACACGAGCCGCGATCGGCGCCGGTGCTCGGCCACAGGGCACCGCCCGCTGGCCGACGCCGCGCCTTGTCGCTCTCGCATGGCTGGATCCTCCGGCCAAGTTGGCACCGGTTCGTAGAGCCGAATGCCCTGCGGCGACGCTGCGCCGTCCCCGCCGCCGCGCTCTCGCGCGATCGACAAGTGACCCGTTGGTAACCGACGATCGACCTGAGGCCGGGCATCCATCGAATCCAAGCTGGAGAGCGTGCGGACGCTGGCAGGCAAGGGATGGCGGCCGATGAGGGGCTCTGCGCTCCGGTGACCGTCGGCACTCCACCTGGGGGCACCACGACGGCGGGCGAGCTCGCGACCGACCTGTACGAGCTGACCATGGCGGCCAGCTACCTGCGTCGCGGCATGACCGAGCCGGCCACCTTCAGCCTGTTCGCGCGGCGGCTGCCCGCGCGCCGGGGCTTTCTCGTCGCCGCAGTCCTCGCAGACGCGCTCTCGTACCTCGAGCGTCTCTCGTTCAGCGAAGAAGACCTCGCCTGGCTGACCGGGCACGGATTCTCGAGCGAGATGGCCGAGCAGCTCGGCACCCTGCGCTTCACCGGAGACGTCCTCGCAGTGCCTGAAGGCCGGGCGCTCCTCCCCGACGAGCCCTTCGTCGAAGTCACGGCCCCTCTCGCCGAGGCGCAGCTCGTCGAGACGGTCCTCGTCAACCAGATCACCTACCAGACGGCCATCGCCACGAAGGCAGCGCGGTACATCCTTGCGGCAGGAGGGATCGAGCTGGTCGACTTCGCCCTGCGGCGGACCCACGGGATCGAGGCGGGCCTTGCCGTCGCGCGAGCCTCTGCGATCGCGGGGTTCGCGGCGACCAGCAACGTCGAAGCAGCGCGTCGGTTCGGGCTGCGAGCGTCGGGCACGATGGCGCACTCGTACGTGGAGGCGTTCCCGAGTGAAGAGGACGCGCTCATGGCGTTCGTCGAAGACCGACCCGGACCCGTCACGTTCCTGGTCGACACCTACGACACCAAGTCGGGCGGCGAGGCCGCGATCCGCGTCACGCGCTGCCTCGGGCTCTCCGAGGACCTCGCGATCCGCCTCGACAGCGGCGACTTGGACCGCCTCGCACGGCTCGCCCGCCGCCGTCTCGACGCCGCCGGGTTCCCCCAGGTGCGGATCTTCGTGAGTGGCGGCCTCGACGAGTACGACCTGGAGCGGCTGAGGCACGCCCATGCGCCGATCGACGCGGCTGGGGTCGGCACGCGCATCGGTGTGTCGTCAGACGCGCCGTCGCTCGACAGCGCGTACAAGCTCGTCGCCTACGCGGGACGGCCCGTGTGCAAGCTCTCAGAGGGGAAAACCACGCTGCCGGGTCCGAAGCAGGTCTATCGGCGCGGCTTTCGGCGGCCCGACGTGCTCGCCACCCGCCACGAACCGCCGCCCGAGGGTGCCGAAGCGCTGCTCGTCCCCGTGATGCGACGCGGCCGAAGGACCGACGTCGACCTGTCGATCGGCGTTGCGCGCCGGCGCCTGGAAGGCGACCTCCAGGCACTGCCCGCCGAAGCGCTCGACCTGCACGACCCGAAGCCGCAGCAGCCCGTCTTGTCGGTTCGCTTGGCACGCCTGGCCGATTCGCTCGCCGCCGAGCACACTGGCTCGGCGCAGCGCCTCGTGGACCCGACGGGCTGACCGCCTCACGCGGCCCGTGTGAGCCCGAGGGCCCGCGCCGCGGCCCTCCGCGCTTCCTCGACGGTCCCGGACGTGTCGATCAGCGTGGCGGTCGGCCACGGCTCCTCCTCCGCGGCCAGCGTCTCGGCCACCTCTGCAGTCGCCTCCGACTCGCTGCCCCCTCGCGCAAGGCGCTCCACCACCCGGGCCCTACGGGCAGCCCGCGGCGCGTCGCAGCGGAGCTCGACCTGCTCCGCGGCGGTCTCCTTGGCGACGGCTGCGGCCATGCGCCTGAGCGTCGCCGTCTGCCAGGTGGCGTCGAGCACCACAGAGCGTCCCCTGCGAAGTTGCGCACGCGCGTGCTCGAGCATCGAGTCGTACACCGCGACGCGTGCCACTTCGCTGTAGCGATCGCCGGGACGGCCGAGGGTCTCCTTCTCACCCTCGACCCGCAGGTGGTCGGTGGAGAGCACCTCTGCGGCGAGGTGGGGGCCCAGCCACTCGGCGAGCGCCGTCTTCCCGCTTCCTGGGGGCCCGCCGACGAGCACCATGCGCGGCACCGCCTTCTCCAGGTGGGCGGTGGCGTTGCCGAGGAGCCTGCCCGGCTCGCTTCGGTCCTCGTCGAGCCCCAGCTCGAGACGGAGGCAGGCGACAAGAAGGCGAACGTGCGCCCTCGTGGCGACGTAGAAGTGCACGAGCGAGCCGGGCTGCTCCATGCCAGACTGCCGGCGGTACTCCTCGAAGAAGGCGCTCGCGAGCTCTGGGGCACCGAGGCGCTCCAGGTCGAAGGCGAGGAACGCCGCGTCGGCGAGCACGTCCCCGTAGCGGAGCTCGTCGTCGAACTCGAGGCAGTCGAGGATCCTCGGGCCGTCCGCGAGGCAGAAGATGTCGGAAGCCAGGAGGTCACCGTGGCCGTCACATACCGCGCCTCGTCGGATTCGCTCCTCGAAGAGCTCGCGACGCCCCTCGAGGTAGCGTCGCGCGCTCGCGGTGAGCTCCCGGTAGGCGGACCCGTCGAAGAAGGAGCCCACGAAGCGGCTCAGGTTCTCCTCCGTCGCCTGCCAGCGCTGCCAAAGCGCCTCGGCCGTCGCAGACGCGTCGATGGTCGCCGAGCGAGCCGCGTGCTCGTGGAGACCGGCGAGCGCGCGAGCCACCTCGACGAGCTCCGTCTCCACCGGCGCACGCCGTCGGACGAGGCGCTCGAGGTTCCGCTCGGCCGGGAGCCGCCGCATGAGCACCCCGTGCTCGACGACCTCGTCCCCGAGCGACAGCGTGGCCGTGCCCAGGTACACGTCGGGCGACAGCCGACGGTTCAGCTCCACCTCTCGGTCGCAGTCGGCGCGCCGGCGTGCGGGATCGGAGAAGTCGGCGAACCCGTACGCGAGGGGTCGACGCACCTTGAGGACGTGCTCGCCGTAGAAGAAGAGCACAGACATGTGGGTCTCGACGGCCATGGCTCGGTCGGCGCGCGCGACGCCCGGCTCCCCACACGTCGATCCGGTCGTCTCTGGCCGCGAGGCTGAAGCGTCCATATGCCCAGAGCATGCCGGCGGCGCAGCTCTCTCGGAAGGGCCGAACGGCAGGTTCGGGATGGATCGTGCGCTGGGACTCTTGGCCCTACCGGGCCGGGGGTCCGGATGCAACGTCCGCGAGGCCCGGCAGTCATCCTGCGCTGCCATGGTCGTCGGAGCCCAAGGGGCGTCAACAGCGATGAGCTCGACCTTCTACCGGGTCCTCGCAGTCGACTTCGACGGCACCCTGAGCGAGGGTGGAGCCGCTCCTGCGTCAGACGTCCTCGACGCGCCCTCGGTTGCACGCGCGTCGGGACTTCGGATCGTCCTGGTCATCGGCCGCATCCTCGGAAAGCTCGAAGAGGTCCGGCCAACCGTCCACGAGTCGGTCGACTGCGTCATCGCCGAGAACGGCGAGGTGCTCCTTGCCGTCAAGGCGGCCGACGAGCCCTCGATCGTGGCGAGCATCAGGTCGCTCGAGCTCGGCTGCCAGGCCGTGGCGAACCGGACGGAACTGATGGTGCTGCCGGCAGGCGTGCCCAAGGGAACCGTCCTCTTCCATACCTTGGGCCACCTCGGTCTCTCGTTCCACAACACGATCGCCGTAGGCGACGCGGAGAACGACCTTCTCCTCTACGACCGCAGCGAGCTCGCGGTCGCGGTACGCAACGCCGTGCAACCACCGAGAGAGCGGGCCGACATCGTCTTGGCCGATCCGGACGGTTCAGGCGTCGGCGCGTTCGTCCCAGGCGACGTCCTGCACGGCCGTCGGAAGGTCCACTCGAAGCGTTGCACGCTCCGGATCGGCGACACCGCTGAAGGGCGGTCCGCCGTGCTCACTGCCTCCCAGACCAACGTGCTCATCGCCGGCAGCACCGGTTCGGGCAAGTCGTACGTGGCTGGACTGCTCACCCGCGTCGAGGCGCATCGCGAGCGAACCGGTCTCCCTCATCGGGTCGTGCTCGACGAAGCCGACCCCACCGTCGAACGGGCGGCAACGTCGCTGGAGGTCCTCGAACCGACAGAGCGGGAACTGCCTCGTCACCTGGCGACCCGAGCACTTCGCCGCTGAGGCGATCGCCGCCTTCGACGCCGTCGTCGTGCTCGGCTCCGAAGAGACGTCGGAGGTGGTGGTGAACCTGGCAGCAGCAATCGACGAAGTGCCGAGGGACGAGGTGGCTCGCCTCCTGCGCAGCGAGATCGGCTACGGCGTTCTCACGAGGCGTGACCTGCCCTGCCGCGCGCCGCCCTTCAGCGTGGGGAGTCGCAGCACGACCCACCTGCGCCCACGCAAAAGTACGCCAGTCATCCGCTCGAGCTCGATCGCGGCTCCCATTTCCGAAGCGGCGTGGCCGAGCGAACCGGCAGAGTGGCCCGGAGCCTGGCAGATCTCGAGGACGTGCTCAGCCGTTGTGACCGTTCGGTGCTCCGCCACCACTTTCCCCGTCACGACTTCTCGCGATGGGTCGGCGACGTGCTCCACGACTGGGTCCTCGCCGCACGCCTCGCGGCGATCGAGGAGACGATCGAGGAGCACAGCCTCGCCGCCTCGGTCGACAAGGCGCGCCTCGATCTCGTCGGCTTCCTGCATGAGAAGCTCTCGTCATGAGCCGCCGTGCATCGTCTCGCTCCGCAGCGACTCGCCGTGGCCAAACTTGGCCACGGGTGCTCGATGACGCCCGGGCCAAAGCGGGCAAGACGGTCGTGATGGGTTACA
>JAKBTL010000117.1 GCA_021844425.1 Actinomycetes bacterium | reverse complement strand
AACCACTTCCACGCAGTCTGGTAGTGGACGCCCTCTTGCTTCGCCCACTCCGAAAGTCTCACGCAGACATGCTCACACGTATGTTCGCCGATACTCGTTGATACTCTCTGGAGCAGTTCGAAGCCCCTGATTGCCCTCGTGCCGGTGGATGCCATCATGCCGACGGCCCGGCACCGTCGTGCCGGGCGCGGAACGTCTCGGCGGCTGCCCGCGCGTCGGGCGTGGCCGCCAGCGCGAGCGACGCGGTCGTCTCGAGCGCGAACGCCTGCTCGAGGCCGCCCGTCAGACCCGCGGCGAGGCAGCTCTTGGCGAGCGCGAGCGCCCGCCGGGGCTTGGCGGCGAGGACGTTGGCCCACTCGAGCGCATGTGCGAGCGGGTCCTCCGCTACGAGGTTCACGAGCCCGAGCGCGGCGGCGTCGTGCGCGTCGAGGCGGGAACCCATGAGCACGAGCTCGTTCGCCTTGGCCGGACCCACCATGAGCGGGAGCAGGTGCGTGACCCCGCCGGTCACCGCGAGCCCGACCTCCACTTCGGGGAACCCGAACACCGTGCCCGGGTCGGCGATCACGAGATCGCAGCAGATCGCGAACTCGAACCCCGCACCCAGCGCATAGCCGCGCACCGCGGCCACGACGGGCATCGAGAGCTGGCGGATCCGGCGGGTCACCTCCGCGAGACGGTCGAGGCGGGCGAGCGCGGCCGCGTCGTCCTCGTCTTCGGGTGCCTCCTTCAGGTCGTGCCCCGCGCAGAAGGCGCGGCCGGCCCCGGTGAGCACGACGGCGGCGGGGAGCTCGTCGCCGGCCCTGGCGAGCGCGCCGCACAGGTCGCGCACGAGCGCGTCGTTCACCGCGTTCAGCCGCTCCGGCCGGTCGAGCGTGACGACGGCGACGTCGCCTGTCCGCGCGAAGCGGACGGTGGGTGCGCGTCCTCGGACGATCTCTGTGGTCACGGGCGCGCGCGATGCCGCGGGCGGCGTTCGGGACGCGCGTAGGGCGCCGTGCCCACGGGATCGACGCCCAGGAGGCTCAGTGCCATCTCGACGAACGCCTTGGCGATCGCGTCGAGCGAGAGCCTCCCGTTGGGCGAGTACCAGTACGCGACCCCGCTGCACATCTCGAGCAACGCGAACGTCGCGAGCTTCACGTCGGGGACGTGGAAGTCCCCTTGGCGCGAGCCCTCGGAGATCGTCTCCTCCCACAGGGTCTCGTACGAGTCGCGCAGGGCGACCGCCTTGCGCCGGCGAGCGGGGGTGAGGGAGCGGATCTCGGCGTCGCCGACGATCGAGAGCAGGTTGTCCTCGGCGTGCCGCCGCACGTGCAGCTCGACGAGCTTCACGATGCGCTCGCGGGGGTTGTCGGTCGCCTCCACGATCTCGCGCCCTGGGTCGAGAAGGCCGCGCATGCTCTTCTGCATGAGCCGGTCGAGGAGGTCCTCTTTCGTGCCGATGTAGTGGTAGAGGGATCCGAGCGTGATGCCGGCCTCGTCCGCGATCGAGCGGATCCCCGTTCCCTCGAAGCCCCGGAGGGCGAACAGCCGCAGCGCGGCCTGTTCGACGCGCTCGGCGGTCGACGCGCCCGCCGGGTCGTGCGTGGCCATGGGCGTCATTGTAGCGATCGATTGATCGAGACGCAGGGGCGCCACGCAGACGCGCCGGCGCGCCGGTCGGTCTGCGCAGGCCAGCGTGCCGCGCCGGAGCCACGCTCGTCGCCCTCATCGTCGAGTCGCTCTCGACGGGCATTCGATCGACCGATCGACGGACGGAACCCGCGGCCACCGCCGACCGCCCCGAGCAGCCTCTCTCGCCTCACCGGCGACCGTACGCGCGCATGACGTCCTCGAGACGGTCGTGGGGGAGCGCGTAGGCGGTGATCCCGTCGCGCCCGGTCATGGTCTCAGCGGCGACGAGCGCGTTCACGATCGCCTCTTCGGTCGCGTCGACCACCCCCTCGAACAGCGCGGTGGTGGCGCCGTTGGGGAGCATGCACACTCTCGTGATCGGCGCCGTCTGGTCGTGGTCGGAGGTGAGCGGGAGGTCGGCGTTGGCGGTGGAGAAGGCGATGAAGAGATCCCCGCTCGTGTGGGCGCCGACGCCGCCCATGCGGGCGACGCCGAGGCCGGCTCGCTGCGCGAGGCGTTCGCACTGGTGGGGAAGGAGCGGCGCGTCCGTGGCCACGACCGCGATGATCGACCCGGTGCCGGCGAGGTGGTCGTCGTCGTCGGGTGCCGGTACCTCGCCGACGCCGATCTCGAGCCCGACCGGCGCGCCCGCGACGCCGAGGCGCGCGCGCGTGCCGTAGTTGGCTTGCACCAAGACGCCCACCGTCCAGCGACCGCCTGCGGCGTCGACGACGCGCGAAGCCGTGCCGATCCCCCCCTTGAACTGGTGGCAGATCATCCCGGTGCCCCCGCCGACGTTGCCCTCTGCGACAGGCCCGCCCGACGCCGAGGTGAGTGCCGCGAAGACGTGCTCGGGCTGGACGTGCATCCCGTTCACGTCGTTCAAGACGCCGTCCCACGTCTCCCCCACGACGGGCAGGCTCCAGGAGACCGCCCCCTCCGGCTGCGCGCGCACCTGCGCTGCGATGAGCGCGTCGTGCACGACGCCGACGCTGTGGGTGTTCGTGAGCGCGATGGGCGACGTCAGCACGCCGGACTCACGGACCCACTCGAGGCCCGTGAGCTCGCCGTTGCCGTTCAGCCGATGACACCCCGCGAAGACGAGGTGCTGCCCCACGTCTTGGCAGGGGACGACGACGGTGACGCCCGTGCGCACCGGTCCCTCGCCGACACGCAGCGGTCCGTCTCCTCGGACGATCGTCGTGTGGCCGACGCGGACGCCGGCGACGTCGGTGATCGCGTCGAGGGGGCCCGGCGTGCCGGTGCCGATGCGGACCCCGAGGTCGCTCGCCCTCGTCATGGCCCGAGCGCCTTTCTCGGCCGGACTGGTGCCACCTTCTTGACCTCCTCCCACGGCGGAAGCCGGGGGATTCCGACGTGTCCCCCTGGCTGTCTCACCGGAGGCATTAGGCCGCCTCCGGTGCCGTAGGCGGACCACCGACGAGTGCCGGTGCAGGGGTGGTGTTGCCGTCAGGGGTGGTGTTGCCGTCAGGGGTGGTGTTGCCGTCTTCGGGCCGAACCACTCTGTCGGAGCTCTTGGAGGCCGAGCGCTTGCGAACCCCTACCAGCGAACGACGCCCAGGAGGGGGCCGACGCCGGACTCGCGGTTTCTCCCCGTCGCGTACGGGGGCTTTCTCCGGCCATGGCGTCCAACTGGACGCCACTGTCGCGTCGAGGTCTTGGCGCTGTGGTGCAATCGCACCAGCGCGCTCGGATAGAGCGTTTCGTGCTCCCACGAGGTCGAGAGCATCTCCGTCTCCTACGCGCTCCACGTGGAGCCCGAGGAATGCCGAGAACAGGTCGCGGTCCACGTCGAGGCCGT
>JAKBTL010000133.1 GCA_021844425.1 Actinomycetes bacterium | reverse complement strand
CATCACCTTGCCTGGACAAGCGCTGTCTTCCATGACCGGCAGGCTCGAGATCGAACGCCTCCGGCGCGACTCGACCCGCCAACTCGGCAAGCGATTTGATCGGCGCGCGTTCCACGACGTGGTACTCGGAGCAGGGCCCCTGCCGCTGGCGGCGATGGCGGGCGTGGTCGACCGCTGGGTCGCCCGGACCGCTGCGTCGTCGCCTGATGTCCACGACCTGACGTAAGAGAGGAGCAAGGTCGTGTTCGATGAAAGGTCAGCCGATCTGCGGAAAGACAGGGTTGCATCCCTCCCGCGCGTGCAGATTCGCACTGCCCAGGGTTCCGTAGGCCGGTACTCGCGGCACTCGCGGTGCTCGCGGACTGCGGTACTCGCGGTGCTCGCGGACTGCGGCACTCGCGGCACTCGCGGACTGCGGTTGACGGAGGGTGGCAGCTACTCCATAATGGTTAGGTTACGAACCTGTGCTCGCAATGCGAACGCAGCTGAGCGGTGGGGCGGCGAAGACGTCGAGGTTCGCCAGCGGACCGAGCCCGAGCACGCGTAGAGGAGATCTAGACGAAAGCGGGCTGACCAACCGAGGCGGTAGCAGCCAATCAGCGCGTACGGCGTCTCTTACGGCGTGGTTGCCACGGACCGCTCTGCAACACCTCGCTCGAAAGGATGGGCAATGGAGATCAAGAAGCACTACAGGTCACGTCGGGGCATCGTGCGACCTGTCGTCGGGTTGCTCTCTGTGCTCGCTCTGCTCGCGGTTGTGATCGCTGCCAATCCTTCTGTGAGTGGCGCTGCCACATCGCACCCGCGTCGCCATGCTGGCGCAGCCTCGAAGGGAAGGTATGGCGGAACCCTCTATATGGTCGGGACAGGCGATGTGGACTACATGGACCCGAACATCGATTTCGGGACGGTGACAAATCTGGCGCTGCGGATGTACACCGAGCCGCTGCTGGGCTATCCAGCGACGCCGGGAAGAACGACGAAGCTCGTCCCCGCGCTTGCTGCAGCACGTCCAGTGGTGAGCCATGGCGGGCTGGAGTACACGTTCACGATCCGTAAGGGAATCAAGTGGGACACCAATCCACCGCGCCAAGTCACCGGAGCCGACATCCTGCGCGGGCTCGAGCGAACCTGCAATCCGTACAAGCCGTCTGCAGCGCTTTCCGAGTACGAGACACTCATCGTCGGCCTCGCACAGTTCTGTACTGGGTTCGAGAAGGTAGCGCCAACGGTCTCCGCGATGAACCAGTACATGACCTCGCATACCGTGAGCGGCGTGCTGCTCAGCGCGAGCAAACCACGGACGATCAGCTTCAAGCTCACGCAGAGAGCTGTCTACTTCCCGTCGTTCACGTCAGCGTTCCCCGGCTTCTATGGGGCGCCATCCGAGTACGATCAGTATCTCCCGACGAGCCTGACACTCGCCCACCACTTGATCTCGGATGGGCCATACCGGGTGGTGTCCTACAGCCCAGGGAAGAGCATCGTGTTCGACCGGAACCCGGTGTGGAAGGCCTCGCTCGATCCGCTAAGCAAGGCATACGTGAGCAAGATCGTCGTCACCGAGACGGTGAGTGCGACAACGGCCCTCGAGGAATTGAAAGCCGGGACACCGCACGCAGACATGCTGTGGGGCGCGACGGAGGTGCCGTCTGAGAACATTCCTCAGCTGCTTTCGTCGAGGACACCGAATTTCCAGTTGGCCCCGACGGGCGGCGAGACACCGTTCCTGATCTTCAACTTCGCGGACCCGAACGAGGGTGGTGCGGTCAAGACACTCAAGGTGCGCCAGGCGATCTCCTATGCGATCAACCGCACGGCCCTCGTGCGGGATGCAGGTGGGCCGAAGGTACAGCCCCCGATGACCCAGGCGCTTCCCCCGACCACCTTGAAGACAACAGTCCATGGGAAGAACTTCAACTTTTACCCGTACGATCCGGCGAAGGCGAAGAGGCTGCTGGGCAATCGGCACCTGACGCTGAAGCTGCTGTACACGTCGAGTGATCCGGTCCAGACGAAGATGTTCCAGACGATCGGGTACGACCTGTCGCAGGTAGGAATCAAGGTGTCGGGCATTGGAGTCCCGATCCAGACATACTATGCGAAGTACCTCTTGACACCAGGCGTGGCGAAGCGCGGCGTGTGGGACATCGCAATGGATGCGGAGTTTCCGACATGGTACGGCGACAACGCGTTCGACTTCATCTTCTCGGTCTTCGACACGAAGGCGCAAGCACCGGTCGGCGGAAACTTGAGCCTGTACTCGAACACAGCGCTGGACAAGATCATCGCGAACGCGGAGACGGCACCGTCCATCGCTGCAGCCAGCCGCTACTGGTACGAGGCCGACAAGTTCGTCATGAAGCGGGCCGTCATCTACCCCGTGACGGCGATCAACTATGCGGTGTACCACTCGAGCCGGTTGCACAACGCGGTGTTCGTCCCCGCACTCGAGGAGTTCGATCCGACCAATGTGTGGCTGTCGAGATGATGAGTCGCTTGTGAGCTTGGCCATAGGCCTACTCGGGCGACAGTCCGCAGTTCAGTGGGGGTCGGCGGCGCCGCCCCAGGCGGCAGGAGGGCGTCGATGACCGTTTCGAGTGGACAGTCTGCCCGCGATGCGGAGATCACGGTTCCGGCGATGCCCGACGGGAACGGCCCGGAGGAAAGTGGCGGCGAGGGTGAGCTGATCGTCGAGGACCTCCTCGTCGATGACGTGTCCATCGACGGCATGTGTGGCGTCTACTGAACGTGCGGACGAGCGGCGGATCGCTCCCACTGCTCGAGGAGGCATGGGCGCTCAGCGCGACCGTGTCGCTGCGTGCGGAGCCCTATGGCGCGACTGTGTACAACTTCTCGACCCGAAAGCTGTCGTTCTTGAAGGACCCGCGGCTCGCGGTGGCCGTGAAGCATATGGGAGGTCACGCGTCAGCCCTTGAGGCCTGCCGCGCCGCGGGGGTAGTGGACCGAGAGTTGCCGGCGTTCGCGAAGGGGCTGCGCCGCTTGGCCGAGGCAGGCGTGCTGGTGCCGCGTGGCCCCGCGTGTGTTGCCGAGGCGCTTCTCGTCGAACCCTCGACGAGCGGGCGTGAGGGCGGACGACGCTCTGTGGCTCGGGCACCAGTCGCGGGTCCGACGTCGGGCGTGGCAGGACACGCGCTGGCTGACCAGCTCGAGCGTGGGCTTGGAGCGCCGATCTGTCTCACGTGGGAGCTGACGTACGCATGCAACCTCTCCTGTGTGCACTGCCTCTCGAGCTCGGGCCGGCGAGACGCGGGCGAGCTCTCGACGCAGGAGTGTGAGGCCTTCCTCGACGATCTCGGGGAGGTCGGAGTCTTCTACGTCAACATCGGCGGTGGGGAGCCGACGATCCGCCGCGACTTCTGGCATCTGGTGGACTACGCCACGGCGCACCGCGTGGGCGTCAAGTTCTCGACGAACGGCACGCGGTTCACGCCCTCGGTGGCACGGCGGCTGGCGGCCAACGACTACGTCGACGTGCAGATCTCGATCGACGGCGCCACAGCCGAGGTGAACGACGCCGTGCGGGGCAACGGTTCTTACGCGAGCGCACGACGGGCGATGACGCTGCTCTCCGACGCGGGGTTCGTTGGCTTCAAGCTTTCGGTGGTGGTCACCCGGGAGAACGTTGGTCAACTCGACCGACTCAAGGCTCTCGCCGAGGAGCATGGCGCCCAGCTGCGCCTCACCCGCCTCCGCCCGTCCGGGCGGGGCGCACGGGTCTGGGCGCAGCTCCACCCGACGGCAGACCAACAGCGTCTCCTCTACGAGTGGTTGCGGGCCCAGGGGGAAGAAGTCTTGACCGGCGACTCGTTCTTCCACCTCGGCGCGTACGGGGATCCCTTGCCGGGGCTCAACCTGTGCGGCGCAGGCCGTGTGGTGTGCCTCGTCGATCCGGTCGGTGACGTGTACGCCTGCCCATTTGCCATCCACGACGACTTTCGTGCAGGCAATGTCCGCTCACCTGGCGGATTTGGCGAGGTGTGGCGGTCGTCGGCGCTGTTCAGCCGCCTGCGAGCGCCGTCCGACGCCGGCACCTGCAAGGCCTGCTCGTCGTTCGGCACGTGTCGGGGCGGATGCCTGGCTTCGAAGTACTTCACCGGCCTCCCGCTCGACGGCCCAGACCCCGAGTGCGTGAAGGGCCACGGCGAAGACGCCCTCGCCCAGGTCGGTGCACGGAGCGTCCCGCGCCCCTCCGTGGACCATTCCTCGGGCCGTGGGATGCCCGTGGCACTGTCGCGGCGACCGGCCGTTCGCCGCTCCAGGGGTGTCCCGGCGCTCGGGCTGGACGCCTGAGGCCGAGTGAGGAGTCCCCCACGTGGCCACCCGCTGGTTCGAGGCCGTGGCAGTGGCGCAGCGCCGCGCGCAGCGTCGCCTGCCCAAGTCGGTCTACGCAGCGCTCGTGGCCGGGTCGGAGCGGGGTGCGACGATGGACGACAACGTGAGAGCCTTCGCGGAGCTCGGGTTCGCCCCACGCGTGGCGGACCAGCCGGCAAATCGGGAGCTCGCGACGACGCTCATGGGTCAGTCGCTGTCGTTCCCAGTCGTGATCTCGCCCACGGGAGTCCAAGCCGTGCATCCCGATGGCGAGGTGGCCGTCGCCCGAGCTGCTGCCAGCCGGGGCGTCGTCGTCGGGCTCAGTTCCTTCTCCTCCAAGCCGGTCGAAGAGGTGGTCGCGGCCAACCCCAACACGTTCTTCCAGGTCTACTGGTCGGGCGGACGGGACGCCATCGAGGCCCGGATCGCGCGGGCCCGGGCGGCGGGATGCGTGGGGATGATCGCCACCCTCGACTGGTGCTTTGCCACGGCCCGGGACTGGGGGAGCCCGTTCATCCCCGAGCGGATCGACCTCCATGCGGTGCTGCGGCTGGCGCCCGAGGTGCTGAGCAGGCCTGGCTGGCTGTGGTCCTACCTGCGTACGCGTGCTCTGCCCGACCTCACCGTGCCGAACATGGCGCGTCTGGGCGAGCCGGCGCCCACCTTCTTCGGCGCCTATGGCGAGTGGATGCAGACGCCCCCTCCCACGTGGGACGACGTGGCGTGGATGGTGACGACCTGGGGAGGTCCGTTCATGCTGAAGGGGGTCGTCCGGGTGGACGACGCCAAGCGGGCTCTCGACACCGGGGTGACGGCGATCTCGGTGTCGAACCACGGCGGGAACAACCTCGACGGGACGCCCGCGACCATCCGAGCTCTCCCTGCCGTAGCTGCAGCGGTGGGGAGCCAGGTGGACGTGGTTCTCGACGGCGGTGTCCGGAGGGGATCGGACGTGGTGAAGGCACTGGCTCTCGGCGCCAAGGCGGTCATGGTGGGCCGTGCCCCTCTGTGGGGCCTGGCGGCAAACGGCCAGACCGGGGTAGAGAACGTGCTCGACATCCTGCGATCGGGAGTGGACTCCACCCTCCGGGCGATCGGTCGGTCCTCGGTGCAGGAGTTGTCGGGCGAGGACGTGGTCGTGCCCGCCGGCTTCGCTCGACGGCTCGGCTGAGAATGAGGCTCTCTCCGCTCACCTCCCCCCAGGCGGGCCAGCCGGCGACGGTTGGATCGGTGCTCTACGTGCCCGCGGCGTCGACGAAGCAGCACGGCTCCCATCTGCGGCTCTGGACGGACACCCTTCCCGCCCTCGAGCTGTGCCGATCGTCCACCGCCACCTTCTCCGGTGTCGAGATCGTCTCCACGCACGGTGGCGACGGCGAAGCGCTGGCGCGAGCCGCAGAACGGCTCGGAAGGGAAGGCCGCCGGGTGCTGATCTGGTCGGCGCCATGGCGCGCTGACGCCCACGCAGGTCGAAGCGGGGCGGCCCCGCAGCTGGCGCTCGCACCGGAAACGGTGCGGCTGGAGCGGGCCGAGGCAGGGGACCGCCGCTGCGTCGGGACCTCGATGCCCGCGCTCAAGGCGCGCGGGCAGCGGGTTGTGAGCCCGAACGGCGTGCTCGGCGATCCGACCTGCGCCGCGGCGGCAGATGGCGAAGAGCTCCTCGGCCGGATGACCGCCGTCCTCGTGCGCCGGTGCTCGACCTGGCTGGTGCACGCGCGGCCGTGAGACCCGTTGCCGTCGTCACCGGCGCCGCTCGGGGGATCGGCGCGGCCACCGTGCGAGGGCTCGCGGCTGAGGGGTGGCGCGTCGTCGCAGTGGACCGGTGCGAGGACGACCCCGCGCTGCCCTATCGGCTGGGGTCGCGAGACGAGCTCGACGCGGTGGTCGAGCAAGCGGGTCACGATGTCGTGGCCGCAGAGGCGGACGTCCGTGATCCGGCGGTCTTGGCCGAGATCGTCCACGCCGCCGAGGAGCGGTGGGGCGGCCTCGATGCCGCTGTCGCAGCCGCCGGCGTGATCGCTGGGGGTGCCCCGGCGTGGGAGGTACCCCCCGAGGTGGAACGAGCCGTGCTCGACATCGACCTGGGTGGGGTGCTCGCGCTCGGACGCGTCGCGGTGCCGGCTCTGCTCCGGCGGCCGGCGCCCCGCCGGGGTCGCTTCCTGGCGGTGGCCTCGGCGGCGGACACGAGAGGCCTTCCCCTGCTGGCCGCCTACTGCGCGGCCAAGGCAGGGGTCGCCGGCTACGTCCGGGCGCTGGCCGTCGAGCTCGGGGACGCTGGCGTCACCGCCAACGCCGTGAGCCCCGGGTCGACCGACACGGCGATCCTCGCGGCGTCCGCTGCCCTCTACGGGCTACCCGAGCCTGCCTTGTTCGCCGCCCAGCAGCCGATCCGTCGCCTGCTCGCGCCCGAGGAGATCGCCCGGGTGCTCGTCTTCCTCGCGAACCCCGGATCGGGCGGCATCACCGGTGCGGTCGTGCGCGTCGACGGTGGGCTCTCGCTCTGACCCGCCGGAGCCCGCGGAGCGCGCTCGTCGGCGCGCCGTCCTCGGACCGAGCGCCTTCGGCTGCGAGCCTGGTCAGCCGTTCCCGTCCGGGCTGTGGGTGGACATCGACCCAGAGGTGCGACGGCCGACGCCGACGGCGCTCTTCGGGGCGACGCCGTCACGACTGCTGGTGCTGAGCCGTCGTGCCGCCGAGCTTGTCTCCGCCTACGGGACCGGACCGGTCGTAGCAGGCGAGTCGGCTCGGCTGGCCCGTCGGCTCACCGACGTGGGGATGGCGACGCCTCGGGCGGGACGTGCCGCTACGGCGGTCGACGTCACCGTCGTCGTCCCTGTGCGCGACCGGCCCGTTGGGCTCTCTGCCTGTCTGGGGGCGCTCGGGGACCGCCACCGCGTCATCGTCGTCGACGACGGGTCGATCGATCCGGAGGCGGTGGTGGCCGTCTGTCGTGCGCACGGAGCCGAAGTGGTCCGCAGGAAGGTCCCTGGCGGCCCCGCCGCGGCGCGCAATGCCGGGCTGCGGCTGGTCACGTCTGAGCTGGTTGCCTTCGTCGACAGCGACTGTCTGCCCGGTGCCGACTGGATCGAGGCGTTGGCAGGCCATCTCGCCGACCCCCTCGTGGTGGCGGTGGCCCCCCGGATCGTGGCGGCACCTCCGCGACGGGGAGTGTCGCTGCTGGACCTCGGCAGCCGTCCCGCCCTCGTCCGGCCCCACAGCCGCGTGTCCTACGTGCCCGCGGCGGCCGTCGTGTTTCGCCGCGCGGCCTTGGGCGAGGGGTTCGACGAGAGCCTCCGCTTCGGGGAGGACGTGGACCTGGTGTGGCGTCTCGTCGAGGCTGGCTGGCGGATCCGCTACGCGCCCGAGGTCCAAGTCGGCCATCAGGACCCGGTCGGCACGCTGTCGCGCCTCCGACGGCAGTATGCCTACGGGACCTCCGTTGGCGCGCTCGAGCGGCGGCATCCAGGCGCGGTCGTGCACCTCACGATCGGTGTCGGCCCGGCATGTGCGATCGGAGGCGTCCTCTTGGGCCGACCCGGTCTGGGTGTGCTTGCCTGGTCGACGTCCGCAGTGTGGCTCTACCGGCGGCTGCGGCCGCTCGGGGTTGGAGTGCCCTTTGCTCTTCAGCTCTCGGTGCTCCAGCTCCTCCACGCCGTGATTGGGTTGGGACGGTGGTGCACCACCTTTGGGGGGCCGCTGGTCATCGGTTCGATGGTCGCATCGCGCGCCCCGGCTGGGCGCCGGGTACTTCGGGCGCTCGCGCTCTTGAGCGCCCCAGCGCTGCTCTCCGACCTCCTTGGCCCGAATGGCCGGAACCGGCGTACGGTCGCCGAGAGCTGGCTGCGCGCCATGGCCTACGGAGTCGGTGCCACGACGGGCTGCATTCGGGCCGGTCTGATCGCTCCCGTGCTCCCGCGGATCCGATCGCGGTCGAGCGCCGCCCGTTTCGGGCGTGCACACCGACGGCGGGAACCGTCGGGCGGCACCTGGGACGGTGCGGCGAAGCCGATCGTCAAGCAGGATCGAACAGCCTGCTAACCTCGGCGGCGTGACTGGCGGGCAGGATCGGGGGTCCGTTCAGCCTTCTGACGATCGGAGCGGCGGAGGGAGCTCTTCCGTCCGCCGGCGTCCGCGCACGGCGCCGCAGCCTTCGCCTGCCCGAAATGAAGACAGCGTGAGTGACCGGCGCCCGATCACGAAGGGTGCGAAGCCGGTGGAGAAGCTCGGCGAGCGGATTCGCCAGGCGAGGGTGGAGCGGGGTATGGGCGTCCGTGAGCTCGCGCGAAAGGTGAATTGCTCAGCGAGCATGATCTCCCAGATCGAGGGCGGGACGACCAACCCGTCGGTGAGCACCCTTTACGGGATCAGCTCGGCGCTCGGGATCTCGACGGACAGTTTGATCGTCGGCTCCCCGCTCCCAGACGGGCGCGCTTCAGGAGTTCCGACCGACGCGACAAGGAGGGGAGGAACGTCGGGCAGGCGAGCGACGCGAAGCCGTATGCGACCATCGATCGTGCTGCATCCCGCAGACCGCCGGACGATCAATCTCGAGCGGGGCGTCCGGTGGGAGCTGCTGATGCCGATTCCTGAGAGCAATGCAGAGTTCATGGAGGTCATTTACGAAGTTGGCGGTGGCTCCACGGCTGATGACCACGCGATACGCCACAACGGACGTGAGTATAGCCTGATATTGGCCGGGGAGCTTTCGGTGCAGATCGGGTTCGAGCAGCTTGTTCTTCGGCCGGGAGATTCCATGGCATTTGACTCAACTGTGCCACATAGGTTCTGGAACGCAGGAGAGATTCCGGTACGAGCCATTTGGTTCGTGATCGATCGCTGGACAGGCGTCGGCTCTGGATGAAGCAGCGTTCGCGAGGGAGCACGGCCGACGACTGGCCCGTCCCGATGCAGGACTTCTCCAGGTCCATCTCTCCTCCCCGTCATGAGGCTTCTCGCCGTGCATCGGGATCGGATCTTGGACGACGCCGAGCGCCGCGGTGTCGCCTGGATCCCCTGTCGACGGTCGTCGGGGAGCCGGTGATCGTGCACCCGCACCGTGCGCCCGCACCGTGCGCCCGCACTTGACGCCACTGTGTGGCTCTGCTACACAGTGGGTACGCTTAGGAAGCATGAGGTGACCGACGATGTCCGTCGCCGACCCGAAGACCGGGATGTATGCGTGTTTCCACACGTCCCAGGGTCGTGCGAGGACCTCCGAGCCCGCACCGGGGGGCGAGAATGGCATGGAGGCCGTGCGCCGCTCGCAGGCGTGTTCCCCTCTGTCCAAGCAGAGCCGGGAGGAGCGCATATTGGGCGTGCAAGTCACGAGTTGGGAACAGATGGCGGCCATCGGGCGCCAAGGATGTGCTCTTCTGTCGCCTGCTCGCCCAATAGGTACGCACGTGGGGACATGTTGGGCACATACCTGTAGACACGCGTAGCGAAGCAATACGCCTGGAATCACGATCGCAGCTCGCGAAGACGACTGCACGGGGAGGGATCCATGTCTGAAGTGTCGACGTCGGCGGTGCAGGTTGAAGGAGGGGCGCCGCTCGGTGGCGGGAGGCTGACGGCGTTCGAGGCATCGGGCGTCAGTGTCGCCGGGCTGGCTCCGACGATGGCGATGGCGCTCGGCACGGCCTTCGCGGCATCGGAAGCCGGCGACGCGGTGCCGCTCTCCTACTTCTTCGCCCTCATCGGGTCTCTGGCCCTCGCCTATGTGATCGTGCGCTTCGCGCGGAGGCGGCCCGGCAGTGGTTTGGCATTCACGTACGTTGACAACGCGTTCGGGAAGAACCCTGGCTTCACGGCGGGGGCGATCTACTCGCTCTCGTGGCTCTTCGGGATCGCGGTCACCCTCGCCATCAGCGCGGTCGCGATCAGCGTCATCGTGAGCGAGTACCACGGGAGCGTGAGCTGGTTCCCGCTGTTCCTCGCAGAGATGGTGATCGCCCTCGCGCTGAACTACATCGGGGTGAAGCCCTCGGTGAGGCTCCAGGTGCTCGCCGAGCTGGGGTCGATGCTCGCGGTCACTGCCATCTTCGGCGCGGCGCTCGCGAGCTCGCACAGCCCCGGCCTGTCGTTCCGCCCCTTCGAGCCCTCTGTGTCGCTGAAGGGCTGGGGAGGGATCGGCTTCGGCATGATCTACGGCTTCTCGGGATTCGCCGGGTTCGAAGGAGCGGCCGCGCTCGGCTTCGAGACGCGCAACCCCCGTTCAGGGATCCCACGCGCGATCCTGTGGTCGCTCATCGGCGCGGGCATCTTCTACCTCTTTGTGACGTACGCGCTGGCGATCGGGTACGGCCCGCACGGTGGGCACGCCTGGGCGAGCTCGGCTGCACCTCTGGCGGTGATCCTGACGAAGTTCATGGGCCCGAACTGGGCGACCGCCGTAGAGGCGATGGTCGCACTGAGCGGCTTCTCCGCGGGGCTGGGCCTGGTCACCCTGTCGACCCGCGTCCTGTACGGCATGTCACTGCGCGGGGTGATGCCGAGAGCGCTGCGCTACGAGCACCCGCGCTTTCGGACGCCCAGCTACAGCGTGGTGTTCGTGTGCGTCGTCGCAGCGATCCTCGGCGCAGCACTTGGCCTTTCCCAGGGGACGACAACGCTGATCGGTTTCACCTCGGCGTTCAACACGCTGATCCTGATCGCGGTCTACGCAGCCATCGCCGCTGGAGCGTTCGTGGTGTTCGGCCTCCGGGAGTCCAGAGGTGGCCGCTGGCATGCGTTCGTGGTTCCCGTGATCGCCTTCGGGCTTCTCGGCTACGCCTTCTACGCGTCGGTGATCCCCGTACCGGCGTTCCCGTACAACCTCGCGCCCTATCTGGTGCTCGGGGTCACGGTGATCTTCGCGATCGTCGGATTGCGCCTCCGCGCTAAGCCCGACGTCGACTTCGCGACACTCGTCGCGGAGCCTGTCCGACCGCCAGTGGCGCCGGTGCAGCAGGAGCTGACACGCCGAGCGGGCACCCAGTCATAGGGGCACGGGATGGATCACGATAACTTGCGTTCAGCACAGGGAGAGGAAGAAGGCGACGAGGCGTTCGGCGCCGAAGACCGAGAGAGGACGCGCCACGTTCCCGGTGTGCCGAGCATCGGTGGGCCACTCCGACCGCACGAATTCGAAGGTCAGGTCGTGTTCATCACGGGACTGGCTCGGGGTCAGGGGCGCAGCCACGCGTACGGCTTCGCGTCGCTTGGCGCCGACATCGCCGGGATTGACCGCTGTGACGATCTGGCGACCGTGCCGTATCCGCTGGCCAACGACGCCGATCTCGACGGGACCGCCGCGATGGTGCGGAAACTCGGCCGCCGCGCGGTCGTCGAAGTCGGTGACGTGCGGGACAGGGTGCGCCTTGCCGCAGTGGTCGAGCGGGTCATGGACGAGCTCGGGCGGATCGACGTCGTCGTGGCGAACGCGGGGATCTTCAGCGTGGGCGCTGCCGAGACCTTGTCGCCGGAGAGCTGGGCGGAAGTCATCGACGTCAACCTCGGCGGGGTCTGGAACACGGTCCAGGCCTGCCTGCCCGCGATGATCTCCGGGAACCGAGGTGGGAGCATCGTCATGACGAGCTCGATTGGAGGTCTGCGCGGCTTGCTCCAGTGCGCCCACTACGTCGCCAGTAAGCACGGTGTGCTCGGACTGGTGGAAGCCCTCGCGAACGAGCTCGGCTCCTACGGGATCAGGGTCAACGCGGTGTGCCCCACGAACGTGAACACGCCGATGATCCACAACGTGGCGAATTACGCGACGTTTCGCCCGGATCTCTCCCATCCGACGAGCGCCGACATGGTGGAGCCCGCCAAGGACATGCATCTGCTCGCGACCCCGTGGATCGAGCCTGAGGACGTGACGGCTGCCGTGACGTGGCTGGCATCGAGAGCGGCGCGGTTCGTCACGGGCATCGCGCTCCCGATTGACGCAGGTGCGACGACGAAGGTAGTGAACTGATGGTGGTCGCCGAGGGTGTCGGCCGCCTTGCCGAGATCAGTGAGCGTGATCGGCTTCGCGCCCTGAGCTGTGTGACCGAAGGGAGGCTCTGGGCATTGGGGCTCGACGTGTTCGGGAACCCCCCACAGCCGTCGTTCCCTGGTCGCCCGGATCAGCGACGCATGATGTACCGGGACTGGTCGCACTACGAAGACGGGTCCGTCCTTCCGCTTCCCGGCGGGGTGTCCTCGGTGGACGACGGAGTGCTGCTCAACTGTCACGGGGGCAGCCACCTCGATGCCCTCGGCCACATCATGTGCGAGGGAACGATCGCCGGCGGGTACCCGGCTTCGTCCACGATCGGGGGCCTCGAGCACGCCGACGTGGCGTCGATCGCCCGGATTGGGATCGTGTGCCGAGGGGTGATCGTCGATCTCTGCAGGTTGGCAGGAGCCCGCTGGCTGCCACGGGATCACGAGGTGACTCTCAGCGAGCTGCAGGCATCCTTGAAGGAGGAAGGGGTCACGGTGAGCCCTGGTGACATGCTGCTCCTGCGGACGGGAAGCCTGCCCCGTTACTACGAAGAGGGGCCGTCGCAGTTCTTCAGCGGCTACTCGGAGCCGGGGCTGAGCCATGACGACGAGCTGCTCGCCTGGGTCGACGAGACGTGCATTCTCGGCATCGGCAGTGACACGCTCGCCAACGAGCTCCCGCGCTGCCCTGCCACGGGGGAGGAGTACCCCCTCCACAGGTACCTTCTGCGCGACCGGGGCCTACAATTTCACGAAGCGCTGTGGTTGGAGGAGGTTGCAGCAGACTGCGCGTCGGACCATCGCTTCACGGGGCTCTACATCGCATCCCCGCTCAAGCTCGTCGGAGCTTCGGGCTCTCCAGTGAACCCGTTGTTCATGAAGTGACTGGGGCGCAATATGAACCGGGCTGCTCCATCGTGGAAGACCGTCCATCGGTCGAGCATCCCCGCGACACTTGGGCGATCTCGAGAGGAGAGTGTGCATCGGTGACAGTCCCCACCGGAACGGGCGCGGAGATCAGCTGGCAGCTGCGGAGCATGACGCCGGCAGTGCTCCATGGCGAGACGAGAGGGTGGTCCTACTTCGACGGACCCTCCGGGACGCAGATGATCTCCCCTGCGATCGAGGCGTTCGCCGCCTTCGCCCGCAGCGGGTTGTCGAACCGTCATGGTTACTCGCCCGCCGGCGACGAAACCGAGGACGTGGTGGCCTCTGCTCGTGCTCAGCTCCGGTCGCTGCTGCACGCCGAGGGCTACCACGTCGTCTTCGGCCAGAACATGACGAGCCTCGCGTTCTCGCTCGGGCATGCCCTCGCCCGTCAGCGAGGCCGTGAAGGCGCCCGGGTGGTCGTCACCGAGCTCGAGCACCTGGCGAACGTCGATCCCTGGGTGCAGCCCTTCTCGGACCGCGGTGGAAGTGTCCACTGGCTGCGAGTGGACCCAGAATCGCTCACCTTGCAGCGGGAGGACATCGAGCGCGCCGAATCCGAGGGGGGCGTCGCCGTGGTCGCGGCAACGGGTGCGGCGAACGCGATAGGCGTCGTTCCGGACCTCGCGCCATTGCGCGATCTCGCTTCAGCTCAGGGCGCCGTCTTCGTCGTGGACGGCGTGCACGTTGTGCCGCACGCCCCGCCGGACCTCGCGGAGGTCGGAGCGGACATCTTCCTCTGCTCCGCGTACAAATTCTACGGTCCGCACGTCGGCGTGGCTCTCGTGCGCGAGAGCCTCCTCGAGGACCTACCGGCCTACAAGGTGATGCCTGCCCCTATCAGCGGCGCGGAGAAGCTCGAGACGGGCTCGCAGAACCACGAAGGCATCGCGTCGCTCGCAGCGACGATCGCCGGCCTCGGTCGGCTCGTCGGCTCGAGCAGCGGCGAAGGAGCCCGAGAGGCACTCCAGGCCCTCGGGGATCGTGAGGGCGATCTTGTCGAGCTGCTCGTCGAGGAACTTCGCTCGATGTCGAACGTGCGAGTCTTCGGTCACGAAGGGAAGAGAGGGGCGTTCGTCGCCACGGTCGCCTTCACCGTTGCCGGGAGGACTCCCTCCGAGGTGGCGGAGGCGCTGCGCCGCGATGGCGTCTTCGTCACCGCCGGCGACTTCTACGCCACTGCCCTCGCAGCACGGCTCGGAGTCGATCGCACGGGAGGCTTCGTCAGGGCCGGCCTTGCGGGCTACACGTCAGAAGAGGACGTGCGTCACCTTGTCGAGTCGGTCAAGAAATTGGGCAGGTGATGCGGCCAGGAGAGCGAGTCTCTGAGGCGGAGGGAAAGCTCCATCTGGAGCAACTCGGCCACCGCAGCCAGTGGCAAGCGAACACCGAGCTGGCGAGCGCGAACTTCTGAGCACGGCAGACCTCTCTCGGGGTGGAGGGAGGTGGTGGGCGACGGCACTCAAGAGCGTGGCGTGTCGCGAAGTTCGTAGCCAGCTTCCTCCTTCGACGACGCTCCTGCCCACCCCCAGATCATCTCCGCCTCTTCCGTGGCGGAGGTGTTCCGGAAGCCGTGCCACGCTCCCTGGCGATGGAAGATGACGTCGCCGGCTTTGACCGGGATCTCGTTGTCCCCGTCCAGCGCGATGCCTTCGCCCTTCGTGATCAGCGCGAATTCCTCGGCACCCTTGTGCCTGTGCCATTGGTGCTCGGACGGCCCGGGCGCGAAACGTGCTCGACCAAAGACGAAGTGGCGGGAGCCGGCTTTGGCGTTGTCGATGAGGAACTGGACGGTCATCCCGACCCAGCCCTGGTCGGGACCGAGACCAGGTACGGCGTCCACGGAATCCAAGTGGACATGGTACGTCTCGCTCATTGCTTCTCCTTGATGTCGCAATACCGTGGTCGCAGACGCCGCCTCGGGTGGGTGTCGACGGCGCGACGGATAGCAGCCATTCGGCACGTGCACCAGGGGAGGTTGGCTCGAATTGTGAAGCAGGGCGCTACAGCTGTCAAGTCACGCCGCACACAGATGCTTCGCTCGGTCCGCTCGGAGTGGAGATGATGCCCTGTGCTCCATTCCATGCCTCTTGGTGGTGTTCTGGGTCACGTGCTCCAGTAGCCGATCCGATTCCCGCTCGGCCGGCCATCATCGTGCGGAGGCCGTCGCGTTCACAGGAGCCCCGTGCGCCCGAGGGCCAGGCAGTGCCGGCGGGTCTCCACGGCCACCTTCGGGACAGTGCAGCCGTGCGGGCTCAGGCAACGACGCGGGCGCGTTCGGCGCGCGCGCCGGAGCCCGAACGAGCGGCGAGGGCGAGGACGGACGCGGCGAGGGCGATGATGCCTCCGACGGTGAGCGACATGTGCAGCCCGCTCACGAAGGCGGCGTGCATCCCCGTGGTCACCGACGCCTGGAGCGCTGCGGGCACCCTCGGCAGGTGCGGCGCGAGCCCCTGGCCGGCGAGCTCGACGGCCGCGTGCGAGTCGAGCGTGCGCGCCACCGCCGCCGGCGTGCCCGCGGCCATGAGCCGCGAGAAGAGGACGGCGCCGATGTGCGTGGTGAGGATCGAGCCGAGGATCGCGGTGCCCATGACCCCGCCGAGCTGAGTCGCCGTCGACTGCACGCCTCCTGCGATGCCCGCGTCCGCGACAGGCGCGTTCCCCACGATGATCTCCGAGCTCGACGTGATCATGCAGCCGAGCCCCGCGCCGACCACCACGAATGCGGGCCACAGCGAGCCGTACGCGGAGTTCGCGTGGAGTGCGGTGAGCCAGAGGAGCCCTGCGCCGATCAGCGCGAGGCCGAAGAACATCGTGAGGCGTGCCCCGGCGCGCTCGGTCAGCACGCCGCCGAGCGGGGCGGACGCGATCAGGGTGGCCGTGAGCGGGAGCAGGCGGACGCCGGCTTGGACCGCGCTGTAGCCGTGGACGTTCTCGAGGTAGAGGGTGAGGAAGAAGAGGACGCCGAAGAGCGACAGGAAGCCGATCACGACGACCAGCGTGCCGATGCTGAGCGAGCGGTTGGCGAAGAGGCGCATGGGCAGGAGCGGCGATGCGACACGCCGCTCGACTAGCACGAACGTCCCGAGGACGGCGACGCTCCCGACGAGGAAGGCGAACGTCTCACCGCTCGCCCAGCCCCACGTCTGGGCGTTGATGAGGCCGAAGACGAGCCCGAAGAGGCCGGCGCCGAGGAGCGCGACGCCTGGGAGGTCGAACCTGGCGGGCCGCTCGTCCCGGCTCTCGACGAGGACGAGGAGCCCGATCGTCAGTGCGATCGCCGCGACCGGGACGTTCAGGTAGAAGACGGACTCCCAGCTCACGTTCTGGACGAGGACCCCCCCTACGATCGGCCCGGCGGCGACCGAGACGCCGGACGCGCCTCCCCAGATGCCGATCGCCATGTTCAGCTTCTCCTTCGGGAACGTCGCCCGCAGGATCGCCAGGGTGTTGGGCATGAGCAGCGAGCCGAACGCTCCCTGCAGGGCTCGGAACGCGATCACGCCGCCGGTCGAGCCGACGAGCCCTACGGCGAGCGACGACAGGGCGAACCCGACGACGCCGGTGAGGAAGATCTTGCGGCGGCCGAAGCGGTCGCCGAGCTTCCCCCCGAAGACGAGCCCCACCGCCAGGACGAGCAGGTAGGCGTTCGTGATCCACTGGAGCTGCGAGACCGTCGTGTGCAGGTCCCGCGCGATGACCGGGTTGGCGACGGCCACGACGGTCCCGTCCAGGCCGACCATCACGAGCCCGAACGCGACGCTGGCGAGCACCCACCACGGATGCCCGCGCATCTGACGCGCCCGACGTTCGTTCCCCTGTGCCCCAGGTGCACTCGACGACGGTGTCGTCATCGCGGTGGTCATGGCAGGCATCGCGCTCCTTCCGAGGCCGAGACGGTCACGATGAAACGGAGAGTGCTGTCCGCCGCAGCCTACCGACTTGGCGGACATTGCTGTCCACTCGGACAGGGGTGTCCGCGCTCGGTATGCTCGTCTCCGTGCCCGGCGGCGCGCTGCACCGTGGGGAGTCGTCCGGCTCGGCGGTGCGCAGCGACGTCGAGCGCAACCACCGCGCGCTGCTCGACGCCGCACGCGCGCTGCTCTCCGAGCGTCGGGACGTGCCCATGTACGAGATCGCGCGGCGCGCCGGTGTCGGGCAGGCGACCCTCTACCGGCACTTCCCCGACCGAATGGCGCTCGTCGGGGCGGTCGCCACGGAGGTGCTCGACGAGGTGGAGGCGGAGGCAGCCAACTCGTCGACCGACGGGGCTGGAGGGCTCGTTGCACTGCTGGAGCTGGTCGTCTCGGCGATGGTGCGCAGCGGCGCGCTCCTCCAGCTGATCGACGACGAGCCGAGCGGCGCCGAGCAGCCCGGCACCGTGACCTACGCACTGGTCCGCCGGCTGCTCGCGATGGTCGAGAGCCGGTTCGACGGTGCCAAGGCCGCCGGGGCGCTCCGAGCGGACGCGACCCCCGACGACGTCGTCCTGATCCTTGGCATGGCGAAGGGCGTCATCATGGGCGCCGCACCAGACACGCGTGCTGCGGCGGCCTCGCGTGCGCTCGACCTCGCGCTGAGGGGCCTCCTCGCACGCCCTGGGCTCACGGATCGTCGGGATCGAGGAGGCGAACGGCGTCGGCGAAGCGAGGGACGCCGCAGCCCTCCAGACGATTAGGGACTTTCCAGTCGGCGGAATGTGGCTCCACCCAGAGAACCTCGAAGAGGTGACCAGGCCGGGCTTCGACCGGGCGCTCGTGACGAGACTGCATCGGCGATCACGACGTCCAAACCGTGCTTGCCCTGGCCAATACGGCGAGGGAGAAGACATGGGTCGCCGTGCCGGGCTCCTTCGTCTTGGATCTCAGCTTCGAGGGGCGAGAGATCCTCGGAGCCCTCTCGGTCGACACCTCGAGCTCCGGCCGACGTCGGGGGCTGACGGATCGGAACGGAGCCGATTTGATACGCTCCTGCAACGAGCGCCCGTGGTCAAGCGGACTCGTTCGGACGGACGGAAGTCCCGCTTTGGAGCGCAGCGTGCTTCGATGCGAAGCCACGAGAGGAGGGACCTACAGACGTGACGCAGCAGGTCCTATTCGACGACGAGGGCACGTTGCCTTTCGACGACGCAGACACCTGGTACGGCGTCGTCGGCGACTTGGACGTCGCGCGCCGCCACGGTGGCCCCGCACCACTGGTCACGCTCCACGGCGGCCCAGGAGCGACCCACGACTACCTGTTGGCGATGGTCGACCTGGCCCAGGGCGGTCGGCCGGTTGTTTTTTACGACCAGGTCGGGAATGGTCGCTCGACCCACTTTCCCGAACGTGGCGCTGACTTCTACACGGTCGACCTCTTCCTCCGTCAACTTGCAAGCCTCGTCGACGGACTCGGCATCGGTCACCGCTACCACGTCCTCGGCCAGAGCTGGGGCGGGTTCCTTGCGCAGGAGCATGCGCTCACGCATCCCCCCGGCTTACGCTCCGTCGTCCTCTCCAACACGGCGGCGTCGTTCCCCGACTTCGTCAAGGAGACGGACAAGCTGCGCGCCGACCTTCCCGAAGAAGTCGAGGCCACGTTGCGCCACCACGAGGCCGCCGGGACCACCGACGACCCCGAGTACGCAGCGGCGTGCGAGGTGTTCTACCGCCGCCACGTGTGCCGGCTCGATCCTTGGCCCGAGGAGTTCTTGCGCTCGATGAAAGCCACGGAGGAAGACCCGACCGTCTACCACACGACGAACGGCCCATCGGAGTTTCACGTGACCGGCTCGTTCAAGCAGTGGGGGGTGCTCGACCGCCTGCATGAGATCGACGTGCCAGTGCTCGTCATCTCGGGACGTTACGACGAGGCGACTCCGGCACTGCAAGACGTCCTCATGGCAGGTATTCCCGACGCCCGCCAGGTCCTCCTCGAAGATGCCTCCCACCTCGCCTTCTGGGAACAGCGGGACGCTTACATGGCTGCGGTCGGGTCGTTCTTGGCAGAGCACGACTGAGCTCGTCATTCTCCCGCACGTTGCACAGGAACGGACGATCGCAGTCTGCTCGCTGACCGCTCCACCCTGTCGGCGCGTGCGCCAGTGCTCGATCATGATAAAATTACAACGCTGGATGGCGGAAGTCTCGCGAGCAGCTTTCGTCTCCATGATCAACGTAAGGGGGGGCAGGAAGCATGCCGATCACGACGAGGACGCTGATCCGTGGGATGGCCGCGTTCGCCGTAAGCGCAGCAATCACGACCGGCATCACGATCCCTGCTTCGCCGGCGGCATCGGCGTCGGTCACAAAGACGAAGATCACCTGGGCGGAGAAGCCGGGACAGTCGCCCAATTACATCTTCCCGTTCCTGACATCTGCCTACTTCAGCGTGCCGAACATCCCTGAGTTCCAGTACTACATGTTCCGTCCGCTCTACTGGTTCGGGGTGGGGGCGAAGCCGGTCTTGAACACGAGACTTTCACTTGCTGAGGTGCCGGTCACTTCGAACGGCGGGAAGACCGTCACGATAACCCTGAAGCCATACAAGTGGTCGGACGGCGCGAAGGTCACTGCCACAGACGTGCTGTTCTGGATGAACATTTGGCACCAAAAGCCCACAGGTTACGCAGGTTGGTTCCCCGGCGGCCTGTCGATGCCGACAAGCGTGAAGAGCTTCACCATCACAAGCCCGACCAAGTTCACCATCGTCTTCGGCCGGGCCTTCAACAGCCACTGGCTCCTCTACAACGAACTGTCTCAGATCACGCCGCTGCCGCTCTATTGGACACGGACGTCGCTCACTGCGGCGCCTGGCTCGGCTCACTGCGCGACTGCACCGTATGGAACGGCCGATTCCGCGTGCAAAGAGGTCTACGACTTCTTGTCCAAGCAGTCGGGCTTCAACCCGACAAACCCGAAGACAACGATCGACGCCTTGCCCACGTACGCGACGAACCCGCTATGGCAGGTCGTCGACGGCCCGTGGCGGCTCAAGTCGTTCGGTCCGACAGCCCCGGTCGTGATGGTGCCGAACCCCTCCTACTCCGGGCCGAACAAACCTACGTACAAGGAGTTCATCGAGAAACCCTTCACCTCAGCCACAGCTGAGTTCGACGCGCTGGTGTCGGGCACAATCGACCTGAGCTACTACATTCCGCGAACAAAAGTCGCATCTCCTGCAACCGCGCCGTCAAGACCGTCGCAGACACTCAAGCCAGGGAAGAATAGTTCGCAGCTCGCCGCGACATTCAACCTTGAGCCCGTCTACTTGTGGGGCTTCAACGCCATCCTCGAGAACGAACGATCGACCAGCGACGCAGGGACCGTCGGAGCGCTCTTCCGTCAGCTCTACGTCCGCCAGGCGCTACAGTCCCTCATCACACAGAAGCTGTACATCGACCGGCTCGAGAAGGGTTACGGCGTTCCCGACTACGGACCGGTGCCGGTCTGGCCGCATAACCCGTTCTCCTCGTCTTACGAAGCTTCCAACCCCTACCCCTACGACCCCGGACATGCCAAGGCGCTCCTTCGCTCGCACGGGTGGAAGGTGGTTCCCGGTGGTGTGAGCACGTGCACGAAGCCGGGCAAAGGCCCTGGCCACTGCGGTGCCGGGATCAAGGCCGGAGCGAAGCTCGCTTTCACATTGCTCTATGCGTCGGGCACAGTGACGCTCAAGGACCTCACGGTCGCCGAGCAGTCGAGCTGGGAGCGGGCGGGCATCCGGATGAGGCTCATCAGCGAATCCTTCGACACCATCGTCAGCTCCGTCGTGCCGTGCCCGCATGGCTGCCCGTGGCAGCTTGCTTCCGTGGGGTTCGCCTGGAGCTACACACCCGACCACTACCCGAGCGGTGAGGAGCTGTTCGCGAAAGGCGCGGGGTCGAACTACCCCAGCTTCACAACACCGGCTGCGAACAAGTTGATCGAAGCCACCATCACGAGCAATGAGAGCATCACGAAGTACGAGAACCTGATTGCCAAAAAGCTCCCGGACATCTTCCAGCCCGCGCTGGTCACAATCGCCGAGGTCCACAAGGGTATCGTGCACCCTCCACTGAGCCCTCTAGACGACAACACACCGGCCACATTCCACTGGTCGTGACCGCAGCGACGACGTGACGGGGAGCGCCCAGGGCTTCTGCGCCGGATCGCAGCGGCGAGGGCCGGTGATCGGCTACCTGGTCAGACGCTTCTCGCGCTCGCCGTGGCGGTCCCTCTGGGCGTGCTGCAGGTGGTGAGGAAGAACAAGCCCAGCGACTACGCGCTCACCGGGCTCGCCTTCATCCTCCACTCGATGCCGTCGTTCTTCCTCGGCACGCTGCTCGGCATCTCCCTTCCGGGGATCGTGAGCGGGGCGGTCATCGTGGAGGACCTCTTCAACTACCCGGGCA
>JAKBTL010000063.1 GCA_021844425.1 Actinomycetes bacterium | reverse complement strand
GCTGACCGATCTGGACCTCGTGCGCACGAAGCCGACCCCGTTCCCGCCCGAGCCCCTCGCCTGGCTCGTCGTCCAGGCGACGCGCCTGTCGATCGCACATGCCGACACGCACGGCGGACGGCGCAACGCGTGGCTTCGCCTGCTGGACCGGTTCGGCCTCGGCTTCGACTCCTGAGCGCGCCGAGCGGCGCACGCCAGCAGGCGGGGAACCCGGTGACCCAGAGCGTGCAGGCCGCGCAGGGCGTGCCGTTCCCTTCCCCGTCGGGCAAGGGCATGGCACCCGGCCCGAACCCGGCCCCTGGCTCCGACCCAGCGGCGCTGCCCGGCGACGTGCTCATCGCCGACGAGGGGAACAACCGGCTGGTGGTGGTCAACCCTGCCGGCACGATCGTCTGGCAGTTCCCCCAGCCGGGCGACCTGGCGCCGGGGCAGACCTTCCTGTCCCCCGACGACCCCTTCTTGGGTCTTCCGGCATGGATGTGGGTGATTCCACCACTATGACCAGGGAGTTTTCGTTGAAGGGCAACGGTTTCGGCGTCGGCGGGTAGGGCGGCTGATCCGTATCCGTTTCGCGAGGCAGATTTCGGCGTGATCGCGGAGCGACGGCGTCGGCCGTGCAGGCCGGCTCGTCCTCCGAGAGGTGCCACGCCCTCTCACTCGCCTCAAGGGTCGCTCCGGGGCGCCGCCACGATGGGCGCCGGCTGCGCCGTCGGCTCGCCGTGCTCGCCTCGCCCAGCGGGCTCCGCTTCCTCGCTCGGACCTGCGGTCCGTCCCTTGACCCGAGCTCCGGGCGTGGCGGGCGGCAGTCATGAGAGCGATGGAGGGCCATCGCTCTCCGATCGCATCCTCGACGGTGGGGCTCTTCGCACACAGCGCCGAGCGGCAACCCGCGAGGGTGACCCGCACGGGTGGTCTCTAGGGTCGGGGTTTCGCCACCTACCGAGCCGAGGAGACCGATCCCGTGCGCGTCACCACTGCATTCAAGCGCCTCATGGACCTGCCCGGGGTGACCGTCACCGACGTGGACTTCCAGCCGGCAAGAGTGGTCGTGTCGGTGCGGCTGCGAAGCGCCAAGCTCACCTGCCCCGAATGTGGCTTCACGACCACGGCGCGCTACGACACCCGCCCGGTCCCCTCGTGGTGGCGGCACCTCGATCTGGGCAGGTGGCGCCTCGAAGTACGCGCCGATCTCCGTCGGATCGACTGCCCCACCCATGGCGCCCGCACCGAAGGGGTCCCCTTCGCCCGGGCCGGCTCCAAGTTCACCCGTGACTTCGAAGATCTCGTCGGGTGGCTGGCCACCATCATGGACAAGACCGCCCTGCGCCGCCTCGTGCGCATCGACTGGGACACCGTCGGGCGGATCATCGAACGGGTGATGGCCACCGGGCTCGACAAGCGGCGCCTGGACAACCTGTTCGTCGCAGGCGTCGACGAGGTTTCGTGGCGCAAGGGCCATTCCTACGTCACCTTGGTCTCGAACCACACCACCGGCAAGTTCGTCTGGGGCAAGGAGGGGAAGGACACGGCCACCCTCGACTCGTTCTTCGACGACCTCGGCGAGGAGCGCTCGGCGCAGATCACCGCGATGTCGATGGACATGGGTCCCGCCTACGAGAAGTCCGCCAAGAAGCAGCACCACGCGGTCAACGCCGTCATCTGCTACGACCCGTTCCATGTCGTCCAACTGGTCACGACCGCGCTGGACAAAGTCCGTCGGCAGGTCTGGCAGGACCTGCGCAAGCTGCCCGATCAGGAGGCGGCCAAACGCTTCAAGGGCGCCCGATGGGCACTGCTCAAGAACCCCGGTGACCTGACCGACGACCAGGCGGCGACGCTTCGCAGGCTGAAGCGACGGGGAGGAGATCTCTGGCGGGCCTACGCGCTGAAGGAGGCCCTGCGGGCGATCTTCGCCGGCGACCTCACCGAAGACGAAGTGGGCGAGCTTCTCGACCGCTTCTGCTCGAAGGCACAGCGCTCCGGCCTGAAGCCCTTCGTCACCGCGGCCAGGACCATCCGCAAGCGGCGTGCCGGCATCTTGGCCGCGGTGCGACTCGGTGTGAACAATGCCTGCCACGAGGGCCTCAACCGGCGGGTTCGCCTCATCGTCAACCGCGCCTACGGCTTCCACTCCGCCAACGCGGCACTCGGCCTCATCATGCTGACGCTCGGACCGATCGACCATGTCCTGCCACACGAGCGTCGCCGGGCCGTAGATCCCTAAATCAACCCACATCCATGCCGGGAGGCCCCCTTTCCCTTTTTTCCAGACGCTCTGCGAAGGATGTGCGTTCGTCGACATCTTGCGTCGCCGCGCCGACGCCGCCACCCCGTCGACGGAACTCGCGCCATGCTTTACGGCGAGCTTGTCGATGCCATCGATGCCGTGCCCGGTGACCCTGGACAGCCAAGTTCTGAACTGGTGTAGGCGACGCAATAGGGAGGCAGGCGAAATGGCCGCGGCATGTTCAACATGGGAGCACTTCACTTTCCCGTGACGCCTAGTTCCGCTAATGCTGCGATTGCCTGACGAGCGGCTCGTTGCAATACCGCGGCCGTGCCGTCTCGGTGATACAGACCGAGGACAGGCCCCATAGATCGGCGGGTAGGAGCCCACCGCCCAGCGACGTTCCTCTCAAGTAAGCCCTCCTGTTCTGCTCGGCGGAGTGCCAGATAGATCGTCGTGCTCTGGAACCTGTAGCCGACATGCTGAAGGACGTGTCGAGCCTCGTCCTGCGTCATCGGCTCGCCGATGGCGTGGATGTACACGGCGGCAGCCGTGCCTAGATCACGAACTCGGGGAAGTACGCCATGCCGGTAGAGGCCGTATATCCCCGGACCACCCCAGCACGCCCGTTGGTCGGTCGAGAGCCACACCAGCAGGCTGCCCGTGTTCGCCCGCGGCTCTCCTTGGTCGAGTAGCCGCTTCACGTCCCAGTACGCCAGCGGCGTCTTGGCCGATTCCAGCACGGCTATCACGCGGTCCGGGTTGGACGTTAGGCGGACTCGCCGACAGCTGAGACAGCCTGCCCGGTCTTCGAAAGGTCCGAGCTCGGCACGGCAGTGGCGGCAGCGCACGGTCATGAGGCCAGTGCGTCGACGTAATCCTCGAACGCCCCACCGCGACGCTCCACCAGGTCCCACAGCTCATCGGACCAATGGTCGTGGATCGCCAACAACGATTCGACAGCTGCGTCCGGCAGTCGTTGTGGTAGCCGCCGAGACCCGTCCGGCAAGCGAGGGTATGCCTGCTGGAGCGGCCGGCTTAGCCACATAAGGCGACCCCGATCGATGGCGCCCGGACCGAGGGCGTCGCCCCAAGGAAGAGCGACGTCCGCGAGCACCGGCGCAGGCCACCGAGAGCGCTCCACGAGGCAGATGCCGTGCCGAGCCGCGTACCACCGCAGCTCGGCACTGGCGTCACCTGCGACGCCGAACAGCCGGAGCACGTCCATCCGCGGGCGCAGGTCCACGATCGACTCATAGAGGTCGTCCGTCGTGGCCTTGAAACGGAGCACCTCGTTCTTCGGCACCGGCTCCCGATACGCCTTCCACTCCCCAATGACGTGTGCATCGGAGCAGTCGAT
>JAKBTL010000013.1 GCA_021844425.1 Actinomycetes bacterium | reverse complement strand
TCGGCGACCCCCCGGCGCCCTCGCTCGTGCCCGCTGCCTCGCTTGTCGCGTCAGCCGGCATGGAGCCGAAGAGGAGGGCCAGGCCTCCGGCCCCGCCGAAACCTGCACCCGCGACGCCCGCCTTCAGCATGGAGCGCGTCACGTTGGCGAGGAGCAGGAACTGGAAGAGCGCGAGCCCGCCGATGATGCCGAGGCCGAGCGGGGGCTCGACCCACGCGAGCGCCAACGCGATCACCGTCATCGTCATCAGCCGGCCGAGCGTGTTCATGGCGAGCGGCCGGCGCTTGTTGCCCTCCGCCCGCCGGCCGACCTTCAGCACCGAGCGCACGACGAGCCGGAAGTTGCCCATCCCGAGCGCGATGCCGACGCACAGCCCGAGCGATGCCCAGTTCTGGCTGAACAGGAGCAGCACGACGAGGCCCAGCACGCCGACCACGAGCGCGCCGAGCATCGTTCGGCGCGCCACGGTGGCGACGTCAGGCAGTTGGACCCGTTCGAACATTCCTTCTCTTCTTCTCAATCCCCGACCCGCGCGCTAGCGCCTGCCTCGGGTGCCCACGAGGGAGGTGCGCCGGTCGCCGGGGCGCTGCCGCTGGTCATACGTACTTGCGGAACTGGTTCACGGCGAGCAGGACGGCAGAGAGTACACCGAACGCGAGCCCCGCGAGCGTGAACCACGGGAGCGTCCCCGCAGCGTCGTCGATCGCGTAGCCGATGCCGCCCCCTGCGACGATCGCGATCGCACACGCCGTGCCGACCCAGAACAGGTCGCCGAGGCGCGGCGTCGGCTTGACGGGGCCCGAGCCGGGCTCCTCCGGCTCTGTGCCGTCCCCCGCATCTCGGGTAGGACGATCCTCCGCCATCACGGGGCCTGCTCGCGTCAGACCGAAGGAGGGTAGGGCGCACCAGAGCTGCTCCCTGCGCTCACGCGGTCGCGCGCCCGGCCAGGGCCCGCCGCCATCCCGGCCCGAGTCCGTTGCCCCGGTGGGGAATTGCCACGTACGACATCATCCCATCCGGTCTCTCCTGTCGGCAAAACGATCGCTCGGCAGCGACGGCGGCGACACTCGTCGGACCGCTCCGGGTGGACCGCTCTTCGTGCGCGCGGAGCGCGCTGCGGCGACCGGCGACGCGGGCCGCGGCGACGGGGGCGGAGCGGGGGGCGCTGGTCGCGGCGACGTTGGCGCTGGTCGCGGCGACGTTGGCGCTGGTCGCGGCGAGGGAGGGGGGGGCGGCGAGGGGGGCGGGGCGCCCGAGGCGGGGTCGCCCTGGGCTGCCTCGGCCCGATGGCGCAGGTCCGGGTGGAACCAGGTGTAGAGCGCCACGGCCAGGAGCGCCACCCCGAGGGGGATGAACGGGTTCACCGCCCGCACGAAGAGGGGGAAGAGGATGAAGCCCGACAGGATGGCGGTCCAGGCCCACAGGATGACGACGCTGCGGCGGTGGCCGTGGCCGAGACGCAGCAGCCGGTGGTGGATGTGGTCCTTGTCGGGCGTCTGGAAGCCGGTGCCCCGCGCCGTGCGCCGGACGAAGGCGAACGCCATGTCCACGATGGGCACCCCGAGGATGAAGAACGGGATGAGCAGCGGGGCGAAGAAGAAGTACGTGTTGCCGGTCGTCGGCGACGAGGGCGGGATCCGGCCGCCGATCACCATGGTGGACGCGGACATGAGGAGCCCGAGGAGGAGCGCCCCGGAATCTCCCATGAACATCTTGGCGGGGTGGAAGTTGAACGGGAGGAACCCGATGCAGATCCCGCAGGCGATGACCGCGACGAGCGGCCCGATGTTTGTGCTCGTGAGGATACCGATCTCCATCAGGCGGAGCCCGTAGACGGCGAGAGCGCCGCCGCCGATCGCCACGACCCCGGCCGCGAGGCCGTCGAGGCCGTCGATCAGGTTCACCGCGTTGGTGAGGGCGATCACCCAGAGCGCCATGATGAGCGGCGTGATCCCCGGGGTGAGCGAGACGACTCCGCCCAGGGGCACCTTGAACCAGTAGAGCGTGACGCCGAGGAAATAGAGGATCGACGCGGCGAGGACCTGGCCTGCGATCTTCGCAGGAGCCGACATCTCCCGTGCGTCGTCGATGAGCCCGACGCCGAAGATCGCCGCTGCGGCGAGCACGATCCCGAGCGGCTCGGAGGAGCCGACGAAGAGCGCGTGGAGCCGGGGGATGCCCGCGGCCACCATCGTCGCCGCCAGGAACCCGAGGAACATCGCCGGCCCGCCACCGTACGGGGTGGTCCTCGTGTGGATCTTCCGCTCACCAGGGAGGGCGACGTAGCCCACCTTGCGCGCGAACCACGCGGCAGGCCACGCACTGGCGGCAGTCACCGCCGCGGCCACCGCGAGGACGACGCCGTACCACGCGTACCACGGCATGCGCTCGCCTCGCCTCCCCCGGCGGCGCTATCCGGTGCCCTCGGCGGCCAGCTCCGGGTAGGGCGGGAACGCAGCGCACAGCTCGTGGACGCAGGCCCGAACCGCCGCGACCTCCGCCTCGTCTGCGCGGCCACGCAGCGTCCTGCCGATCAGCCCCGCGATCCGCCCCATCTCCTTCGGGCCCATGCCCGCCGTCGTCTCGGCAGCGGACCCGAGGCGCAGCCCCGAGGTCACGAACGGGGAGCGGGGGTCGTCGGGGATCGTGTTGCGGTTGCAGGTGATGCCCGCGCGGTCGAGCACCTCCTGGGCCTCCTTGCCGGTGAGCTCGGCGTCGAAGGGCCGCAGGTCGACGAGCACCATGTGGTTGTCCGTCCCGCCGGAGACGAGCCGGAAGCCCTCGGCTCCGAGGGCGGCGCCGAGCGCCTTGGCGTTCTCGACGACCCTGGCCGCGTAGGCACGGAACTCGGGAGCCTGGGCCTCGGCGAAGGCGACGGCCTTCGCGGCGACCACGTGCTCGAGGGGGCCGCCTTGGAGACCGGGGAACACCGCCTGGTCGATCGCCTTGGCGAGGTCGCCCCTGCAGAGGATCGCGCCCCCGCGCGGGCCGCGCAGGGTCTTGTGCGTGGTGAGGGTCACCACGTCGGCCAGGCCCACCGGGCTCGGGTGCACACCGCCGGCGACGAGGCCGGCGGGGTGCGCCATGTCGAACATGAACCACGCGCCCACCGCGTCGGCGATCTCCCGGAATGGCCCGGGGTCGATCGTCCTCGCGTAGGCGGTCGAGCCGGCCACGATCAGCCTGGGCTGCTCGCGCTTGGCGAGGTCCGCAACCTGGTCGAAGTCGATGACCTCCCCCGCCTCCGACCCCTCGCCCGCAGCCGGGGTCACCCCGTAGGAGACGAAGCGCCAGATCTTCGAGGTGATCGACGCCGGCGACCCGTGCGTCAGGTGGCCGCCGTGGTCGAGGCGCATGGCCAGGATCGTGTCGCCGGGCTGGAGCAGCGCCGTGTAGACCGCGAGGTTGGCGTTCGCCCCCGCGTGGGGCTGCACGTTGGCGTGCTCGGCGCCGAAGAGCGACCTCGCACGCGCGCGGGCGAGGTCCTCCACCTCGTCGATCACCCGGTTGCCGCCGTAGTAGCGGCGGTGCGGGTAGCCCTCGGAGTACTTGTTCGTGAGCACCGAACCGGTCGCCGCGAGCACCGCAGGGGAGGTGAAGTTCTCCGACGCGATCAGCTGGAGGGTCGTCGACTGGCGCTCCATCTCCTCGCCGAGGAGCCGGGCCAGCTCGGGGTCGCCGCCGAGCCACGCGCCGAAGGGCGAGGCGCGGTTCACG
>JAKBTL010000001.1:8645-22866 GCA_021844425.1 Actinomycetes bacterium | reverse complement strand
CTCTGCACATCCAATCGTTGCGCGAGCACGGCGAGCCAATTCCCCCTCCGACGGTGATGGGCTCGACGAGGGTCCAGGTGGCATGAATGATGACGAGTCCGTGGCGGGCCATCACTTGACGTAGCCCACTCGGCGGACCTTCACATGTCGAGCCGCCAGGCTGATCGCCGGCCCTTCGACCAAGGGCTCGAGGTTCGCATTGTGGGAGGCCGGGGGCGCCGACTGATCAGTCCTCCGCGCGCACCTGCGCCGCCGTCTGCGCGGCGCGGTCTCCCCGACCGTGGATGGTGACTGTGACATCGACGGCGGCCTCGGCCCGCTGGTGGGTGACGTCGAGCTGCAGCGCGTCGAACAGCGCCCGCATTTCGCCCTGGGGCGCCGCGTCGAGCGAGGTGGTGAGGATCGGCAGGCGGTCGAGCAACGCGGCGACGTCGGGCGACGTGGGCGCCTCGGTCGCCGACTCCCGCGCCAGTGCCACGAACCGCTCGCGCCGTTCGGCGAGGGCGTCTTCCAGTTCGGCCACGCGCTGGCCCACGCGTCGACGAAGCGCAGCGGTGACGTCGTCGGCTTCGAGGTCGGCGAGCTGGCGGGTGAGGCGGCGTTCGAGGTCGGCGATCTCGGCTTCGATCTCTGCGGTGCGCTCCTCTGCCGGTGCGGCGCGGACTGCCCGACCGAAACTTCTCGACCAGCTCGGAGTCGGTGGGCAGGGCTTCGGCCCAGCGGTGGTCGCGATGCCAAATGCGCAGCGTGCCGGCGTCGCGCTACGTTCGCGAAGTGGACCTGCCCGAAGCGGGGCGCTACGACTCACCTTGCTCGGCGGTTGAGCGCGCGGTCACTCGTCTTCGCCCGAATCATCTCGACTCTCTGCTGAGGGGCCCGTCGGAGGCCGACGGCGCGGACGGGAGGGGAGCAGGATGAAGGCGCGTGGCGCCGCCCTGTTGAGCCTGTTCGTGGCCGTCGCACTCGCGGGCGGGCTGACGCTCGGGACGACCCTCGGGCCGCCCGGCCACGCAGACGGGCTGCCTCCCCGCCAGCTCCAAGATCGTCGTTCGCCGGGGGCGAGCCTCCTCACCGAGGCGCAGTGCCTCGCCACGCCTTCGATCCGCATCCCCTGTTACGACCCCGCCCAGATCGAGACCGCGTACAACGAGCTGCCGCTGTTCGACAAGGGCATCGACGGACGTGGCCAGACGATCGTGATCGTGGACTCGTTCGGTTCCCCGACCATCCGAACCGACCTCGCTGTGTTCGACGCCCGGTTCCACTTGCCCCCCCCTCCGCGCCTTGACGTCATCGAGCCTGCGGGGCCCGTCCCGCGGTACAACCCGAGCACAACAACAATGGTCGGGTGGGCAGGGGAGACCACCCTCGACGTGGAGTGGGCCCATGCGGTGGCGCCTGGGGCGAGCCTCCTCCTCGTCGAGACCCCGGTCTCCGAGACCGAGGGAACCGCCGGGTTCCCCCAGATCGTGGCCGCGGAGAACTACGTCGTCGACCATCACCTGGGTGACGTCATCAGCCAGAGCTTCGGCGCGAACGAGAGGACGTTTTCTTCGGCGAGCACAATCCAGTCACTGCGCAGTGCATTCGTCGCAGCCGAAGCAGCGGGCGTGACCGTGGTCGCTTCGACGGGTGACACAGGCGTGAGCGACTACTCCACAGCGACAGGTAAGAGCTTCTCGACGGTGCCGACGGTCACATGGCCGGCGAGCGACCCGCTCGTCACCGCTGTCGGGGGGACCCGGCTCAGCTTGAACGCGGCCGGGCATCGAACGGCTCCCGACGAGGTGTGGAACGACTCCTATGACCCCGTGGCAAACCGCTTCGTGTTCGGCACAGCGAAGCCTCACCCGAACGCGAGCGGCGGCGGGCTCTCGTCGGTCTTCTCACGTCCGTCCTACCAAGCAGGCGTCGCGCAGGTCGTTGGCAACCATCGCGGGATCCCCGACATCTCGATGAGCGCCGCGTGCTCGGGTCTCGTAGACACCTATCAGAGCTTCCCGGGGCCGACACCGCCAGGCTGGTACTACGTGTGCGGCACGAGCGAGTCGGCGCCGCTGTTCGCAGGCATCGTCGCGCTGGCGGACCAGGTGGCCCACCATGGTCTCGGACTCATCAACCCCGCTCTGTACGCGATGCGACGGATGCACGACCCCGGGATCGTGCCGGTCGCCAGGGGGAACACCACGGTGTCGTTCGAGCAAGGCGGCACCGAACGTACGGTCGAGGGCTACCAAGCGTCGGAGGGGTACAACCTCGCGTCCGGGCTTGGCACCGTGGACGCTGCGCTCTTTGTCCCCGAGCTGGTGCGAACGGTTGAGACCGTCGGCACGTCGGCCAGCTACGGCTTCCTGCCTGCGAGTGGCCAGGGCTGAGGGTCCCGGAGGCGAAGACGTGCCGAAGATGCGGCGGGGACGAGTCGAAGGGCTCAGCTCTCCGCCGAACTGCCGTGGCCGCCTCCCCGGTCGCCGCCTCCCCCGTGGCCGCCTCCCGGGTCGCCGCCTCCCCGGTCATCGCCTCCCCGTTCGCCGCGTCCCTCCGCGTGGTCTCCTCGGAGGCTGAGCTGCGTACCGATCCGCTCGGGCTCGATCTCCCAGTGCCAGTTCCCTGACACAGCCGCTTCGTCGAGAGGGGCGTCCGGACCCAGCAGCTCGCGCACGGCCGCTTCGAGCTCTCGGGGCGTCGAGGCCCCGATCGCCCTCACCGTCCCGTCGACGTCGACGAGGACGTTGGTGGGCACTCCGCGGATCCCGAGCTTCTCGACGAGCGCACCTCGTTCGTCGACCAGGACGGTGCCCTTTACGCCCCAGAGCTTGCAGAATGTCCGGGCCTCAGTGAACGCGTCCGTCCCCTCCCACACGTCGACGAGGATGATCTCCAGGCCAGACCGGCCTGCACGGCGACGCAGGTCTTCGATGACCGGCGCTTCCGCATTGCACGGGCCTCACCAGCTGGCAAACACGTTGACGACGTACTTGCGCCCAGCCCACTCGCCGAGGTCGCGCAGCTCCTTCGTCCAGAGGTCCGGCAGCGACAGGCGCGGCATCTTGCTGCCCACCATCGGATGGTCCCTGCGTGCGACAGGCACAGCCGGGGGTCCGGTGAGCAAGTCGTCGACGACAGAGAGGGTCCCGGAGCCTGCGTTCGCAACGAGGATGCGGCCCGGGCGCAACGGGTCCTCGCAGACCCCTCCGGGTGCGGAGCCGACGCGGATCCTCGACCACTCGGTGCCGTCGAGACCCATCACGCTAACGGTGCCGTCGCCGCGGTTGCCGACGTAGAGCCGGTCATCGCGCGATCCGACGGTGAGCCCGACGGGAGCGTTCGGCACCGCCATCTCCGCTCGCTTCTCGACCCTGCGACCGTCGACGCGGGTGATCGTGCTGGCGAGCGAGTCGGCGATGAAGACATCGCCGCTCGTCCGGTGAAGACCGATTGCGCACGGTCCGGCCGGCAGGCTCAGGCGGGCAGTGACCTCGAGCGTCTGGGTGTCGATGACGCTCAGGGACGAGGCGATGAAGTTCACGCAGTAGACGCGTCCCGCGTCCGGATCTACCGCGACGGCGCCCGCGCCGAGCTCCGCCTCGACGACGCCGATCCGCTCGAGACGATCGACGTCGATGACGCTCATCGTCGAGCCCGCGGCGTCCCCGCAGTAGATGCGCCGCCCCTGGGTGTCGATACACAGCCCCGCGGGGTAGGAGCCCACCGCGATGGTGGCCACCACCTGCCCCGTCGCCGCGTCGATCGCCGAGACCTGGTCGGAGCGCGCGTCAGCGGTGAAGACGCGACCGGTTTGGTCGTCGACCACGATGTCGATGGGCTCGCCTCCGACCGGGATCATCTCGATGACGCGCAGTTCTTCGGGGTCCACGACGGCCAACGCGTTGGACCTCGAGCACGCGACGTAGATCTGCCCGGTGGAGCGGTGGACGGCGACCCCTTCGGGATCGAGGCCGACCTCTACTTCGCCGACGACCCGGTACGCCCATCCTTCGCCGCCGAGGTCGACCTGGCAGCTCGGCCCGCCGTCGAGGACCGTCGGCAGCTCTTGGGGCGCCGTCTCGGGGGTGTCGTCCAGCAAGGGCAGCCCCTCCTGTGGCTCGTCCTGCCGGTGGGTCTCCTGTGGCTCGTTCTTTCGCGGCTCGTCCAGCGGGGCAGGCATCCGGCTCTCCTCCTTGGTGGGCGCTCGTCGCGCCCGGACGGTTGCTGGGTGGAACCGTCATGGCTCGGGCGCGGCCGCTCGTGCGGACAAACGATGGCAATCCTTGAGCCGCTCGCGCAAGGCGGCGCGAGCGGCCCCGACGGGAGCTCGAGGCCGAAAGGGTGCACGCGGGCGTCCGTTGCCTCTACGCTCCGCTGCGGAGGTGTCCAGGCGCCTGGTGGGCCTCCCCGCCTTCAAAGCGGGTGGGACGGGTGATCCCCGTCCGGCGGGTTCGATTCCCGTCCACCTCCGCGACAGCGACGTGACCGACGACGGGCGACCCTGGAAGAGCCGCTGCCATGTCGAAGGCCTGCGGAGGAGCTGTTGGACGGGCCCCGGGGGAATGGCCGCCCGGCGACGACCCCGACAGCGCGCCAGCTCGTTGCGGAGCGCACATTACACATATAGTTGGCATCCCACGCGTGCTCCAGCCGGTGGCACGACACCAGCTGCGCGCAAGGATCGGCGCGAAGGGGTAGAAGGAGACAGATGCCCTTCCAATCGGGGTCGGAATCGCCCGCCATCTGGCGGTGCGCGGGATGCGGAGCACTCGTGCACCCCGCGGACGAGGACGCTCCTGCCGCCTGGTGCCTGCGATGCCGTCGAATGGTCCAAGCCGTGCGCGACGGCGAGCAGCGCCCCGCCTGACGCCCCGCCCGACGCCCCGCCTGACGTCGCGCCCCTCGGACGGGGACCTCGTCGCGGCAGTAGAGCGGCAAGCGGAGGTCCGTGACGTGGTCGCCCCAGACCTCGACGTGCTCTTCTGCGGGGTCAATCCCGGCCGCTGGTCCGGTGCGGTGGGCCACCACTTCGCGCACCCCGGCAACCGGTTCTGGAAGGCCCTCTTTCTCGCGGGCTTCACCGCTCGACAGCTCGGCCCCGCCGAAGAGCGGCTATTGCTCGACGAGCGCATCGGCATCACGAACCTCGTCCGCCGCACGACCGCGAGCGCAGCCGACCTCGATCCGACAGAGCTGCGGGAAGGTGCGGTCGCGCTCGAGCGCAAGGTCCGACAGCTCTGCCCGAGGAGCGTGGCGTTCCTCGGCATGGGCGCCTTCCGGGTCGCCTTCCGCCGTCCCCGGGCCAGGGCCGGCCGGCAGCCCGAGCTCCTGGCGGACGCCGCCGTCTGGCTCCTGCCCAACCCGAGCGGGCTCCAGGCCACCTACGGGCTCGACGAGCTGGTCGAGCAGCTCAGGGCCATGCGCGCCTTCGTGCGCGTCCGCTCTGGATAGGTGTGTGCCGCCGTGCGTAGGGTGGTCTCGGCCGGATCGGTATCGGCCGGATCGGTCTCGGCGGGATCTGCGAAGGGAGCCTCGGGTGGGCCACTACCACGACGTCCAAGACGAGCTGAGGGACCAGTACGCGAGGTTTCGGGAGGTCGTGCCCGACGTCGTGTCCGGCTACGCCGCGCTGCACCGCAGCGCGATGGCCGAGGGGGCGTTGTCGGCGAAGACCAAGGAGCTCGTCGCGCTCGCCATCGCGGTCACCCGGGAGTGCGACGGGTGCATCGCCTCCCACGCCCGCGGCGCTGCCCGTAGGGGCGCGACGGCCCAGGAGGTCGCAGAGACGATCGGCGTCTGCATCCTCATGAACGGTGGCCCCGGCACCGTCTATGGGCCGAGGGCCTTCGCCGCCTACGAGGAGTTCGCCGCGGCGCAGGCGCAGAAGACGCCGCAGGCCTGAACCGAGGCTCGTCTGCCTGGCTCGATAAGGTCCAGGTGTGCGACTTGCCACTTTCCTCGTTCCCGACGAGACGCCAGCCGGTCCCTCGACACGCCAGCACACGGGGGTGGTCGACGGCGGCGATCTCGTCGACTTGACCGATCCCGTGATCGGGCTGCCCGGCGACATGACCGCGCTCCTCGGCTCGGGCGACGAGGCGTGGGAGCGGGCCATGACGGCTCCGGCGACGTCGGCGCGGCGGTGGAGGCTCGAGCAGGTCCAGCTGCTCGCTCCGGTCACCCTGCCGCCGAAGATCCTCGCGATCGGCTCGAACTACCGTAAGCACGTCGAGGAGCTGGGACACCAGCTCCCGGCGCATCAGTACTGGTTCAACAAGCAGCGGACGTCGGTGACCGGGCCGTCCACCGACATCGTGCTCCCGACGGTGTCCGAGCAGCTCGACTACGAAGGGGAGCTCGGCATCGTGATCCGGCGACGGGCGAAGTCGATCCCTGCGGCACGGTGGCTGGAGGTCGTCGCGGGCTTCACCGTGGTCAACGACGTGAGCGTGCGCGACTGGCAGGCGCACTCGCCGACCTTCACGATGGGCAAGTCCTTCGACACGCACTGTCCGCTCGGCCCGTGGATCGTGACGCCCGACGAGGTGGGCGACGTACGGAGCCTCTCTGTGAGGACGTGGGTGAACGGTGAGCTCCGGCAGGACGCGTCGACCGGTGACATGCTCTTCGGTCCTGACGAGATGATCGAGTACCTGACGACGGTGTTCCCGCTCGAGCCCGGCGACGTGCTGTCGACCGGCACCCCGTCGGGTGTGGGTGCAGGGTTCACGCCGCCGCGCTGGCTGAAGGCGGGAGACGTCGTGCGTATCGAGATCGACGGCGTCGGCGTGCTCGAGAACAGGGTCGTCAGCGAACCACCCGTGGCGCCGTCCCCGTCCCCGGTCGTGCGGTGAGAGCCCCGCCCGAGAGCAGGGGTGCACGGCGGCTCCGGATCCCACGGCAGAATGGCAACGTGGAAGCGCACACTGAGCACACTGGGCAGACTGAGCACTCCGTCCACGTCGAGCGTGCCGAGCACCTGACCGGCGAGGGCGAAGAGGTTCCCCCGAGCCGGGCGCTCACCGACGGGGAGCGTGCCGAGCGGCTCGTGAAGCTGCAGGGCTTGGTCGACCTCATGCGCCCGGCGGTCCAGGCGGACGGGGGCGACCTCGTGCTGGTGTCGGCCGACGTCGAGTCCGGAGTCGTGGAGGTCCAGCTCCAGGGCGCGTGCAGCTCGTGCGCGATCAGCTCGGCGACGCTCCAAGGCGGCGTCGAGCGGATCCTGAAGGACCGCCTGCCGTGGGTCACCGAGGTGACCGGCGGCCTCACAGAGGAGATCGACCCGTTCGAGAGCGCCGCACTCGGCCACGGCGGCTACGTGCCGCGCTTCTAGCGTCCGCGTCCGCGTCCGCGTCCGCGTCCGCGTCCGCGTCCTGCTCCTGTATCGACGGGAGGCCCTGAAGACTGTCGCAGGTCCGTCGGCCGTCGCGCTACGGTTCCGACGGTGACCGCGACCGATCCGGCCGTGCGCATCGTCCACTTCTCGAGGGTCGTGCGACGTCCGCTGGTCGACCCGACACGAGAGCGCATCGGACGAGTGGAGGACCTCGTCGTGCACCTCGGGCCCTCCCATCCTCCGGTGGTGGGCGCCGTCGTGCGCATCGGCGGGCGCGACCTCTTCGTCCCAGTCCGCAACATCGCCGGCATCGGGGAGCCCGAGCCCCGGTTCACGGGCAGCCGCGTGGATCTGCGGCGGTTCGAGCGCCGGCCCGGCGAGATGCTCCTCGGGCGCGACCTGCTCGCCAGGCACCTCATCAACGTCGCCGGCGGCCGGCTGATCCGCGCGAATGAGATCGAGCTCGCCGATGTGAAGGGCACCTGGGAGGTCATCGGGGTCGACCCGTCGCGCAAGAACCTGCTCCGGCGGCTTCTCCGAGGCCACCTGGTGCCGGCAGGGCCGCCGTCCAGGGTCGTGGACTGGGCGAGCATCGAGCCGTTCGTCTCCCACGTGCCCACCGCCCGCCTGCGGATCCCTTATCGCAAGCTTGCCCGGCTGCATCCCGCTCAGATCGCGGACCTCGTCGAGGCGGCGTCCCACGAGGAGGGGGAGGAGATCATCGAGGCCGTCGGCGCCGACCGGGAGCTCGAGGCGGACGTCTTCGAGGAGCTCGATCCCGAGCACCAGGTGGAGTTCCTCGAGGCGCGTTCTGACACCGACGCGGCACGCCTTCTCGCCTCGATGGCCCCCGACGATGCTGCGGACCTCATCATGGAAGCCGACCAGGATCGCCGTCTTCGGCTCCTCGAAGCACTGCCCCAGCCGCAACGGCGCAAGGTCCGCTTGCTCCTGAGCTACAACCCCGAGACGGCGGGGGGCCTCATGAGCCCGGACTTCGTCGCGCTGTCTGAGTCCGCGTCGGTGGAAGGCGCCCTCTCGGCGGTGCGGCACAGCACCGCGGCCCCCGAGTCGTTGCAGGTCGTCTTCGCGCTCCACGAGGACGGCACGGTCGCAGGGTCGGCGTCGGTCGTGACGCTGCTCCGGGCCCAGCCTGGTGCGACCCTCGCCTCCGTCGTTCGCCCGATCGCCGCCCATCTGCACCCCGACTGGGACCTCGGCGCGACGGTCCGCAAGATGTCGGATTTCAACCTCATGGTCGCCCCCGTGCTCGATCCCGAGCACCAGCACATCTTGGGTATCGTGACGGTGGACGACGTGCTGGAGCTCATGCTGCCCACCGGGTGGCGCCGCGACTTCGGGACCACGTCGCCCGAGGACTGACCCAACGTGCACAGATCGATGGAACCTCCACATACCGGGTGCCTGGGGCGCTCAGCGCCTCTCGACATCCCCGAGAAGACCGACGGACCGCCACGCCGGCGGCTCGTGCGCTTGCCCTCGGGAGTGGCGCGGGCTCACGCTCCGCGCTGAGCCCGGCGGCGTGCGCGCACGCCGCCGTGACCCAGCGAAAGGAGGTGAGCAATGGGAGAGACCGGGTCGGGGGCTCACCGCCCGTTGCTCCGGGCGGCCGGAGCTCGGGGCGGTGCCGACGCAGAGGGGATCGGGACCCACGAGTCCGCGGTGCTCGACCAGGCGCACCTGGGCGACATCCAAGGAGCGTTCGGCACCATCCGTCAGTCCGACGCCGACGCGCGCCGCTCGTGGAAGCGGCGGCTGCTCACCCTCCTTGCGATCCTCGGACCGGGGATCATCGTCATGGTGGGAGACAACGACGCGGGCGGGGTGTCGACGTACGCCCAGGCCGCGCAGAACTACGGCCTCACGCTGCTGTGGACGCTTCCCCTGCTCGTCCCGGTGCTCGTCGTCAACCAGGAGATGGTCGTACGACTGGGGGCGGTCACCGGCGTCGGGCACGCGCGGCTGATCAACGAGCGCTTCGGGAAGTTCTGGGGCGCCTTCTCGGTCGGCGACCTCTTCGTGCTGAACTTCCTCACGATCACCACCGAGTTCATCGGGGTCAACCTCGCCCTCGCCTACTTCGGGGTGAGCGCGTACATCTCCGTCCCGATCGCTGCGGCTGCGCTCGTGGCGATGACGGCGACCGGGAGCTTCCGCAGGTGGGAACGGTTCATGTTCGTCTTCATCGCGGCCAACTTCCTCGTGATCCCGCTCGCCGTCTTCAGCCACCCGCGTGCGTCGACGTTCTTCCACGACTTCATCGTGCCGGGGGTCCGCGGAGGATTCACCTCGACCTCGGTGCTGCTCGTCATCGCCATCGTCGGCACCACGGTCGCTCCCTGGCAGCTCTTCTTCCAGCAGTCCAACGTCGTCGACAAGCGGATCACGCCGCGGTGGATCTCCTACGAGCGAGCGGACACCGTCATCGGGTCGCTCGTCACGGTGTTCGCGGCGTCCTTGATCATGGCGGTGGTCGCCGCGGCGTTCTCCGGCCATCCGCTCTTCGGGCACTACACGAACGCGGAGGCTGTCGCACGCGGCCTCTCGCACTACGTCGGGCATGCCTCCGGTGCGATCTTCTCCGTGATCCTCCTGAACGCGTCGCTCATCGGCGCGGCGTCGGTCACGCTCTCGACCTCCTACGCCTTCGGCGACGTCTTCGGGATGCGCCACTCGCTCCATCGTCCCTGGCGCGAGGCGAAGTTCTTCTACACCTCGTTCACGCTCATGGTGATCGCCGCTGCCGCGATCGTCCTCGTGGCGACAGGCCGCCTTCTCGGCTTGATCACCACGGGGGTCCAGGCGCTCGCAGGTGTCCTACTCCCCAGCGCGACGGTGTTCCTCCTCCTGCTCTGCAACGACAAGGAGGTGCTCGGGCCCTGGGTCAACCGGCCCTGGCTGAACGTGATCGGCTTCGGGATCGTCTCGATCCTCCTCGTCCTCTCGCTCGTGCTGATGGCGACGACGGTCTTCCCGCACCTCGACGTCCGTGACCTCGCGCTCGGGATGGGCGCAGCGCTCCTCCTCGTGTACGGCGTCGGGGGCGCCGGCTACTGGCGGGCGCTCCGGCGGCGGCCGCCGGAGCCTCCCATGCCGCGGAGCCGCCGGGACCATTGGAGGATGCCCCCCTTGTACCGTTTGGAGCGCCCGGTGTGGTCGAGAGGGCGCCTCGTCGCCATGTACTCGCTGCGCGGCTACCTGGTGCTCGCGGTCGTGCTGCTCGCCGTGAAGGCCTTCCAGCTCGGCCTCCACAAGTGACCTCCGCCTCGAGGTTCGACCCCCTCAGAGGCCCGGATGCCGACACACGGCTTGCACCTCGGGTATGCGTCAAGGAAGGCTGTCGGCCCATGACGTCACGACTGCTCATGACGTCACGGGGGAACGCTGGCGGTCAGGCCGTTGCCTGACGGCCTGCGCCGCTCGTGGCGGGACGTGGCGGAGTCCTGGGAGCGGTCCAGGAGCCTCGTCGTCCCTGCACCGGTCGCGCCGGCTCGCGCGGCGACCGGTGGTCTGCGGGTCGCTTTCCTCGTGTACCGGGGGAACCCGCAGTGCGGGGGCCAGGGCGTCTACACGCGCCACCTCACGCGTGAGCTGGTCGCGCTCGGGCACTCGGTGACGGTGTTCGCCGGTCAGCCGTGGCCCGAGCTCGACGAGGGCGTGGGGTTCGTCCCCCTGCCCGGCCTCGACCTCTACCGCGAGCCCGACCCGTTCCGTTTGCCTCATCCTCGAGAGCTCCGCGACGTCGCGGGGGTCGCCGAGCTCGGGGTGATGCTCACGGGGGGCTTCGGAGAGCCACTCGCCTTCTCCTGGCGTGCCCGGCGGGCGTTGCGGGCCAGGCGCGAGGTGTTCGACCTCGTGCACGACAACCAGTGCCTCGGGACCGGGATGCTCGGGATCCTCGCCGACGGGTGGCCGCTGCTCACGACCCTGCACCACCCCATCACGGTGGACCGCCAGCTCGCGCTCAGCCACGCGTCGGGGCCCTGGCAGCGCTATACGACGCGACGGTGGTTCGGCTTCCTCGGGATGCAGATGCGGGTCGCGAGGCAACTCCCTCGGATCGTCACCGTCTCTCAGTCCTCGCGTGCGGACATCGCCGCGCAGATGGGAGTGGATCCGGAGCGAATGACCGTCGTCCCCGTCGGTGTCGACCACGACGTGTTCCGGCCGCGTGCCGACGTGCTGCCCGTTCCCGGCCGCATCATGGTCACCTCGTCGAGCGACGTGCCGATGAAAGGCCTCGTGCCGCTGCTCGAGGCAGTTGCCCGGCTGCGCGCCTCACGCGATGTCGAGCTCGTCGTCGTCGGCCGGCCGCGCAAGGGCGGGCGCGTGGACCGTGCCCTCGACCGGCTCGGGCTCAGCGGTGTCGTGCGCTGCATCAGCGGCATCACCGACGAGGAGCTCGCCCGCTGCTACGCAGAAGCCGAGGTCGCCGTCGTGCCGTCTCTCTACGAGGGGTTCTCGCTGCCGGCCATCGAGGCGATGGCGTGCGGCGTGCCGGTCGTGACGACGACGGGGGGGGCGCTCCCCGAGGTCGTCGGTCGCGACGGCGAGACCGCGGTGCTCGTCCCGCCCGACGATCCCGAGGCCCTCGCGGCGGCGATCGGCGACTTGCTCGACGACCCGGCCGCCCGCGCACGGATCGGGGCCGCGGGAAGGGAGCGGGTGTTGCGGCGCTTCACGTGGCGGGTCACCGCCGAGGGCACGGCGGAGTGCTACCGCGCCTTGCTCGAGAGGCGCGGTCTCGGCGTGCAGGGGGCGACCGGAGAAGGTGAGCCGGCGGGCGCGGCGCTGCCGTTGCCTGACGAGTTGCCGCTCACGGGTGCGGCCGCGTGCTGACGGTCGACTACGACCGTCTCGGCTTGCGACCGGGTGAGCGGGTCCTCGACCTGGGGTGCGGGCTGGGCCGCCACGCCTTCGAGGCCGCGCGGCGGGGAGCCAGGGTGGTGGCGCTCGACGCCGGGGAAGAAGAGGTGAGCGGCGTCCTGGCGACGTTCGTCGCGATGCTCGCCGCAGGCGAGCTCGACCCGGAAGCCTGCAGCGCGGGCGCCGTGCGTGGGGATGCGCTCCGCCTGCCCTTCGAGGAGGGGGCGTTCGACCGGGTCATCGCCGCAGAGGTCCTCGAGCACATCCCGCAGGACACGGCGGCGATGGCCGAGCTCGCCAGGGTCCTGCGGCCTGGCGGCACCATGGCCGTCACCGTGCCCCGCTGCGGGCCCGAGATGGTCAACTGGCTGCTGTCGGACGACTACCACGACGTGCCCGGCGGGCACGTGCGCATCTACCGGCGTTCGACCCTGGTCGAGCGGCTGGCTGCCAGCGGGCTCGTGCCGATGGGTCACCACTACGCCCATGGGCTGCATACCCCCTACTGGTGGCTTCGCTGCTTGGTCGGGCCCGGCGACGACGCGAACCCCGCCGTCGCCGCGTACCACCGGCTCTTGGTCTGGGAGATCGTGAAGCGTCCACGGGTGACCCGAGCTGCCGCGAGGGTGCTCGACCCGCTGATCGGCAAGAGCCTGGTCGCGTACTTCTCGAAGCCCGCCCTGCCGACGCGGCCCGTCAGCTCGGCACCCGCGGCCCGGGTGGAGAGGGCCGCATGAGCATGGGCGCGCGTCGTGGCGCCCCGGCGCTCGTCCCCGAGGTGCCTGGCGTGCTGAGCGCCGCCCACGTGCGCCGCAGTGGCCACGCGATCGCCGCCGTGCAGTGCGCAGACGGGATGATCCCGTGGTTCCCCGGAGGCCACTGCGATCCGTGGAACCACGTCGAGGCGACCATGGCCCTCACCTTGTGCGGACTCCTCGACGAGGCGGAGGCAGCCTTCGGGTGGCTGGCGGCAAGCCAGCTCCCCGACGGCAGCTGGTTCAACTACTACCTGGCGAGCGGTGTCGAGGACCTGAGGATCGACACGAACGTGTGCGCCTACGTCGCGACCGGCCTTTGGCATCATGCGCTGGCCACCGGCAGCTGCGACCTCCTCGCCCGCCATTGGCAGATGCTCGAGCGGGCCGTCGACTTCGTGCTGCGTTGGCAGCGACCCGACGGATCGGTGCACTGGTCGATCGACCCGTCTGGTCATCCCGAGCGCGGCGCGCTCCTCACCGGCTCGTCGTCGGTCTTCCACAGCGTCCGCTGTGCGGTCGCGGCAGCCGAGGCGATCGACCGTCCCCGACCCGACTGGGAGCTCGCGGCCGGGCGGCTCGGCCACTCGGTCGCGCACCATCGCCGAGCCTTCGTGCCGAAGGGCGAGTTCGCGATGGACTGGTACTACCCCGTGCTCTCAGGCGCACTCACCGGTGACGCGGCACGGCACCGTCTCGAGGCGACATGGAGCACCTTCGTCATCGACGGTGCCGGCGTTCGGTGCGTGTCAGGGAGTGACTGGGTCACTGCTGCAGAGACGGCCGAGTGCGCGATGGCGTGCGCCGCCGCCGGCATGGCGCAGCGCGCTCTCGAATTGCTCGTATGGGGTCAGGGGCTTCGGCTTCCCGACGGCGCGTACTGGACCGGGATCGCGCTCCCCGAGCAGGCGACGTTCCCCGGCGGCGAGCGCACGACGTACACGGCCGCCGCGATGGTCCTGGCTGCAGACGCCCTCTCCGGGGCCTCGGGAGCGTCAGGCCTGTTCTTGGGCGAGACCCTGCCCGCCACGATCGATTTCTCCGAGTCCTTCTGCTCCGGCGACCGAGGCGACCGAGGCGACCGAGGCGACCGAGGCGACCGAGGCGACCGAGGTGACCCAGGCCACAGCGGTGACATCGGGTGCGTCGCTGCGCTGGGCCCGCAGGTCCCGAACGACGCGCACCGGCGCTGAGATCGGGTCAGCGGTCAGCGGTCAGCGGTCAGCGGTCAGCGGTCAGCGGTCAGCGGTCAGCGGTC
>JAKBTL010000001.1:0-8545 GCA_021844425.1 Actinomycetes bacterium | reverse complement strand
GGTCAGCGGTCAGCGGTCAGCGGTCAGCGGTCAGCGGTCAGCGGTCAGCGGTCAGCGGTCGCCGTACGCGCCGAAGGACCCGCAGGCTTCCGCACGTCGTGTCCTCCACCCAGTCGCCGGACCCCGTGGCGTGGCACCACAACTCGTACGGAGGGCGGCCGCCGTCTGCGGGATCGGGGAACACGTCGTGGATCGCGAGCAGGCCCCCCACCTTGACCAAGGGCGCCCATCCGCGGAAGTCCGCCCACGCCGGCTCCTCGCCGTGGCCGCCGTCGATGAAGCAGAAGTCGAGCGGCGTCGCCCAGCAGGACGCAACCGTGGGTGAATCCCCGACGACGCCGACCACGACGCCTTCGAGCCCCGCGGCGGCGATCGAGCGCCGCCAGTGCGGCAGCGTGTCGATCCGCCCGTCGTCGGGGTCGACGAGGTCGGGATCGTGGTGCTCCCACCCTGGCTGGTTCTCCTCGGAGCCGCGGTGGTGGTCGACGCTGAAGAGGACCGCACCGGTCGCCTCGGCCGCGGCGCCAAGGTAGACGGTCGACTTCCCGCACCAGGCGCCGATCTCGACGAAGACCGGAGGTCTCCCGGTGTTGCCGTCCTTGGCTGGCGCAGCCTCTGCCGCGCGGCGGGCGGCTACGTAGAGCGCTTCCCCTTCGTCGTGGGGCATAAAGCCACGGACCTCTCGTGCGAGCGCGAGCAGCGCGTCGGATCGCTTCGTCACGCGGCGAGAGCGTAGATGCCGTACGCGGCGAACCCCAGCAGGGCGAGCCCGCCTGCCCGCCGGATCCAGGCGAGGGGCAGCACACGAAGGAGCGCTCGGCCACCGAACGCCCCGGCGGCCGAGGCAACCAGCAGTCCTGCGTAGCCGCCGACGAACACGGCCCACGGCTCGTGGTAATGGCCCTCGAGATTGAGGATGAGCAGCTCGGTGAGATCCCCGAGCTCGCCGACGAGCACCACCCCGAAAGCGGCGGTGACGACCTTCCACGGCTTGGTCGGGACCGGCGCGAGCTCGCCAGCCTCCTTCTCTCCGCGCGCCTCGGCCCGACGCTCGGGCACCACGAGGAGGAGCATGGCGCCGACGAAGAAGAGCGCGGTCACCACGATCTGGAGCGCTTCGTGGGGAAGGAGCTGGATGGCGCGGCCCGCAGCCACCGCCAGCGCGACGTGGACGAGGAAGGCCCCGGCAGCACCGAGCCAGACGAGGACCGGGCGGTTGCGGCTGCCCATGACGATCGTCGCGATCATCGTCTTGTCGGGCAGCTCGGCCGCTACCACGAGCGCGAAGACCGTGGCGACGACGCCTGCGTTCAACGACGTCCGGTCCCGGTCGGCCTGCGGGGTGTCAGCGTGCGCCGGCCTTCCCGAGCTCGGTGCCGAGCCGCCCGTCGGCGCGCATGCGCTCGCCGAAGCGCACGTGGACTGCGAGCTGCTCGAGCGTCTGCACCACGCTTCGCTGGCCGACATCGAGCGGGTGGTCGGTGAGAAAGCGCGTGACGTCGTCAGCAAGGGCCGGGTCCCCGCAGAGGGTGCGCACGCTCGCAAGCATCGTGTGGTGGGAGACGTCGGGGAAGCGGTCGAGCAGGCGTTCCCAGTCCGCCTTCACCCGCTCCCACATCGCAGGTCCGCCCACCCTGTTGGCGAGGAGCGTTCGCACGAGGAACGGGCCGTCCTGCCGGCGCACTTCGGTCATCGCGAGGTCGAACGTGCGGTGGCAGACGCCGACGTCGGCGAAGGAGCCGAGAGCGAGAAGGTGCCGTCGTTCGTCCTGCGGATTGGCGGGACGCCGGTAGCGTTCCAAGACCGCGTCGTAGTCGCCTGCGCGCGACTGGTCGGCGACGACCGCGAGGACCGCCGACGCGATGTCCGCGTCGATTGTCTCCTCCCCGCTGCGCCAGGCGTCGAAGCGACGTGCGGCTTCCGCGCGCACCTCCACTGTCTTGCCGATCGTCCCGAGCGCTTCGACGAGGAGCGCCCGGAGGGTGGGGACCCGCTCGCCTTCGCCGTCTCGGGGGTCCCACCCGAGGGCCTCCACGCGAGGACCGAGCAGCGCCTTGGCGCTGTCTTGCACGAGCGGTCGGCCTGCGTCCCCGGCCACGCGGTCGCACAGGGAGAGCGCGGACACGACGACCTGGTAGTTCTCCGGGCCCTCTTCCTCACCGAGCCTGGCGGCCACCTCCACGAGCTCGCCGAGCGCAGCCTGCCCGGAGAGGACGAGCGCCCAGGTGTCCGAGATCAGGTCGTAGCGCTCGAGCGCGGTGAGCGACCGCAGCTCCTCGGCGAGCCTCGCCCGATGTCCGGCTTGGTAGCCGACCCGGTAGACGCCCCAACCGCCTGCGTTCACGAGAGCCCCCCTCCCTGCGGGAGCGGGCAGAAGGACGGTCTCGTCCGCGAGGAGCACGCGTGCGACCTCGTTCTCGGGGTTGCCGAGGCTGCGCACGAGGACCGGCACGAGCCAGCGCTTCCCGATGGACGACGCGCCGCCCGGCGGCTCGGGGAGGTAGGCGAAGGGCTCCTGCGCGAGCGTCGTGTCGCTCACGCGCACGAGCGGGTGCCCTCCTTGGAGGATCCAGCTCTCCGCGACGGCGCGGATGGGCTCGCCACTCGCCTCTTCGAGCGCGTCCCACAGGTCGGCGGTCACCGTGTTCGCGTAGGCATGGGCGGCGACGTAGCGCCGGACCCCCTCGCGGAAGACCCCGGCCCCGAGGTACTGCTCGAGCATGCGCAGCACGCTCCCGCCCTTCTCATAGGTGAGCGTGTCGAACATCCCGTCGGCCTCCGACGGGCTGCGGACCGGGTACTCGATGGGTCGGGTCGAGTGGAGCCCGTCGACGGACATGGCACCGTCGCGTTCGACTCCGAACGTCGTCCAGCGCTCCCACTCGGGGCGGAAGTGGTCCGTCGCCAGCAGCTCCATGAACGTGGCGAACGCCTCGTTCAGCCAGATGCCCTCCCACCAGCCCATCGTCACGAGGTCGCCGAACCACATGTGCGCGATCTCGTGGTGGATCACGTCGGCGACGCGCTCGAGCTCGACACGGGACGCGTGCTGCGGGTCGACGAGCAGCGCGGTCTCGCGGAACGTGACGCAGCCGAGGTTCTCCATGGCCCCGTAGGCGAAGTCGGGGATCGCGACGAGGTCGAGCTTCAGGCCCGGATAGGGGATCCCGAAGTACTCGGGGAAGAGCTCGAGCGCGTGCCGGGCGACGTCGAGCGCGAAGGCGGTGAGGTGCTCCTTGCCCGGCACGTGCACCACGCGCACCGGAACGCCGCCCACGTCGAGGGGGGGTTCGGTCGCCACGAGAGGCCCGACGACGAACGCCACGAGGTACGTGGACATCTTCATCGTGGGCGCGAAGCGCACCAGCCGCCTCCTCGCGCCGTCGACGACGACCGGCTGCTCGTCGACGACCGGCGAGTTGGAGTAGGCGGCAAGGCCCTCGTCGACGACCAACGTCACCTCGAAGGTCGCCTTGCGGTCGGGCTCGTCCCAGCACGGGAAGGCGCGCCGTGCGTCGGTGGACTCCATCTGGGTGGTCGCAATGGTGCGCGTGCGGCCTTCTGCGTCCGTGAAGGTCGAGCGGTAGAACCCCCGGAGCTTGTCGTTGAGCGTGCCCGCGAAGGAAAGCCGCACCGTCGCTTCGCCCTTCGCCAAGGGGCTCGGCAGCGTGAGCACCAGCCGCTCAGCGGCCTCATCGAGCGTCGCGCGCACCTCCAGCGCGTCGCCGCTCCGCGGGACGACCGAGGCGGCGGAGATCTCGAGCTCGGCGGAGTTGAGCACGATGCGGTCGGTCTCCTCGTGCACCACGACGTCGATCTCCACGGAGCCCGAGAATCGTGCCCGATCGAGCTCGGGGGCAAGCTCGATGCGGTAGCTGGTCGGCTCGACCCACCGGGGAAGGCGGTACGGGTCGATGCCCTCGTGCGGGCCCTCGTGCGGGCCCTCGTGCGGGCCCTCGTGCGGGCCCTCGTGCGGGCCCTCGTGCGGGCCCTCGTGCGGGCCCTCGTGCGGGCCCTCGTGCGAGCCCTCGTGCGGGCCCTCGTGCGGGCCGGGAGCAGATCCCATGTGGAACGACGCTACCGTGGCCGCCGTGCCCGAGCCCACCCGTGCCCAGCAGAGACCCTCGCGCGAGAGCCGCGGGTCCCCGCCAGAGGAGGCTCCGAGAGCCGGTGCCCCCGGAGCCGGTGCCCCCGGAGCCGGTGCTCCCGGAGACGAGACCCCCGGACACGAGACCCCCGAGGACGGCCTGCGAGCGCTCGACGTCGTGGGGATCGGCAACGCCATCGTCGACGTTCTCGCCGAGGTGCCCGATCGCGTCCTCGCCGACCTCGGTCTCGTGCGAGGGTCGATGGAGCTCGTCGACTTGCGCCGGGCGGAGGAGATCTACTCGGCGATGGGGCCAGCGGTCGAGGTCTCGGGAGGCTCCGCGGCGAACACGGTCGCTGGTGTGGCCGCGCTCGGCGGGACCTCCGGCTTCGTGGGCAAGGTCGCCGACGACGACCTGGGGAACGTGTTCGTCCACGACATGCGGGCATCTGGCGTGGACCTGCGCGTCGCGGTCGCCGACGCCGACGCGGGTGATGCAGAGGTGCGGGGCACCGGACGCTCGCTCGTGCTCGTCACCGGCGACGCAGAGCGGACCATGGCCACCCACCTCGGCGTCGCGGGCACCCTCGGCTCCGAGGACGTGGCGGGCGACCTGGTCGAGCGAGGCAGCGTGCTCTACCTCGAGGGCTACCTCTGGGACCGCCCGAGCGCGAAGGATGCGATGCGCCAGGCAGTCAAGATCGCGCACGACTACGACCGGGCCGTGGCGCTGTCGCTGTCGGACTCCTTCTGCGTGGAGCGCCACCGCCGCGACCTCCTCGACCTCGTGGTCGGCGACGTCGACGTGCTCTTCGGCAACGAGCACGAGCTCGTGCGCCTCTTCGATGCCCGCACCTTCGACGACGCGCTGTCCGCAGCTGCGGAGACGGGCGTCCTCGTGGCGGCGACCTGCGGTGCCCGGGGGTCGTTCGTGGTGGATGGCCAGGGCCCCGTGGAGGTGCCTGCCGCGCCTGCACCCGAGATCGTGGACAAGACGGGGGCAGGGGACATGTACGCGTCGGGGTTCCTCTTCGGCCTCACCCACGGGCTCGAGCCTGCCGAGTGCGCGCGCCTCGGATCGATGTGTGCCTCCGCGGTGCTCGGGCACCTCGGAGCCCGGCCCACGCACGACCTCGCCGAGCTCGCCCGTGAAGCGGGGCTGGCGTAGGTGGCCCTCTCCGTCGGCATCGTCGGTCTTCCCAACGTCGGCAAGTCGACGCTGTTCAACGCGCTGACCGACAACCGGGTGCTGGCGGCCAACTACCCGTTCGCCACGATCGAGGCGAACACCGGGGTCGTCGCGGTCCCTGACCCTCGCCTCGAGCGGCTGGCGGCCCTCTACCGCAGCGAGCGGATCGTGCCTGCGACGGTCACCTTCGTCGACATCGCCGGGCTCGTGCGCGGCGCGTCCGAGGGGGAGGGGCTCGGGAACCGCTTCCTCGCAGCCATCCGTGAGACCGATGCGGTCTGCCAGGTCGTCCGCGCGTTCGCCGACGACGACGTCGTGCACGTGGAGGGCAGGGTCGACCCCGCGTCGGACATCGAGACGGTGAACACCGAGTTGGTCCTGGCCGATCTGCAGACCGTCGACAGCCGCCTCGTCAAGCTCCGGCGCGAGGTCCGCATGCGCCCGGAGCTCGCTCCCCAGCTCGCCGTGACGGAGCATGCTCGTGAGGTGCTCGACACCGGGCGGCTGGTGTCGGTTGCCGCGGCAGCGGGGGAGCTGGACGCGTCGGCGTTGCGCGACCTCCATCTCCTCACGGCCAAGCCGTGCATCTACGTGTTCAACGTCGCCGAGGAGCAGCTGGGCGACGCGGAATTCGAGGAGCGATCGCGCGCGCTCGTCGCGCCAGCCGAGTCGGTCGTCCTGTGTGCCGAGATCGAGGCGGAGGTGGCGGGGATGGACCGGGCGGAGGCGCGCGAGCTCCTGGCCGGTTACGGGCAGCAGGAACCCGGCCTGGAGACCCTGGTGCACGTCGCGTTCCGCACGCTGGGGCTCCACACCTTCCTCACCGCTGGACCGAAGGAGGCACGCGCGTGGACGATCCCGACCGGGGCGACCGCGCCGCAGGCCGCTGGGGTGATCCACACGGACTTCCAGCGCGGCTTCGTGAAGGCCGAGGTCATCAGCTACGACGACCTGATTGCTGCGGGGTCGGTCCCCGCCGCCCGGGCGGCGGGCAAGGCGCGCATCGAGGGCAAGGACTACGTCATGGCCGACGGCGACGTGGTCGAATTTCGGTTCAACGTGTAGTACAACGTCTCGTCGAGCCCTGCGGTGCTGCGCCCGCGACGCAGAGGGTGCCTGTGCGTCCCCTCAGCCCGCGACCGCCGAACGGCGGCGGGCCGTGCGTGCCCGCGTCAGCGGGCGCCGCGGCCCCTCCTCGACCTCGCGCGCGATGCGGCGGAGAACGCCGCGAAGGACGCGACGCGCCCTGTCCCCGAGCACCTCGGTCGTCTGTGGCGCCCCCGAGACGACCTCCTGGTGCCACGAGCCGGATACCGCGAGCTCGCAGCGCTCCGCGTCCACGGGCTCGACGCGGAGCTCGCCTTCGAAGTGGCTCCGCCCGCCCGGCTCCGACAGGCGCCACGCGAGCAGGTAGCCGGAGGCTGAGGTCGCGCCTGTCGTGAGGGGGTCGATCGAGCAGTCGGCGACGAGCGGCGAGGGATGCGCGGCGCTGGCCTCGAGCTCGCCCACCTCGTGGACCGCCGCACCCAGGGCGCCGCTCCAGTTGCGGCGCTCGCTGAGCACCCCGTCGACCGCTGGCGCAGCGAGCTCGACGTGGACGAGGTCGGACAGCTCGACTGAGCGGGCGTGCGAACGGTGGGCGTCCGGTGGCACCTGGTAGCGGCCTTCGTCGATCGCTGCGTCCCGGGCGGCCACCTCGGCGAGGCTGGTGCCTGACAAGAGCTCGGCGAGCCGGGAGGTCGCCTGCGTCCAGGTCTCGTGCAGGGGGCAGACGTCCTCCCAGCGGCAGGGTCCCTCGCCGAGAGCGCAACGCTCGGCCTTGAGCGGCCCCTCGGCAGCCTCGACCACCTCCAAGACGTTGATCTCCTCCGGCGGTCGCGACAGCCGGTAGCCCCCTTCGCGGCCGGCTCGGGACACTGCCAGCCCGCCGTGCACCAGGTCCGAGAGGATCTGCGACGCGAACGTCCGGGGCACCTCGGTATCGGCGACGATCTCCCGGATCTTGCGGGGCTTGCCGCCTTCGTAGGCGCGCGCGAGCGCGATCGCTGAGCGCATCACGTAATCGCCACGCTTGGAGAGCGTCATGTTCATGGCGGAACCCGCAGGTTAGCGTGACCTGGCCTGGGTACGCAGGCGTGTGACCGGATCGGCTGCGGGCCGGGGCGAGGTCACGACACCCCGACGGCTCCGGCCGTCGCCTCCTCGGCCTCCCTGACACCGGCCAGGGTCCGGCGGGCGAAGGCGACTGCGGCGACCTTGTTGCCGCCGTGGCGCAGCGCGGAGGTGGCCACCACGCGCGCCCCGCGCTGCTCGAAGCTCCTCGCCATCTCGTCGAGGGTGGAGCGCGGGTTCACCGCGAAGGTGCAGAAGAGCGCCACGGGCAGGCCGCCCAGCCGAGGGAGGCGGTCCAGCCACGCACGGACATCCGGCGGCGGCCCGACCTTCGCGACGACGAAGCCTTTCACCCACGAGCCCAGGACGAGCACGTCGGCCGCCGCCAGCTCTGCCGGGCCCACCCGCTCGATCGGCAGGACCCGGACACTGAGCCCCTTGTCGGCAAGCTCGTCTGCGACGGTTCGGGCGGCCGCAGCCGTCCGACCTCCCTCGCTTGCGTAGCACACGAGCGCCCGCCGAGAGCGTCCGAGCTCCCGCCTCCCGGGCCGCAGCGGGCGGGCCGCGAGGAGCGCGGCGGCAGCTCGGCGTCCTTGGGACATGGCCTCCACCACCGTCGATGGTCCCACCAGGGCGTCGCCGACGACCCAGAGGCGCTCTCGCACGGGGAAGGAGGCCGCCTGCAGCCCAACCTCCCGGCCGAGCGCGAGCCTGCCGACCGGGTTATGGAAGGCGAACGCCGACGCGGGATTGGCGAGAACTCCCGAAGCGATCCACCGGCGGTCCGGCACCCCGTGGGCCTCTCGGCGTACGGGGGTGCCTGGGAGCGTGGCTGCGAGCTCGGGATCCGGTCGGTAGCCCATCGCCATGACGACCAGGTCCACGTCGACGGTCTCGGGCGGCTGGTCGTTGAGCACCTTGGGCGGTCGGTCGGCGCGCTCCTGGCGGGTCAGCGTCAGCTGTGCCCGGCAGACCCGCCCCTCGTCGCCGTCGATCCGGGAGACCGTCCGGGAGAACCGGACGACGACCCCCTCTTCGCGCGCCTCTGCAAGCTCGTCGGGGCGGGCGAGGGAGAACCGCTCGTCCAGCCAGTCGACACAGGTGGCAGAGAGACCCAGCCGTCGGGCCGTCCTGGCGACGTCCATCGCCGTGTTGCC
>JAKBTL010000083.1 GCA_021844425.1 Actinomycetes bacterium | reverse complement strand
GACGAGCGCGGCTGCCCCGTTGATCGTCGCCTCTCGTAGGGCGGTCACCTCGCCTCGGCGGGCGAGGTTGATGGCGAGGCGGGCCACACGGTCTGCTCCGACGACGGGGTGGCGTGCGGCTCGGTGATCGGGACCGCCGTCGCTCACGAGCACGACGTCGGCGTCGAGCAGGTCGAGGGTCTGGTCGAGGTCGCCGGAGCCGACGGCCGCCAGGAGTCTGCGCAGGAGGCCGGGGTCGAGGCGTTGTGGTGGTGCGGGGCGTTCTTCGCGCAGTCGATGCCGCGCTCTGGTGGCGATCTGGCGGCAGGCCGCTTCGCTCTTGGCGGTGGCCGAGGCGATGAGCGCGTAGGGCTCGCCGAAGACGTCGGCGAGCAGCCACACGGCCCGTTCGGTCGGGCTGAGCCGGTCGAGCAGCATCAAGAACCCGAGCGTCAGGGACTCGGCCATCTCGGCGTGGTCCTCGGGTCCGTGCTCGAGGGCGATCGGCTCGGGGAGCCACGGCCCGACGTAGTGCTCGCGTCGCCGGGCGATCGTCCGGGCCCGATCGAGGGCCAGGCGGGTGAGGATGGTCGTGAGGTAGGCGGCGGGACGCTCGATCGTGTCGTGGTCGACGCCCTGCCAGCGGATCCAAGCTTCCTGTACGACATCCTCGGCGTCGGCGTAGCTGGCGAGGATGCGGTAGGCGAGGCCGAGCAGCCGCGGTCGCTCGGTCGCAAAGACCTCGTCGGCGGCGTTCACCGCCTCACCATCGCGCCGCCGGCGACTCGCCGGCGCATCGCATTTTCCGCAGCCGCTCTGCCGGCGACCTCCCCGCTGGCCAGAGAGGCGTCGGCGAGGAGGCCCGTAGCGCCCACCCAATCGCCGGCCAGGAACACGCCCGCCGTTCCGGTCGCGTCGATGGCGGGTCGCCCGCTGAGACCTGATCCCGGGCGCGGCAGGGCGTGGCAGACCGTCATCTCATGCAGGAACCGTTGGACGGCGACGTCGCGCTCGCCGATCCCGCAGCGCCGGACGAGGGCCCACAGCTGGGCTCTGTCCTCGGCGGAGGTCCGGGCGCCGTAGCGCATGACGTGGACGACCGCCCCGCCGAGGGGAGCGAGGCGGGCCTTCGGGCTGTGGGTGGACAGGTACACAGGCTGGTCGAGCCCGTAGGTGACCATGGTGGCGGGCCCCCGGCGCAGGCCGAGATCCAGGCAGGCTGCCGTCGCTGGCGCGCCCAGCTCCCATGCGGGGGCATGGGGGAGCAGTGCCCGTGCTGCCGCGGGGCTGCCGGCGGCGACCACGACCGAGGCGGCCTGCAGCGTCCTTGCCGGCGTGCGCACCACGAAGGTGCCATCGGTGCTGGCCTGGAGCACCGTCGCCCGCTCGCCTGCGAGAACCCTCGCGCCGCCAGACGCAGCCGCGGCCACCAGGCCATCGACGAGGGACTGCCAGCCGCCGTCGGGGTAGACGACGTTGTCCTCGAGGGCGAGCTGCAGCTGGGCGATGGCGGCATCGGCGGAGACGAGGTCGAGGTCACCGGCGTAGGTCACGACGCGCGTGAGCGCCGAGATCACTCCGGCCCCCCGGGAGGTGCAGCCGAGCGAGGCGATCCACTCGGCGGCACTCAGGGCACCGAACGAGGCGCATTGCAGCTTCGGAAGGGTCGTGAGCACCCGAGCGAGTCGAACCTTGTCGAGCAGGCCGATGACCGGCGAGCGGAGCAGTGACCCGGCCGAGGTGGGCAGCAACCCAAGTTCACCCGTCGCCTCCGTGTACCCCGAGACGACTGGGTGGGGAGGCGACCCCGTGAACCCGACACCCAGCCGGCCGAGCACGTCGACTCCAACTCCCCTGCGGTAGAGGGCGTGGGGCCCTTGGTTCAAGACGAACCCTTCCCGCTCGTCGCTTCGTGCCCGGCCCCCCGCCGCCCGCACGTCGCAGCACACGACCGACGCTCCACGTCGCGCCGCCACCGCCGCCGCGACAAGCCCGGCAAGCCCTGCTCCGACCACCACCACCTCGACATCGACCATGTCGCCCACGGGCACCTCCTCGATCTCGTCTCGACAACTCGACGCCGACGCCCGCCATGTTGTGACACCCGATCGGCTCGGACCGCGTCGACCGCCACCCACAGGCCGTGCCGACGCCCGCCGTACGTTGCGGACCGTGGAGGTGCGTGATTCGGGGACTGATCACGCCCGGCGAGTGGAGCACGTCAGGCGTCAGGCGCGGTCGAGCGAACGAGAGCTTCCGGAACGGCCCGGCAGGCTTGCGGCGCTGCACTCCGAGGTCGCCATGGATGGCGACAGCTTCGGCCAGGCCCGGTGCGCCGTCTGCCCCGCGCGTCGCTGGCTTTCTCGTACTACACTTATCCTGTGTCGAGATCCACGACTCAGCTCGGCGCCATGGCGTCGCCGGCGAGGACATCGAACACGCGGCGGCTCACTCGGTCACCTGGGTCGAGCTGGGCGACGATCCCCGGCGCTACTTGCTGGCTGGGCCCGATCGTGCCGGAAACCTCCTCGTATTGGTCGTCTTGGACCTCGGTGGGGAAGAGCTGGTGATCCACGCGATGGGACTTCGGCGCTCGACCGCCCAGGAGCTTTTCGGAGCCGAGTGATGACACAGGAGCACATGTACGGGCACATCACGAGCGGCGAGCCGATCACCGACGAGACGATCGAGCGGTTCGCCGAGGAAGCCGAGCGCGGCTACGAGCCCGGTCAGCTGAAGGGACGTCGCCGGGGACCTGGCCGGCCACCGCTCGGTGAGGCTGCCAAGTCGGTCGAGTCGGTGAGGCTGGACCCCGACCTTCGCGACGAAGTCGCTCGGCGGGCACAGACCGACGGCGTCACCGTCTCCGAGCTCATCCGCAGAGCGCTCCGCCAGTACCTGAAGAGCGCGTAGCGCCCGGAGACCAGCGTCTCTCGGGAGCTCGCACGCCGGACCCACGTCAGCAGGGCAACCGCCCGGGCGGCTGCACAGGGCAGCCCGGTGACCAGCGGAGTCGTCGGGTGTGAGGTGCGCAGTTCAAGCGATGGCCCTGAACCCCCGCCACCAGAGAAAGTGCAGGTCAGGGCCGGTGCGAAAGCACCGGCCCTTCTGCTGCTCGGCATCGCGTCCCATGGCCCATCCCATGAATCCGTAACGCCCCCTCGCGTCCATGGGATCGTGCGTGGATCGAAGCGCCAGGTACGGGACGGCGTGTGGGAGCTGCTGGTCTCCCTTGGAACCGACCCCGCCACCGGCAAGCTGAAGCAGCTCTCCCGGACCTTCCAAGGGGGAGCCCGGGCTGCCGACGCCGCACTCCGGGACCTCGTGGACCGTCAGACCCCCGGACGCACCGACGGCATCGGCTGTCAACGGTCATCCAGCTCCTCGACCGCTGGCTTGAGGAGTGCGAGCGCCTCGACCTCTCGCCGACGACTCTCCGGAACTACCGCTCCCAGGTGAACGGGACCATCCGGCCGCAACTACTCGCGTTGGCCAGGCTTGGCCACGGGTACCTCACCGGCCGAGCCCACTGAGACATCCAACGCAAGTGGTCCATCCGAGGTGGCATGTGCGGCACCTGCTGTTCTGCGTCTGACATCTGACTTCGGCGCGGAGGGTCCACCGAGAAACGAACCAACACTGGCAGGCTCCTCGGCCGAACAGAGAGGAGCATGTAGTGGCCGAGGAGAACGGGTGTTAGGCGCCACTTCCAATGAGCACGCCGGCTGCCGCTGACGACACTCGCGGCGAGCATCACGTTGTGCGACGTGCCTGTCAGCAGTTGTGCGAGCCGAGATCGCGCTCCAAGCTGTCCCAA
>JAKBTL010000116.1 GCA_021844425.1 Actinomycetes bacterium | reverse complement strand
GATTGCCGACGTCGATCCCGCCCGCCTGTTGCCGGGCCGGGATCAGGAGCGTCACAGCCTGGTGCGAGGATCGCGCCGGCCCAAACGTGAAGTGGTGGCCTCACGAAACGTGAAGACCTCCAACGCGCCCACGGCAGGATTCGAACCTGCGACGCACGGTTTAGGAAACCGACGCTCTATCCCCTGAGCTACGTGGGCGGGACTTCCGCGCCGGGCTCCGCGTGTCGTTCCGCATCTCGCCCCGCGCGTCAGCTGAACCGCCAGCCTAGACGGGGCACCTTGACGACACCGCTCCTTGCCACTGCCGGGGTCGTAGGCCAGCCGACCCCTGCCGATCCAGGCGCACAACCGGCGGTATGGGACGGATCTCCCCCCTCATGTCGAGGGCTTCAAGCCACGGCGAGCGGCGTGATGGCATCCAACTCGGGGCCGAGGTGATCGCGTTCGACCTCGAGGTCGTAGCGTGCCTGGAGCTTGATCCAGAAGTGCTCACTCGTGCCGAAGTACCGGGCCAGTCGCAGAGCGGTGTCGGCACTGATGCGACGCTTGCCGTGGACGATCTCGTTGATCCGTCGCGGTGGCACGGAGATCGACACCACCAAGCGGTGCTGCGTCACCCCGAGCGGCTCGAGGAAGTCGAGCGCCAGGACCTCACCTGGGTGGATTGGTGTCATCGTGGTGGTCATCTCTTCTCCTCTCAGTGCTAGTCCGTGATCGTGACTTCTTCAGGCCCCGCCTTGGTCCAGCGGAAGCAGACGCTCCACTCATCGTTGATCCTGGTGCTGTGCTGGCCCGCCCCGGTGCCACTCAACGTGCCGACGATCTGACCTTTGACCCGGTAGGGCTGATGTTCGAACGCCCTCGTCCCAACTTCGACCCCGATCGGTTCTATGCCCCGGGGAGACTGGTGATCCGAGGTCTGCGCCGAGTCCAGCCCGTCAGCCGCACGCCTCGTCTCCGCCCCTTCTCCGCAGGCGCACTTCACTTGCGGTCGCACCGTCGGCGTGCGCCGAGAGCGATATGGCCGGGGCCTTGATCCCACGGATGTCACCCTTACCTATCCAGGCTGGGCCACTCCTCCTGCCGCGCCAGCTGAACACGGCGCTGCGGGCCATTCCGGCCTGCGCTGATGCTCGGCGGGCGCTCATCCCCGACGTGGCTACAGGAGACGGTTCTGGTCAGTTGGCGTGGTGGATGGCTGGGTTGAGTATCTGGCGCCTCCACATGTGCTCCCGGTCGGCAGCCGTCAGCCGGGCCTCGTCAGCAGCGGCGTCCCATTGCTCGGCGATGATGGCGACCTGGTGATCGATGATGTCGGCTGCCTGCGACTTGGTGAGGTGGTACGTCTCGGCCGCGGCCAGGCACGTGGCGAACCTGCTCTCCCGGCGGCCGTCCCGGGTGATCGCCATTGCCTGCGATGCGGTCTCTCCGGAGCGCAATTGGGGGCAGAGGTCATAGGCGGGGGTCAGCGTCAGCTGTTCGCCGTCCCAGAACGCGGCGTGATTGCGGGCGTGGTCGTCGGTATTGGACACACAGATGTTGAACACGATCCGCGAGAACAGCTCGCGGAGCGTCGCGTCGGGATTGATGAAGCGGGCTCGAATCAGGTCGGCAAGTTCCGGGTAGGTGGCCCAGCGGCCCTCCATCTCGTCGAGTTCGAGCAGCGTGAGCCCGGAAACGATCAGCCGGCGCCCCTCCCTGCCGTCGGGGAGCGCAGTACGGTCGAAGCGCTCGACCAGCAGCACATCGCGGCCGAGGGCCTCGGTGAGGGTCGTCCGAGCCACGTTCAGCCCGACGCGGGCAGCCAGGTTCATCGCCACCGCCTCGGCCCGCACGACCGGGTACAGATCGGTCTGGGCGGAAAGCTTCGCGATGAGCTGCGATCCGTCGCCGGACACCCGGAGCAGTACCTTCGGGCGTGCGCCGCCGATTGACGTCCCACGCATCAGCGCCTCGTCGAGGTCCGGAGAGAAGCGCTCGCCGGCGAGGAACTTCTCCATGGCCGCCTGGACCTCTTCCAAGGTGGCGGACGTCTCCCTCGGGACGTACACCTCTGGGCTGCTCTGGAAGTCCAGGGCACCGATGCGGTCGCTGTTGGACTCGAGCAGGTAGGTGAGGAGGCCGAGCTCGGCGGTGTCACGGTTTCGGTCGAGTCGCCCGAGATGGCGGGCGAGGATGACCCGCTGGCCCCATGCGTCGGGGCCGGCGTCGCGGATGACGCCGGCTACCCGCATCGCCGCCGGTGGGCGCTGCCGGCCGCGCCGGAGCGGGAGCTCGGGCAGGTACAGCGGGATGGCCGTGGGCCGGCTGAGGTAGCTGCGTGCGTAGTGGAAGGTGATGATGTCGCCCTCGGCCACCACCCTGCCGGCGGGGACAGGCTCGGCGGCGCCGGGCAGCCACACCCATACGAACGCGTCGGAGGGCTGCTGAGGGGTCGGCGCAGCGACCGCCATCAGAAGTCGTCCTCGACCCGCGAGGGCCGGGACCGGACCCGGGCGGGAAGGAGAGCCAGGCGGTCTCGGCTCTGGGCCATGAGGGCCGGAAGCTCATCGCGCTCGGCTCCGAAGAGGGGGATGCCGAGGAGGGACGCAAGCTCGAAGACCACGCCGATGGAAGCGGTCACCGAGCCGCGCTCGATGCTGCGCAGTGTGCTGTCGGAGATGCCGGCACGCTCAGCCAGCTCCTCCTGGGTCCACCGGCGGGCGCGGCGAGCCCGGGCGATCTCCAGACCCAGGATGCGGACCGCCTCCTGGGTCTGCGACGAGTACGTGCGTGCCTTGCGCATCAGTTGCCTCCAGAGATCCATTAATATATCACGGTTTAGTGATCTAAACCGCAAGTTATTACGGACTATGCCGAGGGCAATTCGCTCGCGGCACGTAACCGGTCCAGGCCCGCCTGCGCCCCTTGCCGATGCAGCTGCACGCCGGCACGGCGCAGCGCCAGTGGCGGCCGAACCGCTGCAGCACGGCAGGGCAGTACGGGAGTGGGGCGCCCAGGTCGCCGGGATCGACGCCCACCGTGCAACGTCATCCACGCTACGACGGTGCCGCCGGAACCTTCCTGCACACACGCCGGTGACTTCCCGAACAGTCGCGAGGAGGTGGATGCTCACCGACAACAGGGCCATCCCGCAGAGGCTGGCCCCCGCCCGTCAGGTCGGGCTGGCACCATCCCCGCTGCGACCCTCGCAGGCCGGAAGCCCCACGTCAGCCGACACGTCCACCGCACAGGAACGAGTTGCAGCACCGAGCCGCAGAACGGTGTAGGTTGCCCCCACTCCTGCGTGGTACATACCAGCGGCGGTACCGAGCGGCTGGGTAGGGACGCTGGAGCCGTACCGTACCGTCCTGTGGGGGAGGAACCTACCAACGTGAAGCGATCTCACACTGCCACACACACCTTCGGGGTCCGGCCACTGGCCGTCGCCGCCGCAACCGGTGTGCTCACTCTCGGGGGCGTGTTCGCCCTCGGTGCCGCTGCCGTGCCGGCAGGGGCCAGCGTTCCGGCCCTGCCGAAGTGCCTCGCTGCCGGTAGTACCGGACTCACGACCGCCATGACCGCCACGTCGAACGTGACGAGCCTCACCGTCAACGCCACCGGCTGCGACCTCGGTATCTACGTGCCGCCGGGCACGTCCGGGATCACCATCTCCGGGGTGACGGTGACCGGCGCCAATGACCACGGGATCTTCGTCCAGGACGCCGACAACGTCACCATCTCCGGATCCTCCGTCACCGGCAACGGCGTCGCCCCCACCACGGGCATCGCCGAGAACAAGGCCATCGAGCTGGTCGGCACCA
>JAKBTL010000135.1:21159-23255 GCA_021844425.1 Actinomycetes bacterium | reverse complement strand
AACAGCTTCGTGGTCGCTTCAAGGGGGACGTGCTGACGGCCATGCTGCTGGAGGAGCGTGACCGGGACCGCGCGCACGAGGATGGCTGATCGCGTCGCGCTCCAGACCCGGTGCTCACCGGCGACCCGGAGCTTCGGGTAGCAGAGGAGCTCCAGCCGGTGACGTTCCGCTGGCTCGGGCGCCGGGCATCCCGCGAGCATCCCGCGAGCATCCCGCGAGCATCCCGCGGGCATCCCGCGGGCATCCCGCGGGTCCTACCACAGAGTGGCGACGATGAGAGCGATCGTTGCGGCCACAAGGGCCGCCGTGAGCACGACGAGGGCCAGGGTGAGCCGCCGGATCTTGTCGGCTGCAGCTTTCGACGACTGGTCGAAGACCCCGACGGCCTCTCTCAGTTCAGACGTCTCCTCATGCAGCCGTCCCGTGGCTCGGCGCTGTATCTCCGCCTGGACCACGGCGACCCGCGGTGCATTCGCCATCACGTCGTTGACGGTCCCCGATTGCAGCATCGATTGGGACCACGGCCGCCTTCATCGCCATCTCGACGAGGGCGTCGGCCAGCACCTGGTCCCGATGCTCGGTGGCGTGCTGGTCGCAGAGCGCCGCGGCCGGGACGGATCCCCTTCCTGGGCCACTGGTCAGGGCCGATGTCGCGCGCTGCTGTCCGGGAGGTAGCGGCGCGATGTCCGGTGCCCTGGACTCGGTCGACTCGACATGTGCGTGCCGTCGGGCGAAAGTGGCAACCATGGCTCCCTCCGAGCAGGTGCTCGATCTCCTTCCGGACTCGGCCGAGGTCTCGGAAGGCCGGATCACGGTTGCCGGCATGGCGCTCGGCGAGATCGCCGAGCGGTTCGGCACGCCGGCCTACGTCATCGACGTCGCGACCTTCCGCAACCGCGCTCGGGCGATGAGGGAGGGACTCGCGCTCCGATGGGCGAGCTCCGAGGTGCTGTTCGCGTCGAAGTCGCTCCCCGCGCTGGCGATGTACGAACTGGCCGCGGGAGAAGGCCTCTCCGTCGACGTCGCGGGCGACGGAGAGCTCCGCCTGGCGCTGGCAGCCGGAGTCGACCCAGAGAGGATCTACTTCCACGGCAACGCGAAGACCTGTGGCGAGCTCGAGCTCGCGACCAACTCCGGCGTCGGGACGATCATCGTCGACAACGCCGACGAGCTCGAGCGGCTTCGACATCTCGTTCCACGCGGCTCACGCCAGGACGTCCTCGTGCGCCTCCTGCCAGGCGTGACGGCGCCGACGCATCCTTCCCAGGAAACGGGCGGCCCCGCCTCGAAGTTCGGCCTCCCACTCGAACAGGCCGTCGCCCTCATGCAGGAGATCACGGACTCGCCGAACCTGCGCCTTCGAGGCGTGCACGTGCACATCGGCTCGCAGATCCTCGAGACCGGACCCTTCGCCGAGGCGGTGCGCCGAATGGCGGCGGTCGGCGCCCACGACGTGTACGACCTCGGCGGCGGACTGGGGGTCCGTTACACTCCAGACGAGAGAGCGCCGAGCATCGACGAGTACCTGGACGCGCTCACCGGCGCCGCACGAGAGGTCTTGCCACCCGGATCGAAGCTCCTCATCGAGCCCGGCAGGTCCCTCGTCGCGTCAGCTGGAGTGACGCTCTACCGCGTGCTGAGCGTCAAGCGCACTGGACGCACGTTCGTTGCCGTCGATGGAGGCATGGCCGACAATCTGGACGTCGCCCTCACCGGACAGCGCTACGAGGCGCTCGTCGACGGACGGGCCCGGTCCCCTGGGACGGTGACCTGCACCGTGGTCGGAAGGCAGTGCGAATCGGGCGACAAGCTCATCGAGGAGATCTCGCTGCCGGACCCGGCCGCAGGCGACCTGCTCGTCATGCTGGTCACCGGCGCGTACTCCTACACGATGGCGAACAACTACAACGGGGCGTACATACCCCCTTTGATCTTCGCGGAACACGGAAACTGCCACGAGGCGACGCGTCGCCAGCGGTTTCAGGACATCCTCGCACTGCAACATCCTCTCGGGCTCGAGGCATCCTCGCACCGCCACACCTGACACACTTCCCGGCCAGGCGCACTGCCACACCTGACGCACCGCCACACCTGAC
>JAKBTL010000135.1:13817-21059 GCA_021844425.1 Actinomycetes bacterium | reverse complement strand
GCCACACCTGACGCACCGCCACACCTGACACACTTCCCGGCCAGGCGCACCGCAGCGCCGGATCGGGCGAAAGGACAGAGCATGCAGAGATCTCTTGGGAGCGCAGACGTCGAGCGCTTCCGAAAGGACTTCTTGTCGCACCCCACCTACCGGCTGGTCCAGAACGCCGTCACGAAGGTGGGCCTCGACGGGGCCGCGACCGACCGCGAGATCGTCAACCAGACCGTCCATGCGCTCTCGGTGTCGCTGGACGACTGGAAGGTCACGGATCAGAAGCACAGCGGCCGGTGCTGGTTGTTCGCCGGGCTGAACCTGCTCCGCGTCGGGGCGATGCGGAAGATGGGGTTGAAGGAGTTCGAGCTCTCCCAGAGCTACCTCACGTTCTGGGACAAGCTCGAGCGCGCGAACTACTTCTTGGAGGCTGTCATCGAGACGGCCGACCGGGACGTCGACGATCGCACGGTCGCCACCCTGCTCGACGTCGTCGCCGACGACGGCGGCCAGTGGGACATGTTCGTCGCGCTCGTCCAGAAGCACGGGCTCGTCCCGAAGGCCTTCATGCCCGAGACTCAGAGCTCTTCGAGCACCGATCGCATGAACTGGGTGCTCCGCTACCTGCTGCGCCAGGGGGCGAAGACGCTGCGCGAAGCGGCACGTGGCTCCGTCGAGGACGCGCGCGCCGAGAAGGCCGACGTCCTCGCGGTCATCCACCGGGTGCTGTGCATGCATCTGGGCACGCCGCCCGCCGAGCTCGAATGGCAGTGGATCGACTCGGACCGGAACTTCCACCGAGACGGCCCGATCACTCCCCAGGAGTTCGCCCGCCGGTACGTCGATCTCCCCCTCGGCGAGTACGTGTGCCTCGTCCACGATCCACGACCGACGAGCCCCATGGGACGCACGTTCACCGTCGAGCACCTCGGGAACGTCGTCGGTGCGCCGCCGGTCGTCTACTTGAATGTCGAGATGCCCGTGATGAAAGAGCTTGCCGCTCGCGTCCTCGAGTCAGGCGAGCCCGTGTGGTTCGGCTGCGACGTGGACAAGATGATGAGCAACGACTTCGGCATCTGGGACGCGGCGCTCTTCGACTTCCCCGCCCTCTACGACGCGAGCTTCCACCTGGAGAAGGCCGATCGCCTCGTCTACCACGAGAGCCGCATGGACCACGCAATGCTGTTCACCGGCGTGGACCTCGTCGACGGCCGGCCGAGGCGCTGGCGAGTCGAGAACAGCTGGGGGAAGGACAAGGGCAAGGACGGCTTTTACACGATGAACGACTCGTGGTTCGACGAATACGTCTTCGAAGTCGCCGTGCGAAAGAGCCTCCTCACCGACGACCAGCGCGCAGCGCTCGAGGAAGAACCGATCGTCCTGCCGGCCTGGGACCCGATGGGCTCGCTCGCCCGGTGAGCCTGGCGCACAGCACCACGCGAGGCACCGCCGGAGAGCGTCCGGCCCTCACGTGCAGCTCGCGCACCGCCCGCGCACGTCGAAGCTCGCGTGGTCGACCGTGAAGCCGTGGGTCTCCTCCACCCTCGTGAGGAACGGCGCCACCACAGCCTCCGGGAGGTCGGTCGTGCGTCCGCAGCTGGTGCACACCAGGTGGTGGTGGTGGCCGCCGGCCTCGCAGAGCAGGTAGCCGCTCTGCCCCCCGGCAAGGGCGACACGCTGGACGATCTCCGCCTCGACCAACGCGTGGAGGGCGCGAAAGACGGTGGCCCGGCCGACGTCGGGGTCCGACTTGGCGACCGCGTCGCAGATCTCCCGGGCCCCTAACGGTCGCTTCGCTCGTTCCAAGACACCGGCCACTGCGTCGCGCTGGCGCGTGATGCGCTGGCCGGCCGCCAGCATGCGGTCCCGGACGGCTGCGCTCGACATCGGTCCAGTGTACCACTAGCGAGACTTGTACGTTCCCCGAGACGCTGGCGTATACTGAGACTGCATCTCAACAGGGAGCTCCTCCCCGACGGCACGCGCGTGGCCGGGGCGTGGGCCGGAACCCGCGGCGATGCAAGACGAGGCGGGCATGAAGAGCACCACGCGGGGTCGACGACACCGAGCCGATGTAGAGGGGGAGCTCGCGCTCCACGCGCGCACCCCCGGAGAGGGCCGCGGCGCGCGGCTTCCTCATGGGGCGGTTCCCTTCTGGGGGCTCGTCAGCCAGAGCATCGCCGGCATGGCGCCTGCGACAGACGTGGTGGCCTTCATGACGGCCGGAGCCGCCTTCGCCCTCGTGGCGCTGCCGCTCGCGTACTTCGCGGCCTTCGTCCTCATGTTCATCGAGGTGAACACGATCTACCACCTGTCGAAGCACCGGAGCTCGGCAGGCGGCTACTACAGCTACGTCTCGGCAGGGCTCGGCGCACGTCCTGCCGTCGTGAGCGCCCTCATGGTCGTCTTCTACCAGACCATGAGCGTGGCTGGCGTGGCCGTCTACGTCGGCGGGGTGTTCCTCCCCGCCCTCGCCCGCTCCTACCTCGGCCTCGCCGTGCCGTCATGGCTCTGGGCCGTCCTCACCGCGTTGTTCGTGGGCGTGCCGTGGCTGCTCGGGGTGCTCGGTATCCGCCCGACCGTCCGGGTGCTGGCGGTCACGAGCGGGATCGAGATCCTCTTCCTCCTCGTGGCGAGCATCGCGGTGATCGCCCTCGTAGCGCCGGTGCACGCCCCGCTCCGTCCCTTCGACCTCGGAGCGGTCGGGTTGAAGGGTGTGGCGCTCGGGATGATCTTCTCGGTGACGAGCTTCATCGGGGTAGGCAGCCACGCGCCGCTCGCCGAAGAGGCGCGAGGTGCGGCCGCCGGCGACGGGAGGTCCATCGGGAAGGCCGCCATCCTCTCGCTCGTGCTGGTCGGCGTCACGCTCACGATCTCGGCCTACGCGCTCACCGTCGGGTGGGGGGAGGCCCACATGACGTCGTTCGCCACGTCCAGAGCCCCAGGCGTGGTGGTCTTCTTGCGCTACCTGGGGCCGCTCGGAGCGGTGCTCCTCGTCGTCTTCGCCGTGAACAGCGCCCTCATGGACGACGTCGCCCTCGTCACGAGCTCGGCCCGGGTCCTCTACGCCCTCGGGCGGGACCGCCTCGTGCGCCACAGCCTCGCCGCGCTCAACGAGCGGCTTGCGCCTGCCCGGGCGGTCACCGCCGTCGCCGCTGCGGCGGTCGCGGCGGCGCTCGGCTTCGGGTTCTGGCTCGGCCCGGCCACCGCCTTCGACGTCATCACGACGGGGGTGCTCTTCGGCCTCGTGGCCACCCACACCCTCATGAACATCTCGTTGATGCGCCTCTCCTCGGGCGAGCGCAGGCTCGTCCAGGTGCTCTTCCACGTCGCCTTGCCCGTCGTCGCGATGGGCCTCCTGTGGCTGGTGCTCTACGAATCGGTGGTCCCCTTCGCCTTCCCTCTCGCCTGGGGTGGCCTCACCTGGGCGGCGATCCTCGTCGCCTCGATCGCCTGGACCTGGCACGTGACCGCGCGCACGGGCATCACGGGCGCCGCAGGGCGGACCCTCGGCACCCGTCGCGACGATCATGTCCCCCCAGCTGGCGCCACTCGCACGTGACAGTCGAGCACCTCGCCGTCGTCGGAGAACAGCGCAACGAACGCGTACCGCCGCCGCTCGTCGCCGGCCGGCCACGCGATGCCCGTCACCTCGTTCCCCGCGACGTCGTCCGACCGGACGATCACGCGCTCACCGACCCGCTGCCCGACGGCGGCGACAAGGTTGGTGAACGCGTCGCCTCAGGGGCTTCAGCAGAAGTGGTGCGTGAGACCGCCGACCTCGCGGTCGACGTTGCCCCACGTCGACCCGCACAGGGCGCAGGGATCACCCTTTGGCACCGGTGCCGTCCTCCTTTCCCCCGGGTTCTGCGGGGCTCCCGGCGCCGGCGCGGTTGGCGTCGCCTTCCCGCGCGTCGATGGAGCGGGCCAGGACCCAGACCGCGTCCATCATCCGGCGCAGCCGGTCCATCGACTCGACCAGCACCTTCAAGATCTCCTGCTCGCGACCCTCGGGCGTGAACGACGCGAGGATCTCGACGGTGGTCTTCCCGTGCCCGGCATCCGCCTCGTCGCTCACCTCGAAGAACTCGAGGCTCTCCTCGGTCAGGCCCAGCGCGCGGGCGTAGGGTTCCGGCGCGAGTCCGGTCCCGCTCTCGAGGCCGTGGCGCCTCGGGAGGTGGCGGTCACCCAGGATCTCCAAGCCGTTGACGGCGGCGAAGCCGACCAGCCAGTCGGGGTTCCGGGCCTGCGTCCACAGCCATTCGAAGGCCTCCGCCGCCTCTGGGACGGGAGGCTGCGCCTCGATCTGTGCACGGGACAGCCCCACTCGCTCGCCCAGCCGTACCAGCAGCTCGTAGTGGTTGTCGTCAGCGGCGGGGTCGCGCACGACCTCGGACATGAGGTTCTCGACCTCGTAGGCGATGACCCGGGGTTCGGGGCAGTTCGAGATGATCGCCCCGACCCAGCGCGGGAAGAGCCGCGAGAACTTCGTCCACTGCATCACGAATGCCTGCGTCACGCCGATCGTCGGCTGCGACGCCATGGCGGCGATCAGCGCGGGGGGTCGGCGGAACCATCGCTCCACCACCGCCTCTTCCACCGCCCGGGCCATCGCTGCGCTCATCGGGCGACCCGCTCTCCCGGGGGGATGCCTCCGCACGCCTGCGCCTCGAGCAGCGCCTGGAGCTCAGCGGGAGCCACACGGCGCTTCGTGACGTTGCGGTTCAGCCACATGACGTGGGCTACCTCGCTCTGCTCCGCTTCGTCCACCAGGTGGAGCGCGAGCGCAGGCACGTCGGGCATCTCGAGCGTGCAGACGGGGCAGCGCACCGGCGCGGATCGAATCGGCACCGCCTCCAGACGCTACGCCTGGAGCGCACCGGGCGCACCCCGCACGATCACCGGGCGCACCCCGCACGACCACCGGACGCACGCCGCACGAGCACCGTACGAGCACCGCTCGGTGTATACTTCATCTTATGAGCAGTTCACGTACCGCATCGAATGGCTCGCCCTCCCGTAGTCGTCCGAGCCGTGAGGAGCTGGTGGACCGACTGCTCGAGCTTGCTCCGAGCATCCGGCGTGCGTTCGAGGTCCGCCTGAGCGAGGAACGGGCGCAGTGGCTCTCCCTCACCGGGCACCAGCTCGAGGCCCTCGCCGCCCTGAAGGAGGGCAGCCTCACGATGCGGTCGCTGTGCGAGCGGCTCGACATCAGCGAGAGCGCGGGAACGGCGCTCTCCGACCGCCTGGTCGCCAGGGGGATGGTCGCACGTGAGACCGACTCCTCGGACCGCCGCGTCGTCCGCCTGGCGCTCACCGACGAGGCGCGCACCATGGTCGAGCGCTACCGCCAGCTCAAGTCCAGCCACGCTGCGCAGCTCCTCTCGACGCTGAGCGAGGACGACCTCGAGCGCCTGGTCCAGATCTACGAGACGCTCGTCTCCGCCTCGCCCACCGCCGCGTCGCGCGCGGCGTCCCCGAAGGCCTCAGACGCAGGAAGGACTCGATGACCGCCACCGTCGCACCGACCACTCCCCCCGCCTCAGCTGGCGGAGGCGATCGCTACAAGTGGGTCGCGCTCTTCAACACCACCCTCGGCGTCCTGCTCGTCTCGATCAACGAGTCGATCCTCATCATCGCCCTGCCCGACATCTTCAGGGGGATCCAGCTCAATCCGCTGGTGCCCGGCAATTTCTTCTACCTCCTGTGGATCCTGCTCGGGTTCATGCTCGTCACCGCCGTCCTCGTGGTGACCCTCGGACGGATCGGGGACATCTACGGACGTGTCCGCATGTACAACCTGGGCTTCGCCATCTTCACGCTGTTCTCCGTGCTGCTGTCGGTGAACTGGCTCCACGGCGCTGCGGCCGGCGCGTTCATCGTGGGCATGCGCCTCGGACAGGGGGTGGGCGGGGCATTCCTCTTCGCGAACTCCCCGGCGATCCTCACCGACGCGTTCCCGAGCAACCAGCGCGGCATGGCGCTCGGCATCAACAACATCGTCGGCGTCGCCGGCATGTTCATCGGCCTCGTGGTCGGCGGCCTGCTCGCACCGGTCGACTGGCGGCTCGTCTTCGTCGTCTCGGCGCCGTTCGGGATCCTCGGCACGGCGTGGGCCTACATGAAGCTGAAGGACAACGGCATACGGACGCCAGCTCGCATCGACTGGTGGGGCAACATCCTCTTCGCCGTCGGGCTGACGCTCGTCCTCGTGGGCATCACCTACGGCATCGAGCCCTACGGCACCTCGGCGATGGGCTGGACCAGCCCGAAGGTGCTCACCGAGCTGTCGACCGGCGTGGCACTGCTGGTCGCGTTCGGCGTCGTCGAGACGAAGGTGGACGCGCCGATGTTCCGCCTGGGCCTCTTCCGCATCCGTGCGTTCCTGGCCGGCAACATCGCCGCCCTCCTCGCAGCGATCGGCCGGGGCGGGCTCATGTTCGTGTTCGTCATCTGGCTGCAGGGCATCTGGCTCCCGCTCCACGGCTACACCTTCTCGGTGACCCCCCTGTGGGCCGGTATCTACATGCTGCCCATGACCGGGGGCTTCCTGATCGCCGGCCCGATCTCGGGGATCCTCTCCGACCGCTACGGGGCGCGCCCGTTCGCCACGACCGGGATGGTGGTCGCCGCGCTCACCTTCATCGGATTCGACTTCCTTCCGATCAACTTCTCCTATCTCCCCTTCGCCGGGCTCATGCTCGTCAACGGCCTCGCGATGGGGTTGTTCGCCTCTCCGAACCGAGCAGCGGTGATGAACAGCCTCCCGCCAGACCAGCGGGGCGCCGGGGCAGGGATGTCCGGCGTCTTCCAGAACTCCGCCATGGTCCTCTCGATGGGCATCTTCTTCACGCTGATCATCTCAGGCGTGGCCTCCGTGCTCCCGCGCTCGCTCTACGACGGCCTGGTCGCGCAGCACGTCCCCGTGAAGGCGGCGGCGTTGGCGTCGCACCTCCCGCCGATCACGAGCCTGTTCTCTGCGCTGCTCGGCTACGACCCCGTCAGGTCGATCCTGGGGCCTGCAGCGCTCGCCAAGGTCCCGGCGCACTCCGCTGCCGTGCTCACCGGACGGACGTTCTTCCCGACGCTCATCGCGGGGCCGTTCTCCGACGGCCTGACGCTCGCCTTCACCTTCGGTGCCATCGCCTGCGCGCTGGCTGCGGTGGCGTCGCTGCTGCGCGGGAAGAAGTACGTCCACGCAGGAGCCCACGCAGCTCGCCCTGTCGACGACGCAGCGTCGCACGGGAACGG
>JAKBTL010000135.1:0-13717 GCA_021844425.1 Actinomycetes bacterium | reverse complement strand
CGACGGCTCCGCCCACGTCGGGTCCGTCCAGGAGCGCTGACCGCCGCCTCCACAACCCGGCCGGGCAACCGCGCCGGACCACGGCACCACGGTCCGCGGCGCTGGAGCAGGTCCGCGGCGCTGGAGCAGGTCCGCGGCGCCGACGCAGGCCCGCTGCGCCGGGGTGAGCGCTGATGGCGCGGTCACCGATGCATCGGGAACCTCGACGGCTCGCGCTGCGTCCTCGCGGAGGCCCCCGAAGGACCCCGGAGGCCGACGAGTGCCCCCGTAGACTTCTTGCGATGCCAGACCGACAACTCGAGCGCGTCTTCGAGCTGAAGCGACGCGGGGACCTCGACGGCGCGCTGATCGCGCTCGAGGGCATGCTCACCTCGACACCGAGCCCGGTCGTGCTGGCCAACCTCGCGGAAGTGCAGTTGCGCCGAGGGAAGTACGACGAGGCCACTGCAGCGCTCGACCGGGCCGAGGCTGCGTCGGGCACCACCGCGACCACGGCCCGGCTGCGGGGCGACCTCGCGATGCGCACCGGGCACCACTCGGACGCGGCACGTGCGTACCAGGACGCGATCGCGCTCGGCGACCGCCGCACGTGGACGCTCGTCCAGCTCGGCAGGGCTCGGCTCGAGCTCGGCGATCTGGAGGGCGCACGGGGCGCGGCTGCACAGGCGCTGGAGCGGGAGGGGACCGCGACGCAGGCCTGGGCGCTGCTCGGTGACGTCGAACGCCGCGGGAACCGTCTCGAGGAGGCCGAAGCCATGTACGCCAAGGCCGCAGCGCACGCCCCCACAGACCGATGGGTCCGCGCCAAGCTGCTCGAGGTGCGGCTCCTCCGCCTCCCTCCCGCGCAGCGCGAGCGCGAGGTGGCCGTCCTCGACAAGACCCTGGGCCCCGAAGACCCGCACGTGGCCGGGGTCCTTGCGCGAATGCGCTCCGAGGCAGGCGACGAGGCCGCGGCGGCGGCGACGTGGCGGCGGCGCGCCGAGAGGACCGGGGACCTCTATGCCCGCAAGATGCTCGGCTTCGCCCTGCGGCGCGCCGGGAACCTGGACGAGGCGGCCGGTGTGCTCGGGTCGTGCCTGCTCGAGGATCCCGGGAACGTGATCCTCTTCCGCACCTACGTCCACCTGCAGCGCCAGCGCGGGGCGCTCGAGGAGCTGCGGCACACCCTCGAGAGCATGTTGCCGGTCGCAGGGCCACGTCGGGGTGCGGTCTACCGGGAGCTGCGCAGGCTGCCCGAGCCTGGGGCCGAGGGATCGGCGGGGGCAACGGGAGCCGAGGGATCGGCGGGGGCCGCAGAGTCGGCGCCGGCCGAGGGATCGGCGCGGGCAACGGGAGCCGAAGGGTCGGCGGGGGCCGCAGATGCTGGTGCGGCCGCGCCGTCCGACGAGCCGTGAAGGTGCCGCGCCTCGGTGACGTCGTCGAGGTCGTCGAGTCCGAGACCGTCGTCCGGCTCGACGGGACCACGGGCCGTCTCGCCCAGCTCGTGCTCACCGGCGACGTCGTGGGGAGCCTCTCGAGCGTCGTGCGCGCGGCGGGCGACGGGCCGCAGAGCGCGACGGGCGAAGCAGTTGGTTCGGGAGCCGCCTTCTTCGTGGTCGGTCCGTTCGGGTCGGGGAAGTCCCACTTCCTCGCCGCGGTCGGCGAGCTCCTGGCCGACCCGCAGGGTGCCGTGCGTACGATCGCTACGGCCGCAGGCTGGCCGGACGAGCTGCGCCGCGACACGTCCGGAGCCCGGCCCTCGCTGGCGGTCCCCGTGCCCCTCGTCGAGTACCGCGCCCGGGCGCGGCTCGAAGACGTCGTGGAGGAGCGAGCGTGGCGCGCCCTCGGCCAAGAGCCGCCGGGGCCCTCCGACGACCGCGCCGCGACGTGGGAGGGCTTCCTCTCCGCGGTGCTGGCGAGCGGCCGCGCCGGCGTCGTCCTCCTGCTCGACGAGCTGAGCGAGTTCCTCCGGGCCAAGCAGGGCCCGTCGCTCACCGAAGACCTGAGGTTCTTGCAGTTCCTAGGCGAATGGTGCGCCGGGCGCCCGGTGGTCGTCGTGGCCGCCCTTCAAGAGAGCATCGAAGAGGTCGCCAACGTCAGCCAGAAGGAGCTGGCCAGGATCCGCGACCGCTACCGCCCCAGCCTCACCCTGTCGATGCGCCACGTCGAGGACCTCGTGCACGGCCGGCTGATCCGGACGAAGCCCGGAGGCGAAGGCTGGATGCGGGAGATCCACCAGGCTCTGTGCGCGGCGTTCCCCGCGAGCCGGGTGCCCTACGAGCAGTTCACCCGCTGCTACCCGCTGCACCCCGACACCCTCCGGTTGCTCGAAGGGCTCCGGTTCCTCTTCTCCCAGCAGCGAGGCGTCGTCGACTTCGTGTGCCGGAGCGTCCGGGCTTCCCTCGAGGACCCGGCCTCCACACTCGTCACCCCCGACAGGGTCTACGACCACTTCGCCGGCCGGCTCCACGAGCGACCGGAGACGGCGCGGCTGGCCGCCACCGTCGTCCCCTACTACGAACGTGCCCTCGACGAGCTGGTGAGCGCAGACGATCGGGAGCTGGCCCTGCGCACGGTGAAGCTCCTCGTGCTCCTTGCCGCCTCGCCACTCGAACGTCCCCGGACGGCAGCCGAGCTCGCCGCCATGCTCGGGGCGCGCATGAGCGAGGTCGACCCCTCGGCCAACGCGGCCTACCTGGAAGCAGTCGTGCTCCGTCCCGCCGTCGAGAGAGGCGCCTACGTGGTCGCGCACCCCGGGCCGCCGCCCACGTACGAGGTCGACGCGGCTGCCGACGCGGCGCTGGTCTTCGCCGGGCGCGTGTCCCAGGTGCGCGCCGAGCTCCACCCGGGAGACCGCCGCCTGGTCGCCACTCTCTCGGCGCTCGGTTCGACCACGTCCGTGCCGCTCGAGACCATGGTCCGGCTCGGGGCCTCACGACGGGAGCTGCTGTGGCACAACACCCTGCGCTCCCTCGTCATCGACGTGGCACGGGTGATCGAGCTCACCACGCAGGACGCGCAGTCGCGAGTGGCGCGCGCCCGGTCCGCCGGAGCCGAAGGGTGCCTTCTCGTAGGCGAGATCGAGCTCACCGCCCACGAGCTCGCCGACGCCACCGCCGCGGCCGAGGCGGCGGCGGCGGCCGCGGGGCGGCTGGTCCTGTGGCTGCCGGCGTCGCCGACCCACGACGAGCTCGACACGCTCGTCGACCTCCACGCCCGGCGCCAGGTCGTCGAGGACGCCCGCCGCAGCGGGCACAGCGAGCTCGTCGAAGTTGGCGAACGAGCCGCGGAGGCCGACGTCTCGCTCGCGCGCGACCTCGTGCGCCGCCTGTACTTCGACGGCGCGCTCATCTGCTCGCCAGCCGGTGACGGGGCGCTGTGGCAGGACGGCGAGGTGCCCGGAGGCGCCCCGGTCGACCTTCCCTCCCTGGCGGGGGTGGCCTTCGAGCGACTCCTCCCCCGGCTCGCCGATCCGCTCCTGTCCCGGCTCCACCCGCTGCACGCACAGCTCGCGCCGCGAGGAGAGCTCGTCGGCGAGCACCTGCTTCGCCGCCTGGTCTACGACGTCCTCCCTTTGAGCCGCATCCCGGCCGCCGCCATGGCGCAGCTCCGCCCGCTGGTCGAGGGGTACTTGGTGCCGCTCGGGCTCGCCCGGTCCCGCAAGGACGGCGCCACGATCGCCCCGGACCCGGCGAGGAGCCCTGCCGTCGCCGAGGTGCTCCGGCGCACTGCGGGCGAGCCCGTCTTGGCGCAGGAGCTCGTGGCGGATCTGGCGGACGGGCCGCTCGGTCTGACCGCCCCCGAGGCGCTCCTCGTCCTGAACGCGTGCGTGGCCTCAGGGCTCGTCGAGATGACGCGAGGTCGCAAGCGCCATGCCGAGCCGTTCCTCGCCGTGACCCCGACCGACCGGCTCGTGGGCGGCGAGCTCGTCGAGCCGGCGGTGCGTGAGCTCGTGAGCCGACTGGGACAGGTCTTCGGCCCGGGACCGTTCGACCCCTGGACCAGCGCGACCCAGCGGAGCGCCTGGCACTACGCGCAGGCATGGATCGAGGCGCGCCGCGAGGAGCTCGCCCAGGTCGCCGACGGGCTCCTCGCGATGGAGGCGGCGCCCGGGTTCGCGGGAGCCGACACGGCGCTGCTCCGCCTCGACCAGCAGGCCGTGGGCAGGGTGCTGGAAGCAGTCGGCGCCGCCGCGGGGCCGGCGGGAGGCGCCGCGGGGCCGGCAGCCGGGCTGCGCGCGTTGGCGGCCGCCGTCGACGACCCGGACGCCCTGGCGACCTCCGCCCGGCGGCTCTCCCGAGCTGCACGGTTCTTCCGTGACGACCTGCGCCGGGTGGAAGAGGCCGCGAGCTACCTCGCGCACCCGGACCTGTGCATCCCCGAGGACCACGAGGCCCTCCTCTCCCTCCTCCACGACGCGCGCCGGCTCGTGGCCGACGCCCTCGCCCTCGCTTCCGAGGACCGCACCGACGTCCTCTTCTCCGCGGTCCGCGAGGTGCGCGGTGCGTACCTCGCCGCATATCAGGAGGCTCACGACCGCCACTACTCGGCGGCAGGACCTGAGGCCGCCGAAGCCGTCCGCTCGTCGTCCGCCTACCGCGCCCTTCGCGCCTTGTCGTCGATCGGGGCGGTGGCGGTGCCAGACGACCGGGTGAAGGTGGACCGCGCGCTCACAGCCGCAGTGCCCGCCCGTTGCACCAGGCGTGTGGACCAGGAGCTCCTGTGGCGCCCGCTTTGCTCCTGCGGGTTCCGCATGGGCGACCCGCTGCCGGTGGTCGACCGCGACGCGCTCGTCGCGATGTGCGCCCGCGGTGTCGCCGAGCACCTCGCCGAGCTGGCCGACCCCGAGGTGCACGACCGACTGGTCGACGCCGCGGCTGATCTCGAGGCACTCGGGCGCAACGAGCTTGCCCGCGATCTCCGTCGCCTCGTCACCCTGGCCGAGGGGTCCCGAAGGCAGGACGGCGCCGAGGGCGCGAGCGAGGGCGGCAACGGCGATCCGGCCTTCGAGGAGCTCGCCTCGCTGCTCGGCGAGGACCTCCGGCGCACGGTCGCCGACGTCCTGGCTGGCACCCAGCTCATCGTGACCAGGGACCTCGCTGCGCTGCGCGAAGACCTCATCGGGCGCCGCTACCCCAAGCGTCGGCTCGTCGAGCTGCTCCAGGCGTGGGTGGAGGGGATCGACGGGACCGGCCACGTGCCGCCCAACGGCTTCGTCGAGGTCGTGGACAGCGCTGACGCCGCAGGAGCGCCGTCGTCCGGCGGAGGTGACGGCGAAGGCGCCGCACGTGCAACCGCCCGGGGCGGGGCGCGCCGCGAAGGGAGCACGGGGTTCCTCGAGGCCCGATGGCCCTCCCTCGCCGCACAGCTTCCCGCGGACCGGCGCTGGGAGACCTTCTGGCTCGCGGCCTGGTGGTCCGGGAAGCCCGGGGCACCGCCGTGGCTCCCCGCAGGGTTGCTGGCGCAGCGCGACCAACTCACCGCGGCTGCCCAGGCGGCGTGCTCGGACCCCGAAGCCCTCGCCGCCCTCGCCGAGCTCGACCAGCGCGTGAGGCCCGGCACGGTCCTCGGCGACCAGCTCGAGGCCGCTGTCGACCTGACGGAGGCCAGCGCTGCCGATGTCCTGCGCGTGCTCACCGACGAGTCGCTCCTGCGCCATCCCGTCCAGCTCGCGTGCAACGCGCTCCTGCGGCGCCTCGGCGGCGACTGGCAGGTCGTCGCCCGCCTCGGTCGTCCTGACCTTGCTGCCGTCGAGGCAGCGCACGTCCTCCTCGGCGGAGGCGAGCTGGCTGCGCTCGCACTCGCCTTCGAAGCCGCCGAGCACCTCGCCGAGGTCGAGCGGCGCCTCCCGGACGCCTCTGGTGCGGAGCTGGTCGAAGACCTCTACGCCGACCACGCCGCCTCGGTGACGGGGCTCCTCAGCCGAGCCGAGGTCGCGGCGGCCTCAGGGTCGCTCGTCGACCCCGAAGCAGTCGTCGCCGTGGCCGCAGCCGCGCGGCGGCTCCTCGGCGAGGCGGACGCGGCGTTCCGTCGCCTGGCCGACTCCGGGTTCCCCGGTTGCCTCGCCCTCTGGGACGTCGGAAGGACCGTGGTCCAGCCCCTGCTCGACACGCACGGCCGGGTGGCGGTGCTGCTCGTCGACGCCTTGCGCGCGGACCTCGGCGTCGAGCTCGCGGAGCGGATCCGCCAACAGCTCCCCGGAAGGACCCTCAGCCGCCGTTGGGCCGTCGTCCCCGCACCCACGCGTACCGCCGAGGCCCTGGCCGCCTTGGCCACGGGCGCGCCCGTCCCCGCCGGCGCCGCGACCCAGCCCAGCACCGGGAGCTCGCCGATCGTGCCCTTCGCACACCTCGGGTACGAGGCGTCCGTGCTGCTCGGAGCAGATCGCGACCATCAGGCAGCCGCGCTGCGACGACTGTGGACCGACGGACCGCCGCTGTCGGTGGCAGTGGCCACGGGCATCGACGAACGCCTCCACCGCACCTCTGCCGAGCTCGCCGGACTGCTCTCCGACGCCCTGTCGGGTCTCGAACGCCGCATCGTCCCGTCCCTCTCCGCCCTGCCCGACGAGGTCCCCTTGGTCGTCCTCGCGGACCACGGTTTCCGGGAGAACCCCTCGTGGGGGCTCGGTCCCGACGGTCGCTACGCGCACGGGGGCACGTCGCTCGAAGAGTGCGTCGTGCCGGTGATCACGGCTGTGTGCTGAGCGGCTGTGTGCTGAGCGGCAACGTGCTGAGCGGCTGTGTGCTGAGCGGCAGCGTGCTGAGCGGCTGTGTAGCGGTACTATCATACGGCGATGGCGAAGGAGAAGGTCACTCTCACCCTCGATGCCGGGCAGCTGGAGGAACTACGTAGGGTCGCTGGTGCTCGAAGCCTCTCTGCGGCGGTCGACAACGCTGTGGCTGCCTATCTGGCGAAGTGGCGCCACCTGGCGGCGGTTGACGATTGGCTTGCGGAGCTGGAACGTGTGCATGGGCCGGTCCCGACCGAGACGCTGGAATGGGCAGCCCATGTCGTGGAGCAGTGGGATGCCGGCAGAGCTCGACCCGCCAAGTCCAGCCGAGCTGGCTGATGCTGCTGCTCGATAGCGAGGCAATCTCGGCTGTCGCCCACGGACCTGCTGACCGCAGCGACCGCGTGCGGGCGCTCGTCACGGAGATGCGACGCCGGGAGCTGCCGGTGGGAACCGTTTCTGCGGTGTTGGCGGAAGTGGTGCGCGGGCACCGGCGTGATGCGGGAGTCTTCGCTGGACTGCGTCGCGAGCGCGTCGAGGTCTACCCGGTCGACACGAGGGTTGGCGTACGAGCAGGCCAGCTGCTCGGAACCGTGGGCGCAGGGTCGGAGCGCGCGGTCGACGCCTTCATCGTCGCCGTAGCCGATCTCGCAGGAGGAGCGGTCGTCGCGACCGTCGACTCCGCCGACCTCGGCCTGCTTGCCAGCGACGCGTCGAACGTCGCCGTCGTCGACATCAGCGCCTGAGCAGCATCCACCACTTCCACGCTGGGTCAGCGCGTCGTGCGCCACCCGCCTCCGGCGTCGGCCCGAGCACTTGGCTCCTCGGCCCGGTCCCTCCGGCGCTCGAGCTCGGCGATCCGCCACCACGGGACGGTGACGTCGGGCGGGAGGTCGAGACCGAGCGCTTCAGCGCGCGCCCTGTTCTCGACCTGCTCCACCTCGAGCTTGCGGTCCTGGCGCACCGTCTCGCGCTCCATCTGCCGGTACCACTGCCACAGGATGACCGCCAGCCACAGTCCGGTGACCGCCATCGCCAGGACCCAGAGGGTGTCGCCTGCCGTGTGCGTGTTCGCGAGGCTGTTGATCGGCGAGATCGGGCGTGTCATCTGGGCGATGCCGATGCCGAGGAACGACTCGAAGGGCATCCCGAGGAACAGCGACACGGCCCGCACCGGGTACGGCCAGCGCCAGCGCGCGGGGTCGAGCCCGATGAGCGGCTCCCAGAACAGGTACCCGGCGACGAAGAACCACAGGTGGGACGCGTCGTGGAAGAGCGGGTGGACGATCGCGTACTGGTAGACCCCCGTCATGAAGAACACGTACATCGTGCCGTAGTAGAGGACCCACACGAAGACCGGGAACGTGAGCGCCGCCAGGACCGGGCTGTGCACGATCCGCAGGATGCGCACCTGGACCGTCCGCCTGGACGCCTGGGTCGCGAGCGTGACCGGTCTGCCGAGCGCGATGAGCGGCGGGGCGATCATCATCAAGAGCACGTGCTGGATCACGTGCATGGTGACGTTCACGTCGTCATAGGCGGCGAGGCCCGAGCCGACGGCGACCCAGATCGCCGCGAGCCCCACCACGAACGCCGCGGTGCTCCACCCCGACCACTGCCGTCCTCTCCGGGTGAGCTGGCGGACTCCCGCCAGGTACAGGCAGACGAAGCCGAAGAGCACGGCGTCGGCGACGAGGCTGAGCGAACCCGTCTGGATGCCGGTGAGCAGGATGCGCAGGCTCACCGCGGACCGCGCAGCCTCTGCGAAGGCGAGGAGCGGCGCGAGGGCCACGAGCATGCGTCGACCCTACCGCCGTCGTCTGGCGTGCCTGGTGCTCTGGTACCGTCGACTCGTGCAAGTCGGCGCGCGTGCTGGGCAACGGTCCAGCTCGCCTCCAGAGCGCGAGGCGGCGCCCGACGCAGCGCCCGACGCGGCGCCCGACGCAGAAGTCCTGCTCTCCGGCGTGCAGGCACTCGTGCGCCTGCCGATGGACCAGCGCCGGGCCGACGTCGCCGCCGGGCTTCGCACCGCGGGCTTCGTCACCGGGTATCCCGGATCCCCGCTCGCTGGCTACGACGTCGAGCTCGCACGCCAGGAGCGACTGCTCGCAGAGCTGGGGATCGTCCACCAGCCCGCCTTGAACGAAGAGCTCGCCGCCACCGCGATCGCCGGCAGCCAGCTCGTCTCCCTCCAGCCGAGCCGCACGGTGGACGGGGTCTGCGCCCTGTGGTACGGCAAGGCTCCCGGCCTCGACCGGGCAGGCGACGCCGTCCGCCACGGCAACCTGATGGGAGCCGCGCCGAGCGGCGGGGTCCTGGTGTGCGTCGGCGACGACCCCCAGGCCAAGTCGTCGAGCGTCCCGTCCACGTCGGAGCCGACGCTCTTCGGGCTCGGCCTTCCGGTCCTCGCTCCTGCCGACCCCCAGGAGCTTCTCGACCTCGGCCTTCACGGGTTCGCCCTCTCGCGTGCGTCGGGCCTGTGGGCGGGGGTGCGGATCCCGGCGTCCGTCGCCGACGCCGTCCAGACCGTCGCTGTGGGAGCCGGGCGGGTGGCGCCGGCGATGCCCGAGCTGGTCGTCGACGGGCGCAGCTTCGTGCACCGACCCACCGCGCAGCTCCTCGGTGCGACGCTCATCGAGCTCGAGCGATCGCTGTACGGCCCGCGGCTCGAGCTCGCACGCCGGTACGCCGCGGCCAACGGCCTCGACCGCGTCACGGCGATCGGCCCGGCAGACGTCCTCGGCGTCGTGGCCGCCGGGCCCGCGTACCTCGCGGTCCGCCACGCGCTCGGGCGCCTCGGCTTGGACGAGCGCGCGCTCGCGCGCGCAGGCGTGCGCCTGCTAAAGATCGCCATGCCGTACCCGCTCGACGCCGGGACGGTCCGCCGGTTCGCCTCCGGCCTCAGCGAGGTCCTCGTCGTCGAGGACAAGCGGGGCTTTCTCGAGATGCTCGTGAAAGAGGCCCTCTACGGCGTCACCGGGGCACCCTCGGTCGTCGGCAAGCTCGACGAGCTCGGTCGCGAGCTGCTCTCGTGCACCGGCGAGGTGGATTCGGACGCCCTGGTCCCGGTCCTCGCCGACCGGCTCCTTCGCCACCGCGACCTCCCGGACGTGCGGCACGCGGCCGACGAGCTCCGACGACGCCGGACCACCGACCCTCCCCTCTCCCTCGTGCGCGGCGCGTACTTCTGCTCCGGCTGCCCGCACAACACCGGCGTGCGGGTGCCCACGGACGCGCTGGTCGGGTCGGGCAGCGGCTGCCACGGCCTTGCGATCCAGATGAGCCCCAGCGTGGCCGGCAACGTCGTCGGGCGGTTCCAGATGGGCGGCGAAGGCGCCATGTGGAACGGCATGGCCCCGTTCGTCTCGGTCGACCGCTTCGTCCAGAACCTCGGCGACGGCACCTTCGCACACTCCGGCTCGCAGGCGATCCGCGCGTCGGTCGCCTCGGGGGTGGACATCACCTACAAGCTCCTCACGAACTCCGTCGTCGCCATGACCGGAGGCCAGCCGATCCCCGGCGCGAGGGCGCTCGCCGACCTCACCCGCCTGCTCCTCGCCGAAGGAGTGGCGAAGATCGTCGTCACGACCGACGACCCGCGGCGCCCGACCTACGCCGACCTCCCCCGCGGCGTCGAGGTGCGGCATCGCCGCGAGATCGTCGCGGCGCAGGTCGAGCTCGCCTCGGTGCACGGCGTCACCGTCTTGATCCACGACCAGCAGTGCGCGGTCGAGCGGCGCCGGCGTGAGCGGCGCCGGCCACCGGCGCCCGCCCGGCGCGTCTTCGTGAACCCGCTCCTGTGCGACGGCTGCGGAGACTGCGGCGCCAGGTCCAACTGCGTCTCGGTGCGCCCGGTCCGCTCGGCGTACGGCGAGCGCACCGAGATCCACCAGGAGTCCTGCAACTTCGACTACACGTGCTTGGAGGGTGACTGTCCGGCGATGGTCACGGTCGACGAACCGGCACGTCGCACGCAGACGCCGACGCCGCGGCATCTCGACCCCGCCGACCTCCCGACGCCTCCCCGAGCCAGCGCGAAGAGATCCTTCAGCGTCCGGATCACCGGAGTGGGGGGGACGGGCATCGTGACGACCGCCAGGATCGTCGCCGTGGCGGCGCAGCTCGCCGGCATGTCGGTGCGGGGCCTCGACCAGACGGGGATCGCGCAGAAGGGAGGCTCGGTCTGCTCCGACCTCCGCGTCGACCCCGAGCCCGCCGTCGAGGCCCACCGGATCGGCGCGGGCGAGTGCGACCTCTACCTCGGCTGCGACTTGCTCGTCGGCGCCGACCCGCGGCACCTGGCGGCCGCGACACCCGACCGCACCGTCGCGGTCATGACCTCCTACGCGACGCCGACCGGACGCCAGATCACCGACCGCGGACTTGGGGTGCCTGATGTCGCCGAGCTTCGCGCGCGCGTCGAGCGACGTGTCCTGGCTGGCGGCACCTGGGTCGACGCCCAGGAGCTCTCTCGCGAGCGGTTCGGGTCCGACGTGTACGCGAACGTCCTGCTCCTCGGCGCGGCCTGCCAGCTCGGCGCCCTCCCGCTCGATCCCTCGCACGTCGAAGAAGCCATCCGCCGCAACGGTGTCGCAGTCGAGGCGAACGTGCAGGCCTTCCGCTACGGACGGATGCTCGTCATCGACCCGCTCGAGCCCGCCCCGGGCCCGCGACCCGGAGCCAACGAGCACGTCGCCGGCGCGCAAGCCTCGGCCGCCGCTCGCGGGGTCGCCGAGCTCGTCGAGGTCGTCGCCGCGCCGCCTGGCAGTGAGCTGGAGGCGATCGTCGCAGCGCGGATCGCCGACCTCGTCGCCTACCAGGACCGTGCGTACGCGCGTCGCTACGCAGAGACGGTGGCCCGGTGCCGCGAGGCCGAGGAGACGCGTTGTCCAACGAGCGACGGAGCATTCGCGTCCGCAGTGGCGGTCCAGCTCCACCGGCTCATGGCCTACCGCGACGAGTACGAGGTGGCGCGCCTGCACCGATCGCCGCTCTTGCGAGCAGAGCTCGGGGCTCGCTTCGGCCCGGGCGCTCGGGTGCGCTACCACCTGCGTCCTCCCGCCCTCAGGCGCCTGGGCCTCGAGCGAAAGGTGTCCCTGGGGCGTGCCGCGGACGTCACCTTCGGGGCGCTCGCGCCGTTGCGGCGTCTGCGCGGCACGCCCGTCGACCCGTTCGGACGCAGCCCTCTCCGGCGTCTCGAACGCCAGCTCCGCGACGAGTACGAGACGCTGGTCGTGCGGCTGTGCGACACCCTCGAGCCCGAAAGCCACGACCGAGCGGTGGACGTCGCACGGCTTCCGAGCTCGGTGCGCGGCTACGGGCCGGTCAAGGCCGCTGCGATCCGCCGGTTCTGGAGCGACCTGGAGCGTGTCTACCCGGAATGGGCCCGCGAGCCGGGGCGCGTCGGCGCGGGCGCTTGAGCCTCGCGGCGCGGGCGCCTGGGCCTCACCGCGGGGGCGCCTGAGCCTCGAGGCAACGGTCAGGCGGGTGGGCCGCGCTGCAGCGTGATCGTCGCTGCAGAGGACTGCCCGAGCCGGTTCTGCCAGCCGATCGCGACCGTGGCGCCGGGGGACTCGACCTGCAGCACGTCCGACAGTGTTGTGGGGCTCCGGATCGTCCGGCCGTCGAAGGTCACGATCGTGTCCCCTGGGACGAGGCCGAAGGCTGTCGCCGTCGTGCCGGGCAGGACTTGGACCACCACGGCACCAGTTGTGCCGGCGTTGGTCACCTCGACGCCGACGAAGGCGGTCGGGCCGACGTGCACGCTCGACGACGCCTCCGCGCGCCTCGCTCAGGGCAACATGTGCCCCGACAACGTGAGCAGGCTCATGAGCACGAAGGCGGCGAGCTCGAGCCTGACGAAGGTCCGGTACCGCGTCTGCGAGGACCTCCTCGCCCACACGAGCACGGCGGGGAAGGCCAGCAGCAGCATGCGCGCGTTCGGGAGCGTCTTGACCGACCACAGCGTCACTGCACCGACCCCGATGAGCCAGGCGAGGACCCCGGGGGAGAGCTCACGGCGTATCGGCCAGATGCGGATCAGCGACCAGATGAGGAACGCCGAGCCGAGCACGCCGTTCCAGAGGTTCCAGGTGCCGAGGTAGCCGAGCACATCCACGGGATGCCCGATGAGATGGCGGACAACGGGAAGACCGAGCACCCCGAGCGGCATGGTTTGGTTGTGCCAGCCGTCGTGCTGGGCGATCAAGGCGGCGAAGGGGCTGCCCGTCCACGACCAGAGGAATCCCGCGAAGGCGGCGACACCGACGACCGCGAGGACGGGTGCGACGAGCGGTGCAACGCTCCGGCGCTGCCAGGCATCTCGGAGTGCGACGAGGGCGACGGCGACAGGCAGCACGAGCGCTACTGGCTCGACCACGGCAGCAAGGCCGGCGAGCGTGCCTGCGAGCACCCATCGCCGAGACCGGAGCGCGAGCAGGGAGCCGAGCACGAAAGGCAGGGTCAGCCCTTCTGAGTACGCCATGGAGAACACGAGTGAGCCGGGGAAGAGCGCGAAGACGACGGCTGCCCGCCGCCCCGTCTTCTCGCCCCACCACTCCGTGGCGAGACGCTGGACGAGCACCGTGGCCACGAGACCACCGACGAGCGCGATGCACACCGCGGCGGCCAGCTGCGAGCGGACCACGAGGCTCAGCGCCCGGATGGCGAGAGGGTAGAGAGGGAAGAAGCCGAGGGTCGACTGCGTGCGCAGCACGTGGTCCGGGTAGCCGTGCGCCGCGAGCTTCAGGTACCACCCGCCGTCGTATGCGGAGAGCTGGGTGGCGAGCGAGCGGTGCGCGACGATCGCGACGACGCCGGAGAGCAGCAGCAGCCCCAGACGCGTCTGGATGTACACGACCGCCGGGTAATAGGAGCGGGCGAGCCAGGACTCTCGGGCCTCCTTGCCGTCTGCCTTTCCGTCTGCCTTTCCGTCTGCGTCGAGGGGAAAGGAGATGTCGAAGTCCGACGGAGGCGCAAGCTCCTCGACGAGGCTATTCGCGTTCG
>JAKBTL010000082.1:37578-81625 GCA_021844425.1 Actinomycetes bacterium | reverse complement strand
AAGGGCGTCAGCCAGGCTCGAGTGGCGCCGGTGCCGGGCGGACGGATCCGGAGGCCGTTGGCGGCTCGCCGGGCAGCCTCGGCGGCGGGCGTACCTTCACGACCAACACCCGCCTTTCGAGCGAGTGGGCATGGGCGGAGACTCATGCATCCAAGACATCTGGGCTGGCGCCGTACACCAACGCCGGCCACTCCGGCCGGTGTGGTTCGTCTGTCCAAGGCGAGACGGCAGGCGGCGCGGATACGGACACCGCCTGCGGCTGAGCTCGCGTTCGTCGTCGCGGTCACCGCCGGCGCGCACCGGCCCGGCGCGACGTTCGCGACCGTCGGCCAGATCGCCGACGCCTTCACCCCATACTTGGGCCACGCGATGGGCACCGTGCTGTCCTGCCTGGGCATGCTCGGCGCGGCGCTCATCGGGGCCATCGTCTCGTCGATCGCGGGCGAGTGGGACCTGGCCGAGGTGTTCGGCTGGGCGTGACCGCCCCGTACTGCCGCGTACGGATCGGACCGGCAGGTCGTCTGTCCGGCCTGGTGGAGGCGAGGCCCGACCGGGTGGAGCTGAGCCTCGAACCTGGAGCAGACTGTGCCCGGAGCAGACTGATCGACCACATAGCAGTCGGGGAGGGCGGAGCCCTCCGCCACGTCGCTCTCAGGACGAGGAGACCGGTCATGCGACTTCACGGCATTCGCAAGGTGAGCGCGCTCGCCGGGTCCGCCGCGCTTGTCCTGTCGGGCGCGGTCGTCGTGCAGGCCAACCTCTCGGTCGCATCCGCGAGTGCGCTGCAGCCGGGTTCCACCCGAGCGCTGCTGTCCTCTCGAGCTCGAGGACCGGCGGCGCGAAGGATGGGCGCGACCTTCGCGCTCCAGCGCGTGCGGCAGGTCCTGCCGCTGCGCTCGGTCGAGCATCCCCTTGCCGGCCGGGGGCCGGATCTGCCCGCGTGGTCGACCGGTTCTCGGGCGCCGGGCAGGACGCCGACCGGTCATCGTTCGCCGACCGCGACGCCGACCGCGACGCCGACCGCGACGCCGACCGCGACGCCGACCGATCCTGGGAGGAAGCACGTCGGCGCGACCGCTCACGGCGCGCCGACGGCCTCGTTGAACTGGGCGGGGCAAGTCGACACAGGCTCGGCGTCCGCCGGAACAGGTGCGGTGGCCGGGACCGTGTTCAGCGCGGTAGCGGGGTATTGGCACGTGCCGTCGGTGACGGCGACGGCCGGGCCAGGGAACGTCTCCACATGGATCGGCATCGGCGGCGTGGGGACGACAAGGCTGATACAGACGGGTACGACAGTCACAGTCAGCGGCGGCACGGTGCACTACTTCGCGTGGGTCGAGCTCCTTCCCACAGCGCCGTTCTACGTCGACGCGGTGGTCCACCCGGGCGACACGATGGAAGCGTTCATCAAGGAGCGTGCGATCGGGCTGTGGCAGATCGAGATCGAGGACGTGACGCAAGGGTGGCGCGCCGAGACAGCGACAGTCCGCTACACAGCGGGGCCCCAGACAACGGCCGAGTGGATCACGGAACGCCCGCTCACAGTCGCGAGCGGGAAGTTCACGACACTGGCGGACTTCGGCTCGACGCGGTTCACACACTTGCTGGTCACAGGCACGAACATGACAGTCGCTTCCCTTTCGAGCGTCTACATGACCAACACAGCGACAGTCGTCATCGCCTACCCGGGCGCGCCGACGTCGTCGACAACAGGCAATTTCACCGACTACTACGGCACGCCCCTGCCGACCGTGACGTCCGTGAACCCTTCGCAGGGAAGCTCGAGCGGTGGGACAAGCGTGACGATCCAGGGCACATACATCGTGCCGACACTGCTCGAGGCCGTGGACTTCGGGACATACGCGGCGACGGTGACAAGCAGCTCTGACGGCGTGATCACCGTCACGACCCCGGCCGAGCCGCCCGGCGTCGTCCATGTGACGGTCACGACCACCGACGGGACGAGCGCGCCGGCGGATGCGTCCACGTTCGTCGTCGTGGGGCCTGGGAGCACCCGCATCTTCGGCGCGACAAGCGATGCGACCGCGGCTGCCGAGCTCGAGCACCAGTTCCCGGCGACCGCAGGCCAGTGCCCCGGCACCACAGGCACACGGCCCGTCGTCCTCGCCACCGACACGACCTACCCCGACGCGCTCGCGAGCGCGTACCTGGCACGGGATCTCGGCACGGGCACGCTTCTCACGCCCTCTGACGCCCTGTCTCCTGCGGCGCTCGGCGCGATCGGTGCGGAGGGCATCACCAGGGTCTACGTGGTGGGCGGCCCGCTCGCAGTCACGACAGCGGTGGTCGACCTGCTGAAGTCCACCCCGGCCGACGCCTGCGGCGGAGCGGCCGCGCTCCCAGGCCCCGTGGACATCGAGGTGACCCGGGTCGCCGGCACTACCCCGTACGGCACCGCCGCGAAGATCGCCGAGACCGCACCGGCGACACAGGTGGGTGAGGCCGCGTTCCCAGGCGCCTACGCAGGGACGAACAGCTCCGGCGGGGAAGGGAGGGACAACGCGACGGCCGGGATCGCCTCCGTCGCGCCCTCGAGCACGGCGGCGTTGCCGACCGCGGTCGTGGCCACGGGGAAGGGCTTCCAGGACGCGCAAGCGGCGAGTGCCATGGCCTACGCCGAACGGTTCCCGATCCTCCTCACCACACCTGCGACCCTCTCCCCGGAGGCGACGTCGGCGATCGAGACGCTTGGCATCCGCCAGGTGATCGTGATCGGGGGACCATTGGCGGTCTCGAACGCCGTGGTGACCTCGCTCGAAGGCCTTGGGGTCTCGGTGCTTCGGGTCGCCGGACAGACCTACTCGGGCACGTCGGTCGAGCTCGCCGGGTTCGAGACGGCGGGAGCGAGCGGCGGCCTCGGATGGGCGGGCACGGGATCGCTCACCGTCGCACAGGGGAATGGCTTCACCGACGGGCTGGCCGGGGCGGTGGTCGCAGCGGACGGCCCGTCGGTCGCGGGTCCGGAGCCGCTCGTCCTGACGGTCGGCCCGACGATCGTCGGGACTGCTCTGGCCGCCTTCCTCCACACAGCGGGGGCGACGGGCATCGGCGGCGCGCGGGTCACCCACTTCACGATCCTGGGTGGCCCGCTCGCCATCACCCAGACAACCATCGACGTCATGGGGGCCGATCTCTAGGCGCAGAGCCGCCGGGCCGTCGCACACGCCCAGCCACCCCGTCGAACCGACGGGCCCCGACGACGGGGCGAGAGCACCTCGGAGAGGATCGGCAGATGCAACGCCGCGCAGGTCGTCGTCTTCGCAGTCGCCGTTGCCGTTCGCGCATTCTCGGTGGGCCCGCGCGCGAGCGCGGCAGCGCTCCTGATGGTGGCCGCGGGCGTCGCCGTCTGCGAGGTCGACCATGTGCCGAGCCACTACTCGCAGTGTCTTCCGTCGGGGCAGGACTACGGGGCGCTGTTCCTTTCCCTTTTCCTTTCGACCGACGGGCGTTGCAGGGCGATCCCCTCGGTCGGGGTCGTCCGACGCGCCGAGACGTCGAGGTGCTCGCCTTGGCAGCGGCGGTGCTCGGTACCGCTACGGCGCAGTCATGGACGTCTGGAACTGGACCTACTTCCAGGAGTCGCCCGGGCTCGGTTTCCATCCGGGGATGGCGGTCGCCACCGCGCTCGGTCACTTCGCTCGCCACTACGTCGTCACCTCGTTCGTCGACGACGCGTTCAGAGCGGTGGGCAACGCCGTCATGGTGGGATAGCTCGGGGCCCCGGTGCTCGCCGCCCTGGCTCGCCTGCGCGCACGGCTCGAGGCTGACACCGGCCCGGCGCCGGCATCTGCCCTGAACGCTCCTATCCCCCCAGTGCGCCTGGACGAGACGTACGATCGGCGAGCAGGGAACCGGGAACTGGAGGCATGACGGGTCGTGAGTACGGCGAGGAGGACGACGCGCAGCGCCGCACCGTGACCGCGGTCGGCTCTCCGAAGGCTCGCGAGCCCACCGGTCTCGCCGGGGGAGGAGCGGAGGGCGAAGCGCCGAGAGCGGAGAGCGGGACGGCGGACGGGACCGGCGATGGCGCCGTCTCCGAGCGCGCCGGACGATCGGGGGTGCGCCATGCTCTCGCCTGGGACCGCGTCCCTTACGGCACGATCTTCGCCGCCGTCGGCGTCGTGGCCGGCGTCTACCTGCTCGGCGAGGTCCTCTACCGGCTCCGCGACATCGTCCTGGTCATGATCGTGAGCGGGTTCATCGCGCTTCTCCTCGATCCCCTGGTCGTCGCGCTGCAGCGGCACGGCCTGCGCAGGCGCGGCCTGGCCGTGGCCGTCGTCACGGTGGCGGCCCTCGTCGTCTTCGGCGCGCTCGGGTTCGCGTTCGGCTATCCGCTCGTGAAAGGCCTCACCCACTTCGCGCACGCGCTGCCGAGATACGTGAAGGACGCCGAGGAGGGCCACGGGTGGATCGGCCACCTCGTGCTGCGGTTCCACATCGAGTCCTGGGTGGAGAAGAACTCGCCGAAGCTCATCAGCTTCGCGGAGAGCTTCTCGAAGCCGGTGATCTCTGCGGGAAAGGGTGCGATCTCCGCCATCGGCTCGCTCGTCGTGATGTTCGTGATGGTGCTCTTGCTCCTCCTCGAGGCACCGAAGATGCGGACGGCCCTCCTCGGCACGCAGCCGCCCGCGTCCGCGGCTCGGTGGCGCCGGCTGGGCGCCGAGATCATGAGGTCGGTGTCGGGGTTCATGCTCGGCAACCTGGTGACCTCGTGCATCGGGGGCGTCGTCGTCCTGGTGACGTTCGTCGTCCTCTCGGTGCCCTATGCGCTCTTGTGGGCGCTGTGGTTCGCGTTGGCCGACTTCCTTCCCGAGGTCGGGGGAGCGCTCGCCATCGTCCCCGCGGTCCTCTTCGCGTTCACGCACTCGCTCGCCGCGGGGATCGCGTCGGCAATCGTGCTCCTCGCCTACTGGCAGATCGAGAACCGCTTCATGAACCCGGTGATCATGAGCCGGACCGTCAGAGTCAATCCGTTGCTCGTCTTCGTCGCAGTGATCGTGGGGGCGGGGATCGGAAGCTGGGTGGGGGGCATCTTCGGCGCGTTCACGACCGGGCTGATCGCGATCCCCGCCGCTGCCGCCGGGCAGGCCGTCGTCCGGGACGTGCGCAGAGAGCTCGGGGCTCCCAAGGACCTGCCAGCACCCGGCGACGGCAGCAGATGAGAGGAGCGGTAGCCTCGTAGTTCCCGACCGCCGATCAGGTGAGGGAGGAGAGAGCGCGGGATGAGCAAGCAGGCGACGCCGCCGCCCACCGGTGACAAACCGACCCCGACGGCTCCTCCGCCTCCGCCGCCCTGGCGGCACTGGCTGTGGCTCGTCGCGCTGATCCTGTTCGTCGCGCTGTTCTTCGTGCTTCCCGCGACCCGCGCGGCACCGTCGGTGACACTGACCTACAGCCAGTTCGTGAAGGACGTCTCCGCGAAGCAGGTCCGCACGGTCACGATCACGACGAGCGGCACTGCCTCGGGCGTCTTGAAGTCGGGCAAGCACTACACCACTGTCATCCCGATGGCGCTCGCCGGGCCCCCGCTCCTCGACAAGCTGGAGACCGAAGGCGTCCAGGTCAAGGCGACAGCGTCGACCACCTCGTTCGGCAACGAGGTGCTCAGCTGGGTCATCCTCCTCCTCCCGTTCCTCGTCATCGGCTACCTGTGGGTGCGGCTCTCGCGGCGCGGTGCTGCCGGCCTCCAGGGCGCGATGGGGGTGGGACGGTCCCGGGCGAAGATGTTCGACTCAGACCGCCCGTCGACCACCTTCGCGGATGTCGCGGGGTACACAGGGGCCAAGCGGGAGATCGCCGAGGTCGTGGAGTTCCTGCGGAACCCCGAGCGCTACCGGCGCGCCGGCGCCGTCGCGCCCCGCGGCGTCATCATGGTCGGCCCTCCGGGGACCGGCAAGACGCTGCTCGCTCGGGCAGTCGCGGGCGAAGCCTCCGTGCCGTTCTTCTCGGTGACCGGTTCGAGCTTCGTCGAGATGTTCGTCGGGGTCGGCGCGGCGCGGGTGCGGGACCTGTTCACCGAGGCGCGCAAGCGGGCGCCGGCGATCATCTTCGTCGACGAGGTCGACGCGATCGGCCAGCGCCGGAGCGGCGCGGGGACGATCGTCGCCAACGACGAGCGCGAGCAGACGCTGAACCAGCTTCTCGCCGAGATGGACGGGTTCGACCCCTCCGAAGGCATCGTGGTCCTGGCGGCGACCAACCGCCCAGAGGTCCTCGACCCCGCACTTCTGCGGCCAGGGCGTTTCGATCGCCAGGTCACCATCCCCCTGCCCACCTTGGCAGAGCGCGTGGCGATCCTCCGGGTGCATGCACGGGACAAGCGGCTCGCTCCGAGCGTCGACCTCGACGTGGTCGCGCGAGGCACCCCGGGCTTCTCGGGCGCGGACCTCGCGAACCTGATCAACGAGGCGGCGATCGTCGCGGTCCGCCACAACCGCGAGGTGCTCGAGGCGTCGGACTTCGACGAAGCCCGAGACCGGCTGCTCCTCGGCCGCAGGGAGGGCTCGAACGTGCTCTTGCCCGAGGAGAAGCACTCGGTCGCGGTGCACGAGTCCGGCCACGCACTTGTCGCTGCGTACTGCCCGAAGGCCGACCCGGTGTCCAAGGTGACGATCCTGCCGGCAGGCCAGGCGCTCGGGGTGACCCAGCAGCTCCCGCTGGTCGAACGCCATCTCTACGGAGAGGACTATCTCTACGACAGCCTCGCGGTGCGCCTCGGCGGGCGCGCGGCGGAGCTCGTGGAGCTGGGCCAAGGCTCGACGGGCGCGGCGAACGATCTCGCGTCCGCGACCGATCTCGCCATCAAGATGGTGCGCGAGTTCGGCCTGTCCAAGGAGCTGGGCCCGATCGGCTACCCCGAAGGAGGGTCCGTCTTCCTGGGCGGCGGCGGCCCCGGGCTGTCGAGCCGACCCTTCGCCGAGGAGACCCAGGCCAAGATCGACGAGGAGGTGGCTTCGCTCCTGTCGCACGCCGAGCAGCGGGCGGTGGACATCCTGCGCCAGCACCGAGCCCAGCTCCGCCAGCTCGCCGACCTCCTGCTCTCCGAGGAGACCGTGGACGGCTCCGAGGTCTACAGGATCGCCGGAGTTCCCCAGCCGTCGGCGCCGCCGAGCGCGCCGGGATTGGAGCCCGTGAAGGTGCCTGCGGGGAAAGGGGCCGTCTCGCCGGCCGACGCGCCGGCGGTGACGTCGATGGTGGTCGACCAAGAGCTGCGCGGATAAGACCGCTGGCCCCCGCTCCGACGCCTCGCACGCGGCGTCTCGCTTTGCGCCGGGATGTCTCGGTGCTGTCGGTCCCGCGTCGGTGGTCCGACCTCGACCCCGCCTGGATGAGCGCCGCCCTCAGCCGGCGGTACCCCGGGATCGTGGTCCAAGACCTGCAGGTCGGCGGCGTGGCGGAGGGCACGAACGCCACGGCACGCGTGTCGCTGTCGCTCGCCGGAGGGATCGGCCCGTCCTCCGTGTTCGTGAAGGGGCCCGGGAGGCCGTTGCATCGGATGGCGCTGCTCGCCCTCGGGGCACTTTCGACCGAGGCGCGGCTCGCGGATGCCGGGACGAGCTTCCCCCTCGAGCACCCCGCGTTCTTGGCTGGCGCCGTGGACCGGCGCCGTGCCGCCTGCGTGGTGGTGACCGAGGACGTGGTCGCTCGAGGTGGAGCACCCCACGACGCGCGGACGCCGCTCTCCGTCGACGCCGTCCAAAGCGGGCTCCACGGCCTCGCGGCGCTGCACGCGTCGTATTGGGAGCGGCCGATCCCCGCGGCGCTCTCGCACCTGGGGTATTGGCGCCTCGGGTCGGTCCTGGGCGCGGTCTCGGTCGCCAGCCTCTCGCGCGGGCTGCGGCTTGCCGGCGAGCATTCTGGAGGCGAGCGGTACCTACCCCGAGACTTGAGGGCGGGCACGCTGTCTCGCCAGTTCCGGCGCAGCGCCGCGATCGCGGCCTCGGGGCCCCGTACCGTCCTCCACGGCGATCCCCACCCGGGCAATGCCTATGCCGCAGCCGATGGGAACACTGGGTTCTTCGACTGGCAGCTCGCTCGTCTTGGCCACTGGTCCCACGACGTGGGCTACTTCCTCGTGAGCGCGCTCGGGGTCGGGGACCGGCGCCGCCACGAGCGCGAGCTTCTGGCCTCCTACCTCGACGCCCTCGGCCGTGCGGGGGTGCGGCCGCCGTCGATGGCCTCGGCGTGGGACCGCTACCGCGCGACGCCGGCATTCGGTCTCGCGACCTGGTTGCACACCCTGTCGTTCGGCTCGCTGCAGAGTGCCGACGTGTGCGTGGCGACGATCCGCAGGTTCGCCGCCGCGTACGACGACCTCGAGACCGGACGAGCCGACGTTGCCGTACCCTGAGCGGCTCCTGGCGCCCCGCACATCGCCCCGCACATCGCCCCGCCACGAAAGAGCCTCGCTCGCTGCCGGGTCCTTGCCCGTGGTGGATACTGGCGGTCGTGGACGCCTCCGATCTCGACCGCGACCCGCTGCGCCAGCTCGACGAGTGGCTCGAGGCGGCGCGAGCCGCCGGGGACCCCATGCCCGAGGCGATGTGCCTCGCGACGGCGAGCCGTGACCACGAGCCCTCGGCACGCTTCGTGCTCCTGCGCGGGAGAGACGAGGGCGTGGTGTTCTTCACCGACTACGAGAGCGGGAAGGGCAGGGACCTCGGTGAGAACCCGAAGGCGGCCGCGGTGCTCCACTGGTACGTCCCGGTGCATCGACAGGTGCGGATCAGCGGGGCGGTCGTCAAGACCACCGCCGAGGAGTCCGACCGCTACTGGGCGAGCCGTCCCGCGGGGTCGCGTCGGAGCGCGGTCGCCTCCCACCAGAGCTCGGTCGTCGCGACGAGGGAAGAGCTCGAGGCGGCGGTCGCGGCGCTGGGGGGCTCGGAGCCGCCGCGGCCCGAACGCTGGGGCGGTTACCGCATCGTCCCCGCCGTGGTGGAGTTCTGGGAGGAGCAGCAGTTCCGGCTGCACGACCGCATCCGATTCGTGCGCGACGACGACGGCTGGCGCGTCGAGCGCCTGGCTCCCTGACTGCGGCGAGCTCGTGCCGGTGGCATACGAGGACGGCGTCAGGACGGAGCCGCGCCGACCAGCGTTGTCGCGCGCACTTCAGCCTCGGCACCTGAGAGAGGGTCGGCGCCCGCCACCGTGACGTCGATCAGCTCTCTGGAAGGAGAATCCTGGAGCCAGCTCTTCTTCGGCGCCGGGCGAGAACCCGCCGGGCGAGAACCCGTCGGGCGAGATGTCCTCGAGCGTCGACGGTCCCGATCCGACGACGCGAGGTGGGCCGAACCGGCGGTGGAGCACCGGTCCGCGTAGCCGCACTCCGCGTGGTCCCAGCCCACGAAGCGCCAGCCCGTCGGGCGGTCACGAGCCGGAGCCGGCGACGGCGCGGATCAGCGTCCGGCGGCGTCCGAGGTCTGGAACCTGGCGACCGAGAACCCGAAGAGGACCGGGATGTCCACGGCGAAGATGATGAGGGACGCGGTGAGCAGGACGAGCATCGTCCCGCTGGTCCCGTCGTAGACGAAGACGTACTCGAGGATCCCGGCGATGACCGCGTAGGCGAGGAGCGCCCACTTCGCCACGACGAAGAACGTGCCCCAGGCGAACTCCCGGAGCCCGGCGACGAGCACGATCGCTGCGACCAGCGCCGCGCCGGCGGCAGCGACGAGGCCGACTGCAGGACCGAGCGGGGCGTGCCGAGGCAGGTAGGCGGCAAGGTAGATGCCGCCCGAGAGCACGAGGGCCATGGACGCCACGCACACCGCCGGGACGGGCGGCCTGCCCGCGAAGGCATCGTGGGGCGCGCCGATCGCCGTGCGATCAGCGGCGGAGGAGCTCTCGGCCGCGTCCATGGAGACCTCAGCTCCCCGTCGCGAGCCGGGTCATGATGACGAGCGTGGCGATCTGCATCGCCCCGGTCACTCCGGCTGCGTAGATGAACCTCCGCATCAGCCTTCCGATCAGCGCGCCGTCCGGGGCCGGCTTGCGGAGCTCGAAGAGCACGGCGAGGTTGGCGGGCTCGAGCACCCCGATGGCGACGACGGCCATCACCGCGACGACCACGAAGGAGGCGACCACCCAGCCGTGGTCCGGGTACGCAGCCGACAGGTTCCCGAGATGGCGCGCGAGTTGCCATCCTGCCCCGAGGGTGCAGACCACGAGGGTCGGCATCAGCACCACCATCTTCGGCATGAGGCGCTTGGAGAACTCGACACGAGCCGGAGGCGGCATCTTCGCCATGATCGGGCCGATGACGAACCCTAGGAACAGGTCGATCGCGGTCCACAGCCCGCCGCCTGCCACGTGGAAGAAGTCGAGCGCCCACAGCCAGTTGCCTGCGATCGCCACGACGAGGAGCGCGAGCACCGCGCCCACCACGGGCAACGCGCGTAGCGGGACCACCTGAGGTCCGTGCGCCCCTTCCGCACCAGCAGGGGCAGGCGGCGCTCCGACCTCGCCAGGCGCCAGGTCTGTTCTGGTCAGCGCCATCGCCGGATCCCTCCCTCTCCGGGAGCCCCGTACGGGGAGACCGAGCACCCGGAGCACCCAAAGCACTCTCGACCAGGTGCAACTATACACAGGCAGGACGCGGCGAGTGAGGAGAACCGATGGGAGCAGCGCAGCCGAAGATCGAGGGCTGCCGGGTGGTGGTGACCGGCGCGACGAGCGGGCTCGGAGCCGCGATGGCTGGGGCGCTCGCCGCGGCAGGAGCATCGGTCGGCGTCGCAGCTCGGCCCGGGCCGCGCCTGGACGAGGCTGTGGCGCGCCTCGCCAGGTCAGGCATCGCCGTCGCCGTGCCTGTGGACGTGCGGGACGCGAGCTCCGTGACGCTCGCGGTGCGTCAGGCGATCGTCGGTCTCGGGGGCGTCGACATGGTCGTCAACAACGCCGGCATCGGAATGCGCACGGTGAACCCGCGGTTCTTCGAGCGGCCCCAGCCGTTCTTCGAGGTGGAGCCTGCTGCGTTCGACGATGTGGTGGCCACGAACCTGCGCGGGTACTTCCTCGTCGCGCGGGCGTTCTCGTTCCATTTCCTCGAGCAGGGGGCAGGCAGGTTCGTCAACGTCTCGATCAACCGCTCGACGATGTCGCGCCGGGGCTTCGTTCCCTACGGCCCGTCGCGCGCGGCGACCGAGGCGCTCAGCGCGATCATGACCGAGGACCTCCGGCCGTTCGGGATCGCCGTGAACGTGCTCCTGCCAGGAGGCGCGACGGAGACGGGGATGATCCCCGACGAGGTGCCGCCAGATCTGAGAGCCGGGCTCCTTCCCGCCGAGGCGATGGGCCCCCCTGCGGTCTTCCTCGCGTCGTCCGAGGCCGACGGTCTCACCGGGGCGCGGATCGTGGCGAGCGAGTTCGATGCGTGGCTCGCCGAGCTCCGCGCGAAGCAGGGCACGCGCTGAGCGCCCGCATGCCACGGCGCGCGACGCGCTCGCGACCAGGTCCCGCATAGGCCAGCTCGCGTAGCGTTGTGCGGATGGACCTGCTGGTGGTCCGGCATGCACATGCCGGTGCGAAGGACCGTTGGACCGGCGACGACCGGCTTCGCCCGTTGAGCGCGCGCGGGCGGGGGGAGGCGCTCGCCCTGGTCGAGCTGCTCGCGCCCTACCGCCCTCGGCGCGTGCTCTCCAGCCCGCTCCTGCGCTGCGTGCAGACGGTAGAGCCGCTCGCGGCGCACCTCGGCCTGCCGGTCGAGACCTCCGAGGCTCTCAGGCCGCGGGCAGACCGCGACGCTGCGAGCCTGGTGCGGTCCGTCGGTTCGGGGACCCGCGCCGTCGTCGTCTGCACGCACGGCGAGACGATCGAAGCGCTCCAGCGCCGGCTCGCGCGCCCGGGACAGCTCGCCTTCGGGCCGGGGAGCGAGCACGAGAAGGGGTCGGTGTGGGTGCTCAGCGGGAGCGGTGGCCGCTTCACTGAAGCGATCTACCTGCCGCCGGGGCAGGGTCGCAGCGGCTCCACGGTGCGCGAGGGTCCGCGCTCGGGTGCGGGGCGCACGACTCGGGTGCCGGTGCATCCGACCGAGCTCGGGGTCCTGCCGGTCGAATGAGCTCGGGGCGAAGCACGGCTGGGTTCCCAGCAGCGAACAGACGTTCGTTACACTCGTGCCGATGGTGCAGGACACGCTCTTCTCTGCGGGCGAGGAAGTGGAGCTTCGCCCCATTGCCGACGGGCTGGTGCGCACCACGCTCGGGCGAGGTGCGTGGCTCGACTTCCGTCCCGGCTGGGTCGCCGGCGCCGGGGAGCTGTTCGGGCGGCTCGAGAGGTCGGTGCCGTGGATGGCCGAGCGTCGGCTGATGTACGAGCGGATCGTCGACGTTCCGAGGCTGGTCTGCTTCTACGAGGACTGCGCGGCTGTTCCGGACGCGTCGGTCGAGGAGATGCGCAGGGCCTTGAGCTCTTACTACGAGCGGTCGCTCGGTGAGCCGCTCGAGACCGTCGGGATGTGCCTCTACCGCGACGGCAACGACAGTGTGGCCTGGCACGGCGACCGTGTCGGCCGCTCGTCCCACGAAGACACCGTCGTGGCGATCGTCTCTCTTGGCGCGACGCGACGCTTCGTGCTCCGGCCCCGCGGCGGCGGCCCCGCCTTCCGAATCGACGTCGCGACGGGCGACCTCCTCGTGATGGGCGGGAGCTGCCAGCACACGTGGGACCACGCCGTCTCGAAGAGCAGGCGCCCCGTGGGGCCTCGCATCAGCCTGCAGTTTCGGACCCGCGGCGTCCGGTGAGGTTTGCAGAAGGCGGCTCGGTCCGAGGCCGCCCGTCGGGTCCGCCCGCAGGGTCCTGGGGGTGCACGAGGTTTGAGGTCCGAGGGACGTCGGTAGAATTGATCAGCCTGGTCCGATGGCCAGGTGCCAGCGAATGACGAGGCCCCTGGTAACCCCCCTCCGCCCCAGGGGCTTCGTCGCGCTGGGCGCTCGGCGGAGCGGTGCGCCCGAGCGGCGTCAGGTTCTGAGCTCCGGGAAGTCCTCCTCGCGCCACTCTGCCGCACGCGACGGGTGTGCCTCCTCGCGTGCGCGAAGCTCGACGCGCCGGATCTTGCCCGAGATGGTCTTCGGTAGCTCGAAGAACTCGATGCGGCGGACCCGCTGGTAGGGAGCGAGCCGGGCACGGGCGAAGCGGAGGATGTCGAGCGCGGTGTCCCGGGACGGCTCGACCCCGGGCGCGAGCGCGAGGTAGGCCTTCGGGACGCTCAGGCGGACCTCGTCGGGAGATGGGACCACGGCTGCCTCTGCCACGGCGGGATGCTCGATGAGCACGCTCTCCACCTCGAACGGGCTGATCTTGTAGTCGGACGACTTGAACACGTCGTCGGTCCGGCCGACGAAGGTGAGGTAGCCGTCCTCGTCGCGCAGCGCGACGTCGCCGCTGTGGTAGTAGCTGCCAGCCAGCCCGTCGTCGCGGTCGCCGAGGTAGCCCGCCATGAGGCTGACCGGGTGCGCGGCGAGATCGAGACAGAGCTCGCCCTCCCCGGGTCCGTCGACCGGCGCTCCGGTCGTCACGTCGACGAGCACGACCGGCACCCCCGGCAGCGGGCGCCCCATCGAGCCTGGTTTCACGGCCGCGCCGGGCGGGTTCCCCACCGAGGCGGTGGTCTCCGTCTGGCCGTAGCCGTCTCGGATGGTGAGACCCCACTTCCGGCGCACCTGCGCGATCACCTCGGGGTTCAGCGGTTCTCCGGCGGAGACGAGCTCCCGCAGCGCCCCCGGGCCCCCGGAGAGGTCCGACTTGATGAGCATCCGCCAGACGGTGGGCGGCGCGCAGAACGTGGTGACCCGCTCCTCTCGAAGCCGCGTCACCAACGCGTCGGGGTCGAAGCGCGCGTAGTCGAGGACGAGCACCGTGGCCTCCGCCGCCCACGGCCCGAAGAAGCACGACCACGCGTGCTTTGCCCATCCTGGCGACGAGATGTTGCAGTGCACGTCGCCGGGCCGGGTCCCGAGCCAGTACATCGTGGAGAGGTGGCCGACCGGGTAAGAGATCTGCGTGTGCTCGACGAGCTTCGGTCGGCTCGTGGTCCCTGAGGTGAAGTAGAGGAGCAGGGGGTCGTGCGCACCGCTCTCGGGGTGCTCGATCGGCTCGGCCTCGAGCGCGTAGGCCTCCTCGAGGTCCCACCACCCTGGTGCTCGGCCGACCGAGATCCGGCCGTAGCCGCCGGCCACGTCGTCGAACTTGGGCGTGTCGGGGGGAGCGCACACGACGAAGCGCGCCTGGGAGCGCTCCACGCGGTCTGCCAGCTCGGAGGGCCCGAGCGCGGTGGTGGTCGGGACGAGCACCGCGCCGAGCTTCATCGCTCCGAGCATCGTCTCCCAAAGGGCGACCTGGTTGCCGAGCATGAGCAGGATCGGGTCGCCGGCGCCCACCCCGCGGTCTCGCAGCCACTGGGCCACCTGGTCGGAACGGGTGGCGAGCTCCTCGAACGTGCAGGCTCGGCGCGTCCCATCCCCGGCAGCGATGACCAGGCCGGCGCGCGGGTTGCCCCGTGCGATCGGGTCGAACCAGTCGTGTGCCCAGTTGAACACCGGCCCGACGTCCGGGAACGTGAACGCCGTCGAAGCCGGCTCGTTCCCGGCGTGCAGCGCGATGAGCTGATCGCGCGCTGCGCGGTACGCGGCGGTGGAGGGTCGATCCCCTCTCGAAGAGGACGCAGGTGCCGAGGCGGGGGGTGGGGTCTTACGGGAAGTCGGCTCCACACCCATCTCTTTCTCCTCTGCTCGCCTGCTCTCGATCGGCGTGCGGCTTCTCTCGAGCGGGCTGCGGCGCTGGATGGGACGCTAGCAAGCCCCGCGTGCGGCCGGGCGTGCCTTGGCTGCTCTGGCAAGGTGTGGGGGTGCGCGTGCTCGCCGTGGACCGGGTCGAGTCGGCCCCCTCCGCCTCGCTTGCTGTCGTGGACATGTGGGCGCGGGAGGACATCGTGATCGCGCGCTCGGTCCGCCGCGTCCTCGGCTCGTCACCTGCACCCGGCCCCGAAGGCAGTCCCTGAGAGCCCGAGGGCGCGGCGCGGTTGGGCAGAAGCGCCAAGACCACGAGCGCAGAGAGACCGACGGCGCACGCGGCGACGGTCACGGCCAGGTCGAGGCCGTCGGTGAACGCCAGGCGGGCTTGCGACGCGAGCGCCGCGCCGAGCACCCCGCCGACGTGTTCGGCGACCGCCATCGCGCCGCCGAGGGACCCTTCGATGAGCGAGAGGATGTTCGGCGGGACGTGCGCGTGCGAGAGCACCGGCGAGAGGGTGTCCTGGTAGCGCGTGTTGAGCAGGCTTCCGAGCACGGCGACGCCGAGCGCGCCGCCGACCTGGAGTGACGCGCTGTTGGTCGCGGACCCGATGCCTGCCTTCTCGACGGGGACGGAGCCCATCACCGATTCGGTGCATGGCGCGAACGCGAGCCCCACGCCGACGCCGATCACCGCGAAGGCCGGGAGGGCTTGGGCGTACCCGCCGTGGACCGTCGTGAACGAGAGCATCGCGAATCCCGCGGCCACGAGGCCCATGCCGGTGAAGACGACGGGTTTCGTGCCCAACTTGCGGTCGAGGCGGATGGACAGCGGCGCTGCCACGAGGAGCAGCAGCGCGATCGGCGCGATGCGCAGCCCCGTGTCGAAGGCGCTGTAGCCGAGGGAGAACTGGAGGAATTGGGTGAGGAGGAAGAGCCCTCCCATCAGGGAGAAGATCACGAGTCCCATCGCGATGATCGCGCCGGTGTACCGCCGCGACCTGAAGAGCGACAGCTCGAGCATGGGATGGTCTGAGCGCCGCTCCCAGACCACGAACGCGCTCAGCACCGCTGCGCCTGCGCCGAGCGCGGAGAGCACCTTGGGCGAGGTCCACGTCGCCGAGGGTGCGTCGATGATGCCCCAGAGAAGCAGCCCCATCCCGCCGGTCGAGAGGACTGCGCCGACGACGTCGGATCGCTTCGCAGCCGGATCGCGCGAGTTGGGCACCAACCACAGCATGAAGACGAGGCCCAACGCGCAGATGGGGACGTTGACGAGGAACACCGATCCCCACCAGTAGTGGGCGAGGAGCCACCCGCCTGCGACTGGGCCGACTGCGACTCCGAGGCCCGTCGTCCCCGACCAGATGCCGATGGCCTGGGCGCGCTCGCGGGCGTCGGTGAAGACGTTGGTGAGCACCGACAGCGTCGAGGGCATGATCGCCGCCGCGCCGACGCCCTGGATGCCGCGCGCGGCGATCAGATGGGCGGGGCTGCCCGAGAAGGCGGAGGCCGCGGATCCCGCGCCGAAGACGGTGATCCCGGCGACGAGCATCCACTTGCGTCCGAGGCGGTCGCCCATGCTCCCGAAGACGAGGAGCAGGCCGGCGAAGACGATCGCATAGACGTCGAGGACCCACTGCAGGTCGCTCGACGACGCACGCAGCGAGCGGATGATGTCGGGGATCGCCACGTTGAGGATCGTGGTGTCGATGCTGACGACGAGGAGGCTGACGCAGAGGATCGCGAGCACTGCCCGGCGATGCGCGGTCCGGCGTCGGGAAGCGAGCGGCTCACCGCCCACGCCGGGCCCCAGGCATCGAAGCCTCAGGCGGAGAGGCCGTGGGCAGGCTCGGTGGCCGGGGTGTCGGCGACCGCGGCCGACGAGATGTCCGCGAGGACCTGGGCCGCATACCTGCGGTCTTCCTCGCTGATGCCGGCGAGCGCTCGGCTCCACTCTCGTACGTTGCGCGTGCGGATCGTGTCGAGGAGCCTCATGCCCCCGTCGGTCAGCCGGATCTGTAGCTCCCGGCGGTCACGGCCTCGGCGATGGCGAACGATCAGCTGACGCTCTGCGAGCGTGTCGCACAGGCGGGTGGCAGTCGAAGGGGCGATCGACAGGGCGTCGGCCAGGTCCACGAGCCTGGACTCGCCGAGGCGCTGCAGCTGATCGAGGAGGCGCAGCTGGGTGGTGGTGATGCCGCCGCCGAGGTCCTCCAACGCTTGCTCGCTGATCGTCCGCAGCACCGACTGGGCCGCGTCGACGGCCTCGACCAGCTCGACCACGCCGGCACCGGAGCCGGAGGAGGGGGAAGTCTCGGAAGTCTCCGGCGGCGCCATCATCGGAGAGCTCCACGATGCCGTGCGGGATCCACTGTGCTCCCTCCGCTCGTGCAATGCCGGAATGCAGCAGGGTGACTGTGCGAAAAGGCTATCTGAAACCCCCGCCGGGTGCTCAGAGGTCGCCGGCGCCCGTGCGCATCGGCATCACGTCCTGGGCGCAGCTGCGCGGTCTGTCCCATGCGAGACATACTTGTCGAGTTTCTCAGTTCGGAATAAGGGCCTTCGTCCCAATTGTTGCCCACGCGCAGCATCGAGCCGCCGCGGAGGGGGAGGGCCGGGCAACGGGCGGACATTGGGACCATCGGCCCTGGACGGCCTGCGTCCCGCCGGCCAGCCTCGAGGTGGAGGTGAGTGCCCATGACGAAGGTGCCTCGCGCCGTGCGAGGCCTGGTGGAGCGGCGATGGCGGCCGCGACGGGCGCTCCGCCGACCCCGCTCGGGGCTGGTCGCCGTGGTGCTGGGGATCGCGCTGGGGACGGCCGCGTGCGGCTCGGGCCCGGCCCAGATCGGGCCTGCGCGGGCTGACGCCGCGATCGGTCACGCCTTCGCCACGCTGTTCGACTTCTCGAACCACAGCGTGGAGGCCAAGACCGCGGTGGTCCAGGACGGCAGCACGTTGCACACGGCCATCGCCGAGGCGCTGTCGTCGTCCCTGGCGAAAGAGGCTGCCGGCGCGAAGGTCTCGGCGGTGCGGCTGCTCGCGAAGACGAGCTGCACGCAGGCAGCGCTGCCGTCGCCGTGCGCGAAGGTCACCTACAACCTCCTCGGCCCATCGGGCACGCCGCTGTTCACCACGCCCTCGATCGGCTACGCCGTCGGCGTCGGCGGCCACTGGCTCGTCGCGAAGTCGACGATCTGCGGCCTGCTGGAGCTCTTCTACTCCGTCTCCGGGCACCACGGACTGCCGCCGGGGTGCTGACGACCCAGCCTGCCGACAAGAGTGGGTGCGCCTACGCGGACCACTGGGGGTGTGCGGGAAGGAGCCGTTCGATCGCGGGCTCGACGTCGGCCACGGTGCCCTCGGCGGCCACCCTGCCTCTCACGAGCACGACGGCGCGGTCGGACATCGAGAGGACCCGGTCGAGGTGCTGCTCGACGACGAGGAGCGACGTCCCGGTGGCCCGGATCATTCGCAGCGTGTCGAACACCTCGTCGACGACCGCAGGCGAAAGGCCGAACGACGCCTCGTCGACGACGAGCAGGCGCTGTGGCACCGCGAGCACCTTGGCGAGGCTCAGCATCCGCTGTTCGCCGCCCGACAAGGTGCCGGCGAGCTGGTGCCGGCGCGCGGCGAGCTGGCCGAACGTGCTGAACGCCCGGTCGAGTGCCCCGCTCGGCGGCCGGCCCCCGAGGGCGCGTGCGGCGAGGATCAGGTTCTCCTCGACGGTGAGGGAGGCGAACACCGAGCGGCCTTCGGGGGCATGGGCAAGCCCAGCCCGTGCGATGCGCCATGCCGGCCAGCGGGTGACGTCGTGCCCTGCGAAGCGGATCGTCCCTACCTTGGCCCGCACCAGGCCCGAGACCACCCTCGCGACGGTGGACTTGCCGGCCCCGTTCGAGCCGACCAAGGCGACAGCGGAGCCCTCCGGGACGCTGAACGTCACGCCGAACAGGGCGCGGTAGGGGCCGTAGGACGCCTCGACGCCTCGCAGCTCGAGAAGCGACCGGACGTCACCCTGGGCGGTCGTGTCAGAGCGAGCGCCCGTCACCGATCCACCCCGAGGTAGGCGCGCCGCACGACGGTGTCGGCCAGCACGGCCTCGACCGGCCCGTCGGCGATGACCCGGCCCACGTCCAAGACGACGAGCCGCCCCACCACTGCGCCGACCAGGTCCAGGTCGTGCTCGACCACGACCACGGCCACGTCGCGCTCGTGCCCGAGCCGGCCGAGCACCGACACCAGGGTGGCACGCTCGGCGTCGTCGAGTCCCGACGACGGCTCGTCGCACAAGAGCAGCTTCGGGGGTCCGACGAGAGCCCGGGCGAGCTCGACCAACCGGCTTCTCCCCAGGCTCAGCGACTCGACCGGTGCGTCTGCGACGTCGGCCAGCCCGACGAGGTCCAACAGGTCGGCGGCCTGGCGCTTCTCTCCCGGCGTCGGACGACCCAGGCCGAGCGCGTCCTTCCACAACGCGCCCCGCCCGCTGCGCGCCCGCTCGGTCACGAGGAGGTGCTCGCGAGGCGTCATGCCGCTGAACAGCTCGAGACGCTGGAACGTCCGGCCGATGCCGAGAAGGCTGCGTCGGAAGACCGGGAGCCGGTCGACGCGCCTTCCCTGGAAGAGGACCGACCCGGCATCGGGCTGGAGCACCCCGAGGATGCAGTCGAACAGGGTCGTCTTGCCGGCTCCGTTCGGGCCGATCACCCCGACGGTCTCGCCGGCGCCGAAGCGCAAGGACACCTCCGAGAGCGCTGCGACCCGGCCGAAGCGCTTGGTGAGGCCGGCCGTCTGGAGCAGTGCCGAGGCCATCTAGCCGTGGCTCCGCGGAGTTGCGTGCAGGTCTTGGCTCTCGGAGCGGCCAGCCGTCACGCCTCCGGCCCCTACCTCCGGGTGATCGGCGCGGTCCCGGACGCTTGCTGGATGCCCGTCCTGGGCGCGCGCGGTTCCGGAGCCCGCCGGCATGCCTGGCGCGCCGGCGGAGCGCAGCGGAGGAGCCTGGAGGTGCCGGGTGAGCTGCTCAGCGCGGTCGAGCACCCAGGCCTTGGCGTAGGCGACCACGCCCTCGGAGTGGCGGACGTAGGTGAGCGCCACCACCGCGAACACGAGTGCCAGCAACGAGCTGAACCGGCTCGACAGCGTGCTCGTGAGCTGCATGAGCACCGCGTAGAGGACACCGGCCTCGATCGCACCGCCGACCGAGTACACGCCGACGGCCGCGACCACCACGACGTAGACGAGCGAGAACTGGTAGTTGAAGTCGTTGACCGAGACCGACTGCTGCAACGACGCGTAGAGCGCGCCGCCGATCCCTGCGATCGCGGCAGAGACGGTGAAGGCGACGACCCGCAGGCGCCGCACGTCGATCCCGATGGCTGCCGATCCCCTCTCCGACCCCCGGAGCGCAGCCAGCTCCTGGCCGGTCGTGCCCCACTGCACGAGCTTGACCGCGCCGGCCAGCACGACGAGGAAGACCAGGGACAGCCAGAAGAAGGCGCCGTTCCCGGCGAAGCTGATGGGGCCCAGCGTCGGACGAGGCACTGTGAGGCCGGTCGCGCCGTTGCCCGCCCAGGGGTAGAGGAAGAGGACGTTTGTCGCCAAGAGCGCGAAGGAAAGCGTGAGGAGGCCGACGGCGATGCCGCCGAGGCGCAGGGCGGGCAACGCGACCACCGCGCCGAGCGCGGCGGCAAGGACTCCGGCGAGCAGGATCGCGCCGAGGACCGGCACGGAGTGCATGGCCAACTGCCCCGCGGTGAAGGCGCCTGCGCCCGCGAACGCCGCCTGGCCCAGGGAGATCTGGCCGCCCATGCCGGTGAGCAGCGTGATGGAGAGGAAGATGATCGAGAGCACGACGCCCAGGGTGAAGACGAACTCCCAGTTCCCCGGCACGAGGACGAGGGTCGTGGCCACGAGCATGCCCACGGCCAGCGTGGTGAACGCGCGGCTGCCGACGGCCACCTCCGTCATTCGCGCTGGCGCCCGGAAGGCGTGGACCGGCGGGTCGCAGCTGGCGAGGGGGTCGCGCACCTCGGCGCTGCGGAGGCTGCGTCCGGCGACGAGGGCGATGGCGAGGACTACGAACGGGAACGCCGGGCGGAGACCCGACGACAGGATCGTCCCCGAAGGCAGGTAGCCGGCGAGGAGCTGCTGGGCGATGCCCAGCCCGATCGCTCCGACCAAGGTGAGCGGGAGGCTCGCGAAGCTGCCGATCGCCGCGGCGGCGATGGCGGCGACGAGCAGCGCGGTGAAGTTCGACGAGGCCACCGTGGAGTACATCGGGGCGAGCAGCACCCCGGCCAGCCCCGCGAGCAGGCTCGAGAGCACCCAGGCCGCCGCGCTCGTCCGATCGGCGCGTACGCCGGAGAGCTCGGCCATCCGGGGGCTCTCCACCACGGCCCGCATGCGCAGTCCGAGCCCGCTGGAGCGTAGGACCAGGGCGAATGCGGCGACGACCGCGACGGTGATCACCGTGGTCGACAGCTCCTCGCCGCTCACCGGGGTGCTGGCGAGGTGGAAGTACACCTTCCAGGGCTGGAGCACGAGGGAGGACGGGAGCCGTGTCGCGGTCCCGACGAGCATCTGCGTCACTGCCGGTATCGCGATGAGGAGGCCGAGCGCAGGGACGAGCTTCACCAGCGGGCCCGCCGCCCGGGTGTAGCGGAAGAGGAGCCGTTCCATGGCGAGCCCGAGGGCCGGGCTGGCGAGCAGGACCGCCACGACGAAGGCCGCCCACCCCGGCCATCCGTCGTGCAGCGCGATCGAGAAGATCACGGCCGAGACGAACGCCTGGGCGCCGAAGGCCAGGTTGAACACGCCCGACGCGCGGTAGGTGAGCACCAATCCGACCGCCATGAGCGCGTAGGCGCACCCGTAGGGGATGCCCGGGAGCAGGTAGGAGAGGAAGAGGGACATGGCGTGCAAGCTTCCCGTCGTCAGCTCGGCGGCACGCCGGCCGGAACGGGGTTGAGCACGCTGATGGGCCTTGTGGTCGGGGGCGCGGGCGTCTTGAAGCAGCTGAACACGCTCTTCGGGGTGCCGTAGACGGGGACGAACGTCTTCCCCCTCGCCTGGACGAAGGCGGAGCAGTTGAGCGGTCCCGAGCTCGTATGGGCCGTGCGCCAGTCGACCGGGGCGAGGATTGTGCCGGCGGTGAACGACTTGATCGTGTTGACGGCGTGCACCAGGCGGCTTCGGGTGAGGCGCCGCCCTACCATCCGCAACCCCTGGACGAAGAGCGCGGCGCTCGTCCATCCCGCGAGCGCCGTCTCGGAAGGCATCGTGTGGGGGAAGTGCTTCTCGAGCATCTTTTCGAAGAGGTCCATCCCCGGGTACACGCCCGGATGGAGCTTGGTCACCTCGAACGGCACGTTGGGCTCCATGAAGTAGGCACCCTGCATCGCCGAGGTGTGCTGGCGGATCGCGTTCTCGGCGTAGCCTGTCGCCCACAGCTGCGTCACGTGGGTGATCCCTGTGGCTCTCATGGTGTTGGAGAGGAGCACGTCACCCCCGAGGTCCATGCAGGAGACCACCAAGTCGACGCCCGCCTGCTTCATCCGGGTCACATCCGCGTGCAGGTCGGAGGCCGGGGCGGGGATGGATAGGTCCTCGTAGGCGACAGGGACGTGGTACGTACGCAGCCCGTTCACCATCCCTTGGCAGCCTTCCTGGGACTGGGCGATGTTGTAGGCGAGCACCGCAGCGGCGTGGACGTGATGCTGCTGGGCCACGAACGGCACCTGGACGTTGGCGGCCGTGAAGTCGAGGTAGGAGCCGTTGTTGCCGAAGAGGCTCGGTCCGTCCATCCACTGGGGGTTGACGTTGAGGCCGAACGTCGGGACGCCGTTCGCGGCGAGGAACTTGCCGCCCGTGAACGACGCCGTCGCGACCGGCAGGACGGCGAACACGTGGTTCGCGTCGACCAACGTCCGCGCCTGGCTCGCGTCGATCGACGGGCTCGATTGGTCGTCGAGCGTGGTGGCGAGGTCGATGCGGCGGCCGGCGACCCCGCCCTTCGCGTTCACCATGTCGAGGTAGGCACGCGCCCCTGTGACGATCGGGGCGAAGAGCGCGGGGAGGGGTCCGGTCTCCGACACCAGGGCGCCCACCACGACGCGTGTCGGGTAGACGCCTGCTGCCTTGCCCGCCGATCCGTCGGGAGGTGCCGCCGCGCACCCCGCCAGCAACGACGCGAGCAGGGCGATGGTGAGGACCGCTGCCATAGGGACCTGTCCTCGGCGCCCTCTCGCGGCGAGGGACCGCCGTCCTGCCGATCGTGCCCCCGGTCGTCCCGAGGACGTGCCTTTTCCCGTTGCATGCGGTGCGTGGCCACCCACGGCTCCATGCTGCGTCTCGGGCGCCCTGAAAGGACAGTGACGAAGGTCCTGCCCTTCTGCTCTTGGACCTCGACGCCCTCTTGGACCTCGACGCCCTCGCCGGGCTCACCCGGCGCAGACCGCGACGCCCTTGGCCGCGAGAATGCGGCTCACGGACGCGTCGACCTGGGGGCGAACGAGCGCGCCGTCCGACAGCGCCTGGGCGAGGGCCTGGAGCACGGGCTGCCATGTGGACGCGTCGACCATCGCCATGTCCGCGCCGGCTCGCAGCGCGGCGACTGCTGCCGTGGGCTCCGTGTCGCCCGCAGCGGAGATCGCCCCCGCGCCGAGCGCGTCGGTCATGGCGACGCCCTCGAAGTGCAGTGTGCTGCGCAAGAGCGCGTAGGTGGCGGGTGAGAGGCTCGCAGGGAGGCCGCCCGAGAGACCGGGCACCGTCGGGTGGCCGACCATCACGACCGGAAGGCCGGACGCCACTGCGTGTGCGAAGGGGGGGAGGTCGACGGCGCGAAGCTGGGCGATCGGCGGATCGGTCGCCGGAGCTGTGTCGGTGTTCGCCGAGGCATGCCCGAGGCCGGGGAAGTGCTTTCCGACCGCGACGACGCCCGACGCGCGCAGTCCCGCTGCGAACGCGGCGCCGTAGGCGGCGACCACTCCGGGTGTCGCGCTGAAGGAGCGCTGCGACTCGTCTGCCACGGGGTCTGTCGGCTCGGCGGTGTCGAGCACCGGCGCCAGGTCCATCGTGATGCCCAGCTGGCGGAGCGCCGCTCCGCGTGCCTCCATTGCCGACTCCACCTGCGACGGCGTCCATTGCGCGGCCATCTGGCGCGCCGAGGGGATCGGGCCGAGGACGCCCGCGAGGCGCGACACGGGTCCGCCCTCTGTGTCCGTGGACATCCACGGCGCGACCGAGCCGGCGCGGGCGGCATCGGCGTCGAGGTCGGCGAGCGCTACGCGTAGCGACGGCCCCGCAGACGCCGGAGGCTCGCCGAGGAACACGAACCCCCCGGCACCCGCTTGTGCTTCAGGGGCGAGGGACTGGGCCGATGTGAAGTCCCCGATCACCATCAGGAGCTGGGTGGCGATGCGAGCGGGCGCCCAGCGGGACGGGGCGGCCACGCACGCCGAGCTGGGCTCGCTCGACGTCGTCGGCGCCGCTGGCGTCGTCGTGCTGGACGTGCGCGGCACCCTCGACGTCGTTGGCGCCGCGGAAGGGCCCGGCGACGCAGCGCACCCGGCGAGCAGGAAGCCGGCTGCAGCAGTGGCGAGGGTGGAAGACAGGGCGAGGCGCACGCGCGACATGCTGGGTTGCACGCGCAGCACCGGGCGCAGAGACCGTGCCCGTGACGTCAGCGGGAGCGCCGCTCGAACATCCCCCGGACGTAGGCTGCCTGGCCCGCGTGCTGGAGGTCGTCGGCCAGCACGCTCACGAGCCGCACGCCCAGGGTGACGGGCGGGTCCCAGCGCGTGTCGACGATGCGGTCGAGGTCGGCGTCGACCAGCCTGCTGACGTACTCGGTCGTCGTGGCGTGCACCGCGTCGTGGTAGCCGAGGAGGAAGGCCGGCTCGACGGCGACCAGCCCTGCCTCGCCAGGGTCCTGGCCATAGCCGGTCGCGAGCCGGTCGAACGGCAGCGCGAACCTGGTGTCCCAGCCCTCTGCGGTCCACCGCTGCTCGGCCCCTGCGACGTCGGCGACGTGGTCATCCTGGACTCTCGTGAGGTGCCAGACGAGCCAGCTGATCGGGTTTGCCTGCGGGTCTGGTCGGTAGACGAGCGCCTCGAGCCCGAGTCCGTCGACGACGCCGTGGACGGTGTCGTGGACTCTGGTGAAGCCGTCGACGAGGAGCTGCGAGCTGGAGGTCATCGTCCGTCCGTCTCCCTTCCGATGTGGCGTTCCTTCCGCCGCGGCGTTCCCTTCCCTGGGGCCAGTCTGCCCGATGTGGCCGGCGCGCCCGAGATGCACGTGCCGTTTCGTGCGCTCGGTCAACGGTACGACGTCGCCGGGTGGGGACTTTGGACTCTTCGGCCTCCCCGGCGTTCGGCCCATGATCCAAGGGTCCCGCGCTGGCGGGGATGCCGTCGGGCGCAGGACGGGTGACGACGTGGACATGAGCGAGCGCAGGGTGCTGCAGAACGGAGCGCCGAGCGTTACGAGCGGAGAGGGGCGCATCATGGCGATCGTGCATCGCGAGTGTCAGCTGCCCGACTGGCTGGGCTTCACACTGCCCGAGTGGTGGCGCCGGGCGTTCGATCTCGAGCCGGAGCGAGGCGACTGGCTGCGCATGGAGGAGTACGCGGAGGACGGCGCGCTCGTGCTGCGGGCGGAGGCACCCGGCATCGACCCCGAGAAGGACGTCGAGATCACCATCGGTGACGGCGTCCTGCGGATCCGTGCCCACAGGGAGCAGAAGGACGCGCAGAAGGGCAAGAAGGGCTTCCGCTCGGAGCTCCGTTACGGCGAGCTCACCCGCACGATGCGGCTTCCCGAGGGCGTCTCGGGGGACGACGTGAAGGCCAGCTACGAAGACGGCATCCTTGAGGTCCGCATCCCTGTCCCCACCGAGAAGGAGCCCGAAGTGAAGAAAGTCCCCGTCACGAAGGTGTAGACGGCATCTTGGGGAGCGAAGCGAAGCTGGTAGCGGGGGAGCCGCCGGACGGCTACCCCCGCGAAGCGGAACGGGACGTGCGCATCGGCAGCGGCGAGATCGTGCACATCCGACCGATCCGCCCTGACGACGCGGCGACGCTGACGGCGTTCCACGCGTCGCTCTCGGCCGAGTCGATCTACTTCCGGTTCTTCAACTTCCACGCCGAGCTCAGCGAGCGCGAGGTCCGGCACTTCACCCGCGTCGACTACAAGGACAGGCTCGCGCTCATCGTCCTCGCCGGCGACCGAATGGTGGCGGTCGGTCGCTACGACCGGCTTTCTCGGACCGACGAGGCCGAAGTGGCGTTCTTGGTCCGTGACGACTATCAGGACCAGGGCATCGGGACGCTCCTCGCCGACGAGCTCGCCCGAGCCGCAAGGTCGCACGGCATCAGGGCGTTCCAGGCGGAGACGCTCTCGCACAACTCGGCCATGCTCGAGATGTTCCGCCGCGTCGGCTTCCCCATCGAGTCCCGCTACGAAGGGAGCGTGGTCAGGGTGCACTTTTCGATCGAGCCCGTCCCCGCGTACCTCGAGGCGCTTGCCCGGCGCGAGGCGGTCCGCCAGGTCGGGATCGGAGAGGGCACCCGAGGATCGTCGTGCTGATCCTCGCGGGTCCGGTCGGCGAGACGGAGCACGACGGCGGCGCGCATCCCGAGCGCCCTGCACGGATCACGGCCGCGCTCGACGGCGTCGCGGACCTGCACCTCGGGAGCGACCTCGTCACCGTCGCAGCGCGTCCTGCAGCACGTGACGACCTCCTTCGGGTCCACGACGCCGAGTACCTCGACGAGCTCGAGTCGTTCTCGCGTCGCGGCGGCGGCGCGCTCGATCCGGACACCTATGTGACGGACTCGTCGTGGGATGCCGCGGTGCGTGCCGCCGGCGCGGGACTGGTCGCGATCGATGCGCTCGAGTCGAGCGGCGAGGGCACCGCCTTCGTCGTGGTCCGGCCCCCAGGCCATCACGCCCAGCGCGACCGCGGGATGGGCTTCTGCCTGCTCAACAACGTCGCGGTGGCAGCGGCCGCGCTGGTGGCGAAGAGGGCGCGGGTCCTCGTCGTCGACTGGGACGTCCACCACGGCAACGGCACGCAGGAGATCTTCTGGGACGAGCCGCACGTGCTGTACGTGTCGACCCATCAGTGGCCGCTGTACCCCGGCACGGGTCGGCCCGAAGAGGTAGGCGGGTTGGACGCGATCGGCGCCACGCTCAACGTGCCGGTGCCGCCTGGCGCGACGGGCGACGTGCTCCTCCGGGCGATGGACGACGTCGTCGCGCCGGCGGTCGAGGAGTTCCAGCCGGATTGGGTGCTCGTGTCCTGCGGGTTCGACGCCCACCGGGCCGACCCCCTCGCGGAGCTCGTGCTCACGAGCGGGGACTTCGCCGCGCTCGCTCGCCGCGCCGCGGCGTTCGCTCGGTCACCGGGTCGCCTGGTGCTCTTCTTGGAGGGCGGCTACGACCTCCAGGCGCTGCGCATTTCGACCGCGGCCACGCTGGGCGCGCTCGTCGGCGGCTTCCCGGCACCCGAGCCGCCGACCTCCGGCGGCCCCGGCGCGGAGGCGGTGCGCAGCGCGGCGCTCGACCGCCGCCGCGCAGTAGAGGAGCTGTCCGACCGCCTCTTCGCCCTGGACTCGCTCGATGCGCCGGTCACAGACCGCCCCCGCCGGGGACTCGGAGGAGCGCAGTGAGGGGGCCGGCGCGGATCGCGGTCGGCTACGACGGGTCGCGGGGCTCCGAGGCGGCGCTGCGCTGGGCGGCAGCGTTGGCTGGCTCGCTCGGGGCGGAGCTGAGGGTGGTCCATGCGGTCGGCCTCCTCGAGCATGCAGGTCTCGCGTCGCTGTCCGTCCACGAAGGGCGAGCCCGCGAGGTCGCCGCTGACGAGGGGATGGAGCCGAATCGCGTCGAGTGGTGCGTCCTCGAGGGCGACCCGGGATCGGTGCTCCGCCGCATCGCCGAGGGTCCCGACCCTGTAGAGCTGCTCGTCGTGGGCACGCGTCGCAGCAGCGTGCACCCCGGGCTTCTCGGAAGTGTCAGCCTTGGCCTGGTGGCGTGCGCGCCGGTGCCGGTCGTCGTGGTCCCACCCACACACCGGGGGAGGTGAGCGGCGTCAGCGCGCCGTCTTCGGCTGGTGGCGGTAGACGAGGACCGGGCAATGGGCGTGGGCGACGCAGCGCTCGCTCACCGAGCCGATGATCATCCCGGTGAGCTGCCCGTGCCCGCGGGAGCCGACCACCAGGAGCGCTGCGGTCTTCGAGACATCCACGAGCACCTGCGCCGGCGGTCCCTCGACGGCCTCGGTCTCGACGGAGAGCGAGGGGTGCTGCTCGCGCAGCGTCGCGGCCGCCTCGGCGAGGATTCGCTGGGCGTCGGCCGAGGGCTCGTAGTCCTCGGGCATGGGGATGGACCATCCGTAGCTGGTAGGCCATTGCCACGCGGCGATCAACGTGACTGGCGCGCCCGTCGCCGCGGCGTAGTCGCCGGCCCATCGGACCGCTCCCATCGACGATGTGGAACCGTCCACCCCGACGATCACGAGCGATGCGCCTTCGTCGCCCACCTTTTCCACACCCCTTCCTCATGTCGTCAGCCCCCGAGGGCAGCCTTCGATGCCAGTCGGGGCCCGCCGCTGCGCAACGGACCACGGCACTCTACGTCGAGCACCCGAGCTGGGTGTCCCGAGGTCGACCATGTCGAAGGCGGCAAAGACGAAGGCGGCAAAGACGAAGGTGGCAAAGACGAAGGTGGCTGGGCTCGTCACACCGGCACGCGCCAGACGAGCCTCGTGCCGCCACCCTCGGGCGAGCTGATGACGAGCTCGCCTCCGAGCTTCTCCGCGCGCCGACGCAGGTTCGCTAGGCCGAGGCCCCCTCCGGCGGTGCCGGCGCTCGGTGCCCCAGCGATCCCGCGTCCGTCGTCGACGACCTCGAGCTCGAGCCCCGAGCCGTCGACGCTGAGGCGCAGGGACGTCCGGGAGGCCTTGGCATGGCGGCCGACGTTCGTGAGCGACTCGCGGATCGTGAGGAGCAGGTCTTCGACGACGCGTTCGGGGACCTTCGCGTCGAGCGGGCCGTCGAAGGAGACGGCGACGTCGAACCCGACGACCGGGCGCAGCTTGTGCACGAGGGCGAGCACGCTCGCACGCACGCCCGGGGTGGAAGCGCTTGTGCGGGAGAGCTCGAAGATGGACGAACGGATCCGCCGGATGGTGTCGTCGAGGTCGCCGATCGCGCGCTGGACCCGATCGAGGGCCTCTCCGTGGAGCGGGGGCCGGGCGATCCCCTGCAAGGAGAGCCCGATCGCGAAGAGCCGTTGGATGACGGCGTCGTGGAGGTCCCTCGCGATGCGGTCGCGATCCTCGAGCACTGCGAGGTGCTCCACTCTTTCGTGGAGGTGTGCTTTCTCGACGGCGAGGCCGACCGCCTGCGCGAGGGCGATCACCAGGGCCTCATCGTCGTCGCTGAACTCGTCGGAGGCGAACTTCTCGGCGAGGTAGAGGTTCCCGAAGACCTGGCCGTGGGCACCGAAGGGGACGCCGAGGAACGATCGAACCTCGGGATGGCCAGGCGGGAAGCCCGCGCTGGCAGGGTGGTCGGCGGTCTTCCTCAGCCGCAGGGGCTCGGGGTGCTCGATGAGGAGCCCGAGCACGCCTCGACCCACGGGCGGCGCGCCGATCGCGCGTTCCTCCTCGTCGCTCAGGCCGACGGTGAGGAGCTCGGAGAGACCCGTCCCTTCATCGTCGATGACGCCGAGCGCGCCGTAGCGGGCGCCGGTCATCTCGCACGCCTCTTGTAGGAAGTGGCGGAGGAGGACGGGAACGGTCAGGTCGGCCTCGAGGAGGAGGACCGAGTCCAAGAGCCGCTGCAGCACTGCGGCGTCGTGGATCCTCCGCTGCGGCATGGCGTACTGTACTTCTCCCCCTGCCGGCGCCTCGTCTGTCGTGCCGGCCGCGCGCGTAGCGCCTGTGCAGCGCCTGTGCAGCGCCTGTGCATCGCATGTGACCGAGGACCCTGTTGGCCGTGCGGTTCCGTTCCAAGAGTGGTAGCGGTGCCGCCGATCCGGCGCAGCGGTCGCCGGGGGTGCGGAGATGTGATGAACGAGAGACTGCCGGCGATGCCTATATCCATGTACAGCGAGTTGCTCGCCGTGTCCCTGGCAATCGACGAGGAGACCGTCGGCGCGCGCGCTGCGAGCGAGGGGTGTCTTCTCGAGGAGCTCCTGCTCGCGCGCCGCCATCGCCAGCAGGCCGGCCGCGCCGTGGGACGCTCGGACGCCTCTTCACGCATCGCCGCAGAGCTCGAGTACGACCGGGCGCTCATCGGGCTCTGCCGGCTGTACGCGATCCCCTGCGGCGCAGAGCGCTTCACCCGCCCGTTGCGGGAGCGCAGGCGGCTGGAGGCAGCGCTCGAGGCCGTGGGAGTGGACGTGACGGGCGCCGGGGGCCGTGACGAGCATCGGCGCATGGCGGTCGGTCACGAGCCGCCCGAGGGCTCCTGACGGTCGAGCGCGGCGCGGCGCTCGGCAAGCTTGGCGGCGAACACCGCGGCTTCGGTGCGGCGCGCCATCCCGAGCTTGGCGAGCAGGTTCGAGACGTAGTTCTTGACGGTCTTCTCGGCGAGGAAGAGCTCCTCGCCGATCTGCCGGTTGGTCCGGCCTTCGGCGATCCGGTCGAGGATCCGGCGCTCCTGGGGCGTGAGCGAGGTGAGCCGCTCGTCCTCCTGCGGGCCGCGTCGCAGGCGCTCGAGAACCCGCTCGGTGAGCTTCGGGTCGAGGAGGGTCCCGCCCGCCCCGACCTTGCGGATGTCGGCGACGAGGTCGGATCCGCCGACCTGCTTCAAGACGTAGCCTGCCGCACCCGCCATGATCGCGGCGAGGAGCGCCTCGTCGTCGGCGTAGGAGGTGAGCATCAGGCAGGCGACGTCAGGGTGGTCCGAGCGGATCTGCCGGCAGACCTCGATCCCGCTGCCGTCGGGCAGACGGACGTCGAGGATCGCGACGTCGGGCTTCGCGAGCGGGACACGGACCAGCGCCTCGGCGACGGTGCCGGCCTCGCCTGCGACGACGAGGTCCTCCTCGGACTCCAGTAGCGAGCGCAGTCCCGCGCGGACGACCTCGTGGTCGTCGAGTAGGAAGACGCGCAAGGTCACTGCAAGAGTCTGCCACGTGACCGCCGCAGCCGTGCCGGGTACCGCGGACCGACTCAGGACAACGCTGCGGCGCCTGTCTGCCGTAGGTCGCGCCCTGATGCCTCAGGCCGCGCCGGTCAGACGATCGTGCTCCGGCGGGCGCCGTCCGGCGAGCACGACCAGCGTCGCCCCGTCGAGCGTCTCATCTTCGAGGAGGCGGTCCGCGATGCGCTCGAGGACATCGCGTCGTTGCACCAGCAGGTCGCGTGCGCACGCGTGCGCCTCTTCGAGGAGGGACTGGACCGAGGCGTGCACGCGCTCGGCGAGCACGCCGATGTGCGTCTCCTCGGGCAACACGAAGCCAGGCCCCATCGAGCCCATCCCGTACTCGGTCACCATGCGGCGCGCGAGGTCGGTCGCCGCGCGAAAGTCCTGCGCGGCGCCCTGGGTGAAGTCGTCGCCGAGGAGCAGCTCCTCTGCGACGCGCCCGGCCATTGCGACGGCGAGCTGAGCGGTCGCCTGACGGCGGCTGAGGAACATGTCGTCTTGGCCGGGGAACCACGTCACCCCGCCCGTCTGCCCGCGCGGGACGATCGAGACCGAGATGGGATCGGCGGCGTGCTCGAGCCACAGGCCGACGAGGGCGTGGCCCGCCTCGTGCCACGCGGTGATGCGGCGGTCCTGCGCGGCGACCACGGCGGACTTGCGGGCGGGCCCGAGGGCCACCGTCGCGAGCGCCTCCTCGAGCTCGCTGCTGGAGATCGATTCCTTGCCGGCGCGCACCGCGAGCAGGGCAGCCGTGTTCACGAGGTTGGCGAGATCGGCGCCGCTGAAGCCTGCCGTCCTGGCGCTGAGCACCGCGGGGTCCACGCCGGGGGCCACGTGCCGGCGATGCAGGTAGAGGCCGAGGATGTGCGTCCTTCCGCGCCGATCCGGGTTCGGCACCGCGATCTGGCGGTCGAAGCGCCCCGGGCGTAGCAGGGCGTGGTCGAGGATGTCGGGGCGGTTCGTGGCGGCGAGCACGACGACCGACGCGGACGTGGCGAACCCGTCCATCTCCACGAGCAGCTGGTTGAGCGTGCTCTCCCGTTCTTCGTTCCCCGGGGCCGAATGGCTGCTACGCGATCGGCCGATCGCGTCGAGCTCGTCGATGAAGACGATCGCGGAGCCTGCCTCGCGGGCACGGTCGAACAGGGAACGCACACGGGCGGCGCCGACCCCGACGTAGCTCTCCACGAATTCCGAGGCGCCGATCGCGAAGAACGGCACTCCCGCCTCGCCGGCGACTGCACGGGCGAGGAGCGTCTTGCCGGTGCCGGGAGGGCCCACGAGGAGGAAGCCCCGAGGAAGGTCTGCGCCGGCAGACTGGTACTTCTCGGGGTTCTTCAGGTAGTCGACGAGCTCGGTGAGCGACTCCACGGCCTCCTCCAGCCCCGCCACGTCGTTGAAGCGCGTCGGGGGCACCTCGACCTGCTCCCCGTGGCCCTTGGCGAACCCGGCAGGGCTCGCTGCGGACTGCGAGCCGCCGAACCTCCCGGCTCGCTGGGCGGCTCCCGTGCGGCGGCGCCGCGCCGCGACCGCGAGCCAGAGCACCACGAGGAGGGAGGCCGTTGCGAGCACGGAGAGGCTCACGTCCGTGGAGCCCGAGCTGGTGGCTGCCACGGCCGAAAGGGTCACTCGGTCGGCGAGCAGCTGCTCGGTGAGGCGGGCGCCGTAGCCCGCAGGGTACGCGCTCGTGTAAGCGCGCACGTGGCCCCCGGTCCTGAAGGTGCCCGTCACGGCGTCGGACGCTGTGTCGAGGCGCGCGGTGCGCACGTCGCCGTGGCGGGCGAGCGCGAGCAGCTCGCTCAGGGGCAATGTGGTCGGCGACGCCGTCTGCTGCAGGGCCACCTGCTCGGGCGAGGCCGCCGCCGCTTTCGCGAAGCTGCTCGCGAAGCTCGCTGCGACCACGCCGACGCTCGAGAGCGCGAGAGCGGCGAGCGCACGGGTCACGTTCCTGCGCGTTCGGCCCGACGCGCCAGACCGGCGGCTCCCAGCGGTCGTGGTGCTCGTGCTCACCTGCTCTACCTCCCCCACCAGCGTCGCTCGTCCGACCGTCCTCGAGGGAGGGTCGAAGGTCCTTTGTCTGCCGAGGGCCTGGTGTGCCTGCCGAAGGCCTCGTGTGCCTGCCGAGGGCCTGGTGTGCCTGCCGAAGGCCTCGTGTGCCTGCCGAGGGCCTGGTGTGCCTGCCGAAGGCCTGGTGTGCCTGCCGAAGGCCTGGTGCTCCGAAGGGACTTCGGGCCCTAGTCATGGCGCCGATGCTGGGCTAGGTCTGGCTCCTACCGGTCTCGATGACCAGCTTGAGACGGCCGGAGAACGGAGCAAGACGATGCTGGAGCACGATCGAAGAGTCCTCGCCGAGCAGCCGCGCCAGCGCGATCTCGACCTGATGCGACTGTACCTCGACGAGCTGGGATGGCACGCGCTGCTGACCCGTGCCGACGAGGTCAGCCTCGCCCAAGCCATCGAGGAGGGCGAGCAAGCAGCCCGCGAGCTCGAGGGCCCGCGGCGGCCGAGGGGGCGCCGCGGGCGAGCCCTGGAGGACGCGGTCGACGCCGGCAGGCGCGCCCGCGCGCAGTTCATCGGGGCGAACCTCCGGCTGGTCGTCTCGATCGCGAAGCGCTACCAGCATCGCGGGGTCGAGCTGGCAGACCTCGTCCAAGAGGGGAACATCGGGCTCATGCACGCGATCGAACGATTCGACTGGCGACGCGGCTACAAGTTCTCGACGTATGCCACCTGGTGGATCCGCAAGGGCGTCGCGCAGGCGGTGGGGGACTTCTCGTCCCCGGTGCGTCTCCCGCGCCACCGGCGCGACCAGGCACGGGCGTTGTCGGACACCTCCGACCGGCTCGAGCGGACGCTCGGCCACTCGCCGGGGATCCAGGAGCTGGCCGAGGAGACCGGGATCCGCATGGCCGACGTCGTCGCGATCCGAAGGGCGGCGGCTCCCGCCGTGTCCATGTCGGCGCCGATCGACGAGGACGGCAACGAGCTCGGCGATCTCGTCGCAGACCCCTCGGCCGAGGTCGGCGATCTTGCGGTATCTGCGCTGCTGCCCCGGGAGATCGAGGGGCTGCTCGGGCAGCTCACCGCGTCCGCCGCTACCGTCATCAGGCTTCGCTACGGCATCGGCTCGCCCGACGGCCCGCGCACCGCGGCCGACGTGGGCGCGGCCCTCTCGGTCTCTCCTGAGCGCGTGCGCCAGATCGAGACGCGTGCGCTCGCGACGCTGCGGCATCGTCTCCAGCGCGCGTCGTGGGCGTCGTGACAACGCGAACGGTCTCTCGGCATCCACGCGCACCGCGTCGGGACTTTCGTCCCCGAGCGGAGGGACCTCGGACCCTGCCGCAGCCGGCACCGGAAGCGCACGATCTCTCCAGGCGCTCCAAGAGGGGGCGTCAGGAGACCCGACAGGGTCATGAAAAGGAGCGCACACCATGAAACGCAAGGCCCTCGACCTGATCCTCACGGGCGGTGGCGCAGTGCTGGCGGTGATCCTCATCGCGGCCGGTGCTCTGCTGTTGTGGGGCAACAACTTCTCCGCGAACCAAGTGCACAACCAGCTGGCCATGCAGCAGGTCTACTTCCCGACCAAGGCACAGCTCGCTCATCCGACAGGCACCGAGGTCAAGAAGACAATGATCCCGTACCTCTCGCCGTACGCAGGGCAGCAGGTGCTGACCGGGACGCAGGCGCAGGTGTACGCGACACACTTCATCCGCGTCCACCTCTCCGAGATGCCCTTCGGTGGCGTGTACGCGAAGGTGAGCGCGGCATCGCGGGCGCACCCCACAACAGCGAAACTCGCCGGCCTGGTCGACACGGTGTTCAAGGGCACGACGCTGCGGTCGATGCTGCTCGAGGCATACGGCTTCTCGATCTTCGGCAACCTCGCCTTCGACGGGGCGCTAGCTGCCTTCGCGGCGGCTGGTCTGATGCTGATCCTCACCGGCATGGGTCTGTGGCACATCACCCGGACGCCTGTCGAAGTGGAATTCCCGAAGTCGCTCGGGAGCGCGAGCGCCAAGGCGGCGTGAGCGCTCCGCACCCTGGCGCCCGTTTCTGACACCGGGCGCGGGAGCCAGAAACGACCCACCGCCCTCCTGCCGGTTCCGGCAGGAGGGCGGTGGCGCGCGGCGTCGCAGTTGGCTGCTTCGGGCCGGCGCATGTGGTCGCCGCGGCGACTGGACCGAAGGTGGCGCACCGCATTGTTTTGGTAGACCCTCGGGCGTGCGACGGCGCAGAAGCGTAGATCAGCTCGAGTTCCGCCCTCCGGCAACGGCCGCGGTGCTCGAGCTCATGCGCCTGCTCGCGGAAGCGCATGACGGCTGGATCAACCTCCTCCCCGGGGTGCCCGAAGAGGAGGTGGAGCCGCCTTCGAGCGGAGTCTTCTCCACGCTCTTCGGGAACGCCCAGGCGCCCGTCAGCATGTGCACGTGGATGCCGGCGGGAAGTGGCCGTGCCGGGACCGGCGAGCAGACCGTCGGCCTCCTCCACCCGCGGGGGCGGTACGCGGTGGCCCAGCTCGGCCGGCTCGGAGTGACCGTCCCCTCGGGCTGGCGCGTCGGGCAGGACCACGCTCGGCGCGGGCTCATCCTCCACCCCGGCGCTGCGGCCTCGGCGCCAGACGTCCTCGACTGGATGCTCAGGGCCGGGGCTGCGCTCGCGGTGGTGCCGCTGACCGGCATGTGGCAGGCGCGCGTCTACATGCCGCGGCAGGCATCGACCCGCTGAGCGCCGCCCACGCGTCGGCGGCACGGCGCGTCGGCGGCACGGCGCGTCGGCGGCACGGCGCGTCGGCGGAATACGGCGGGGAGTCTGGAGCGTTCTAGCAACAACCGAAGCGCGGTCCACTACGCGTCGCGCCGGCAACGGTACAGATCGGAGAAGCAGTTCGTGGAACGGTTGACCCTTCCTCTCCTTCCCTTGAAATCAGGGGTCATGCTCCCGGGCATGGTGTTCACGATGGCGCTCGAGTCCGCCGAGGCCCGCGCTGCAGCTGACGCTGCCGCGTCAGCCGGCGGACGGATCGTGCTCGTGCCCCACATCGATGGGCGTTACGCGCCGGTGGGCACCGTGTCGGAGATCGCGGAGCGAGGAGAGCTCGCAGGCGGTCTCGCCGCGGTGGTCGTGCGGGGGGACCAGCGCGCCACCATCGGGACCGGGGTGCCGGGCACCGGTGAGGCGCTGTGGGTCGAGGTCGAGCTCGTGGACGAGGGACCCGCGACGCCTGCAGCGGTGGAGCTCGCGCGCGAGTACCGCGCGGTCGTCGAGAACATCCTCATCGGACGCGGTGAGCGCCGCGTCGCGGCCCAGCTGCGCGAGGTGACCGAGCCCGGCCGGCTGGCGGACCTCGCGGGGTACTCGCCCGACCTGACCCTCGCGCAGAAGGTCGAGGTGCTCGAGACGCTCGGCGTCGAGGAGCGCCTGGCCCTGGTGCTCGGCTGGGCGCGAGACACGTTGGCCGACCTGACGCTGCGCGAGCGCATCAAGAGCGACGTGGAGGAAGGCATGGAGCGCACGCAGCGCGAGTTCCTGCTCCGCCGCCAGCTGGAGGCGATCCGCAAGGAGCTCGGCGAGCTCCACGGGCGCGGGGCGGACGAAGATCCGGATGACTACCGGGCGAAGGTCGAGGCGCGTGAGCTCCCTGACAAGGTCCGTGCGGCGGTCGAGCGGGAAGTCGACAGGCTGGAGCGAACCAGTGAGCAGAACCCCGAGAGCGGGTGGATCCGCACCTGGCTCGACACGGTCCTCGAGCTTCCCTGGGGTGTCGAGTCGGAGGACCGCCTCGACGTGCAGGCAGCGGCGGAGATCCTCGACGAGGACCACGAGGGTCTCGGCGACGTGAAGGACCGGATCCTCGAGCACCTCGGGGTGCGGAAGCTCCGAGCCGAGCGTGCGCTCGAGCCCGTCGAGGGGCGCGGTGCCGGCGCGATCCTCGCCTTGGTCGGCCCTCCTGGAGTCGGCAAGACCTCTCTGGGCGAGTCCGTGGCGCGCGCGCTCGGCCGGAAGTTCGTGCGCGTGGCCCTCGGCGGCGTCCGCGACGAGGCCGAGATCCGCGGCCACCGGCGTACCTACGTCGGAGCGCAGCCTGGTCGTCTCGTCCGCGCGCTGCGAGAGGCAGGGACGATGAACCCGGTCGTCCTGCTCGACGAGGTGGACAAGATCGGGGCGGACTACCGCGGCGATCCGTCGTCCGCGTTGCTCGAGGTGCTCGACCCCGCGCAGAACCACACCTTCCGCGATCACTACCTCGAGGTGGAGCTCGACCTCTCCAAGGTCCTGTTCGTCGCCACGGCGAACGTGGTCGAGACGGTTCCTGCCCCCTTGCTCGATCGCATGGAGGTCATCCGACTCGACGGGTACACTGAGACGGAGAAGGTGGCGATCGCGCGCCACCATCTGCTTCCTCGCCAGATCTCCCGCGCGGCGCTGACCACCGAAGAGCTCGAGGTAACCGACGAGGCCCTGCGCACGGTGATCGCGGACTACACCCGTGAAGCAGGCGTCCGGTCGCTCGAGCGTGAGCTCGGACGGCTCACGCGCAAGGTGGCCACCGCGTTGGCCTCCGACAAGGCACAGGTACCGGTCGTGGTCGACGCGACGCACGCCCGCGACTGGCTCGGAAGGGCCCGCTTCTTCTTCGAGCCCGCGGAGCGCGCCGCCATTCCCGGGGTCGCGACGGGGCTCGCCGTCACCGGATCCGGCGGCGACGTGCTCTACGTGGAGGCGTCGGTGTCGGACGGCCCCGAAGGCTTGACGCTCACCGGTCAGCTCGGAGACGTCATGAAGGAGTCGGCGGAGATCGCGCTCTCCTACGTGCGTTCGCACGCCAAGGAGCTCGGGATCGACGCCGCGGCGTTCACCGGGAAGCGCTTCCATCTCCACGTGCCCGCAGGAGCCGTCCCGAAGGACGGGCCGTCGGCGGGCGTCACCATGACCGCCGCGCTGGTGAGCCTCCTCAAGGGGGTGCCGGTGCGGACGGAACTGGGTATGACCGGAGAGGTGACCCTCCAGGGCCGCGTGCTGCCGATCGGGGGAGTGAAGCAGAAGGTGCTCGCAGCGCACCGGGCGGGGCTGAGCGAAGTGGTCTTGCCCGAGCGCAACGGGCCGGACCTCGAGGACGTGCCCGAGGACGTGCGTACGCAGATGACTTTCCACCTCGCGAGGGGCGTCGCCGAGGTGCTCGCCGTCGGCCTCGCCCGCGGCGACGCCGCGTGCTTGGCGACGGAGGCGGACGCGCCGGATGCCGGGAGCAGCGGGCTCCCGGCAGCCGCGTGAGCGCGCGGGGGGTCGGCTGGAGCAGCTCCGGCGGACCCTCGACCAGCTCTGGGACCTGCTCCGCCAGCGAAGAGCTCTTCGAAGCGCTGGGCGCGACCCCGACGAGGCGGAGGCCCGACCGGAGGGGGTGGTCGAGTTATACCAGCAGTGAGCCGCCTTCGGGCGGAAGCGCTGCGCCCGTCGTACCGCTACTGTGAGCGGGGAGCCGAGCCGGGGTAGGGCCCATCCAGAGTAGAGCCGAACCGGGGCAAGGAATCTGCCGATGGCCAACAGCGAAGGGCTGCACGAGGACAAGGCGCTGCTTCGGCCCGAGACGGTCGACCGCCACCGGGCGCTCACCTCGCTCCAAGAGGAGCTCGAGGCCGTCGACTGGTACGACCAGCGTGTCGACGCGACCCAGGACGCCGAGCTCGGTGCGATCCTCGCGCACAATCGTGACGAGGAGAAGGAGCACGCGATGATGCTCCTCGAATGGCTGCGCCGCCACGACGCGACGCTCGACGCCCACATGCGGACCTACCTCTTCACGGAAGGACCGATCACCGGGATCGAGGCGCGTGCCGAAGGCCGACGGCCCGGCGACCCCCCGGCTGCGGATCGGTCGCCAGGAGGTGCAGGAGACGCCCGGTCGGGCTCGCTCGGCCTCGGGCCCACGCGGTCGTGAGGAGGCACTTCGCATGAGCAATCTGCTGCGCTCGCTCGCCCCGCTTACCGGCGAGGCGTGGTCGCTCGTCGACGAGGAGGCTCGCCAGCGGCTTGCCCCGGCGCTCGCGGGGCGCAAGCTCGTCGACTTCGCAGGGCCGTTCGGCTGGAAGCACTCGGGCACCGACGTCGGACGCGCCAGTCCGATCTCTGCGCCCTCGCCCGGGACCGTCGCGCGCCGGCGGGTGGTCCTCCCGCTCGTGGAGCTGCGAGCGCCCTTCGCGCTCTTGCTCGACGAGCTGCGTGACGCCGCGCGCGGCGCGCTCGACGTCGACCTCGCGACGCTCGACGAGGCGGCGCAGGCGATCGCGCAAGCGGAGAACGTCGCGCTCTTCCATGGATGGGTCGACGCCCAGATCCGGGGGATCGCCGAGGCGTCGCCGCACGAGCCAGGTTCCCTCGGCTCCGATGTGGTCGAGTACCCCGCCCGCGTCGCGTCGGCGGTCGCGACGCTTCTCGCTGCGGGGGTGAGCGGTCCCTACGGGCTCGCGCTCGGACCGGAGGCCTACACCGGGGTGGTGGAGATCACCGAGCAGGGAAGGCCGGTCGTCGACCATCTCCGAGAGATCCTCGGCGGCCCGGTCGTGCGCGCGCCAGGCGTGAGGGGGGCGGTCGTCGTGAGCTTGCGCGGCGGCGACTTCCTCTTCGAGTCGGGGGAGGACCTTTCGGTGGGTTACGAGCGTCACGACGCCGAGCTCGTACACCTCTACCTCGAGGAGTCCTTCAGCTTCCGGATCGTATCTCCGGACGCAGCGGTCGCACTTCGCGCCTAGAGCCTCCACGTCCTGCTCGCGGCGCCCGGCGCCGTTCCCGTCCCGGCGCCGAGCTGATCTCGCGCCAGCTCGTCGAAGGCCGCGCCGTGTGCGCGCGACAATCAATGCTGGTCGGGACCAACGCCCCTAGCAGCGTTGCCGCCGTCCCTGCACGCTGTCGGGGAGCGGGGAACGCATCGAGCCCCGATGCCGTCGGACAGCCTACGAGGAGGCTCAATGGGTGGAGCAGCGCAGCTCGCGGTCGATCTGAACTCTCCGGGGACCTATCTCCACTGGAACATCTTCACGGTGTCCGAGGCGAACCTCGTGCTGATCCTCGTGATGCTGGTCATCTTCGGCGCCGCGCTCCTCGTGCCGTTCCCGCTCGGCAAGCACGGGCGAGACGCTGAACCGAAGGACCAGGGGAACGGCGCACCCGAGGGCGCTCCGACACTGGTCGCGTACAAAGGCGACGCGGCCGGAGCCGCTGCGGACGGCGACGGCGACGCCGCCATGTGGACCGCCCGTGTGCGCCGTCTCGGCCTCCGCTTCCTCCCGCCGGGCAAGCTCCTTCCCGACAGGCAGCCTGCGTACGTGCGTTCCTGGGTCTACGTGTTCGGGGTCGCGACGCTCGCCGCCCTCGCCGTGGCGATCGTGTCGGGGTTCGCGCTCGCCCTGGGTGGACCCGACTGGTGGCACTACAACCCGGTCGGCCACTTCTTCAACAGCCTCCACCTGTGGAGCGTGGAGATGTTCATGGCCTTCATGGTCATCCACCTCTGGGGGAAGTTCTGGATGGCGGCGTGGCGCGGGCGACGCGCCCTCACCTGGATGACCGGCGTGGTCGCCTTCGTCGCCTCCGTCGTCGAGTGTTTCACCGGCTACCTCTCCCAGCAGAACCTCGACTCGCAGTGGATATCGACCAACGCCAAGGACGCGGTGAACGCCGCCGGGGTGGGGCCGTTCTTCGACACCATGAACTTCGGGCAGATGCTCATGTGGCACATCGTGCTCGTGCCGCTGGTCCTCGTCGCGATCGTGGGCGCCCACATCCTGCTCGTTCGGGTGCGCGGCGTGAGCCACCCTCTGCCGGCGCGGCGCGTCCGAGGGAAGGCGGCACGCCGGGCGGCGACTGCCGCCGATGCGGCAGAGTGGCGCGGACCCACCCGGCGCTACGACATCTTGAAGGAGGCGAGCATCGCCAGTGCGGTGGTGCTTGTCCTGGTGCTCGCCCTGGCGTCGGTGGTCTCCTCTCCAGACGTCCCCCCGGTGACGATCCAGAGCTGGTCCCATGCCACACCGGGAGACTTCATGGCGACCAGCGCCGCCGAGCTCGCCTACACGAGCGAGACCGCGACGTACGGCCCGCCGTACGACAACGTCTCGACGCCTGCGGGCACCGGGATGGTGCAGAAGATCATCGTGTCCTGGCAGCAGATCACCGGGGTCATGCAGCCGATCAACTCCGCCAGGACATTCGTGCTCGCGCCGCTGTCGACGCGTGCACCCGGCGACCCGACCTTGACCCGGGCGCTGCACCGCTACGAGACCGCTCCCAGGTCGGTGCAGAAGGCGTGGGACGTCGCCTACCTGAAGGTCGTGTCCCACGTGAGCTTCAGGAACGACGTGCCGGTCGTGCCGAGAACCGCCGACGGACCGGTGCCTGTCCTCATATCTGCCGAGCTCACGATGGCGCGCTCGGGCGCCATCGACGCCGCCCTCTTGGCCCATCACCTGTTCTACGGCACCGACTACACGAAGCCACTGCTCTTCTTGCAGGACGGTAGCTACTTCGCCTCGGTCGGCAAGAAGCTGCACCTACTCGGCACAGAGTGGGGCGTCATGAACGAGACCGGGAGCTACCCGGGCCAGCCGTGGCTGTGGCTGTACGACCTTTGGTACCAGGTCCCCGGGTTCCGCACGTCGACGAACGTCGACCTCATCGCCATCTACCTGACCGGGGTGGCCACCATCCTCTTGCTCTGCGTCCCGATCATCCCGGGTCTGCGCGACATCCCCAGGTACCTCCCGGTGCACCGTCTGGTGTGGCGCGCCTGGAACCGTGGGGAAGGCGGCGGCGACGGGGGGACCGGCCCGGCCGCAGGGCCGAGCGGGAGCGGCGCGACCGCGGGCGCCCTCAGCGGCGCGACGCGGGATGCGCCAGGGTGAGGAGGAAGTCGCCTGCGTTCTCGCCCCACTGACGGTCGAGCACGAACCCGGCGCGCACGAGCTCCGACCTGATCCCTGCCGGCGTGAACTTGGCGCTGATCTCGGTCAGGAGCTCCTCGCCCCGCCCGAAGGGCACGGCGAGCCCGAGCGCCCCCACGTGCACCAGCTGGTCGAGCTCGGACCGCAGGCGCATCTCGATCCACTGCTGCTCGGGGTTCCATCGCACCACGTGCGCGAAGCGGTCAGGGACGAAGTCCGCGTCGAGCTCACGGTTGACCACGTGGAGGACGTTGCGGTTGAAGCGGCCGGTCACTCCCGCCGAGTCGTCGTAGGCAGCGAGGATCGTCCCCACGTCCTTCACGAGGTCCGCGCCGAGCAGGAGGTGGTCGGTGGGCGCCATGGTGGCCCGGAGTGCTGAGAAGAAGCGACGGCGCTGCCGCGGGACGAGGTTCCCGATCGTCCCGCCGAGGAAGGCGATCAGCCGTCCGCCACTGCCTGGGATCTTCCCGAGGTGGCGGTGGAAGTCACCGATGACGGCGTGGACGACGAGCCCCTCGTACTGGCGGCCCAGCGCCGTCGCGGCCTCCTCCAAGAAGTCTGCGCTCACGTCGAAGGGCACGTACCTGCGCAGCGATCCGAGGTCTGCGAGCGCGTCGAGGAGCACGCGGGTCTTCTCGCACGCTCCTGCGCCCAGCTCGACGAGCGTGTCGGAGCGGGTCAGCGCAGCGACGTCGCTTGCGTGGCGTTCGAGGAGCACGCGTTCGGCCCTGGTGGGGTAGTACTCGGGGAGCCTCGTGATCTCCTCGAAGAGCTTGCTCCCTTCTTCGTCGTAGAACCAGGTTGGAGGGAGCGACTTGCGGGCGGCGCCGAGCCCTGACCGCACGTCCCGAGCCAGCGCGGCGCGCAGGTCGGCGGCGTCGAGGTGGACGTCGATGGTCAGCGTGAGGGGCTGGAGAGGGGCCACGCTCACAGGTCCCGCGCCAGTCGCAGGCCGCTGAACGCCCAGCGCGACGCGGCGGGGAAGAAGTTGCGGTACGTGGCGCGGGCATGCCCAGGTGGGGTGATGCACGCGCTCCCGCGCAGCACCTGTTGGTTCACCATGAACTTGCCGTTGTACTCGCCGACGGCGCCCGCGGCCGGCCGGAACCCCGGGTACGGGCTGTAGCTGCTCGACGTCCATTGCCAGACGGTCCCGAAGAAGCCGCCCGCCTCGACCGGGGAGGGATGGAGGCCGAACGTCGCGTCGCCCGGATCCTGCCAGGACTTCTCGTTGGACGCGGCCTGCTCCCACTCGGCCTCGGTGGGCAATCGAGCCCCTGCCCAGCGGGCGAAGGCGTCCGCTTCGAAGTAGCTGACGTGCACCACGGGCTCGGCCGCCTCGACCGGGCGCGGGCCCTCGAGCGTGAAGACGGCAGGGCAGGCTTCGGAGAGGTCCCAGTAGAGCGGGGCGCGCCAGCGGTGCTCTTGGACGGCGGCCCAGCCTTCGGACAGCCAGAGCTCGGGGCGGGTGTACCCGCCGTCGTCGGCGAATTCGGCCCACTCGCCGCAGGTCACCGGGCGCGTCGCGAGGGCGAACGGCACCAGCATCTCTGAGTGGCGGGGCGACTCGTTGTCGAAGGCGAATCCCAAGCCGCCGTGGCCGACCTCGACGACGCCGCCGGGGTGCTCGATCCACTCGATCTTTGGCGTCGTCGGCGCGGCCGTTCCTGGAGCGCCCCGGCCGCCAGAAGACGCGCCCTGGGCGTCTGGGGAACCGGCAGGCGGCAAGCGGTACGCGGGGCGAAGCGGGTTCTTCGACAGGACGTGCTTGATGTCCATGAGGAGGAGCTCTTGGTGCTGCTGCTCGTGGTGGATGCCCAGCTCGATCAGGTCGATCGTCTCGTCGGCGAGCAACTGGCCGAGGAGGTCGCCCATCGCAACGTCCACATGGCGCCGGTAGGCGGCGACCTCCTCGATCCCCGGTCTCGAGATCAGACCGCGCTCGGGCCGGGGGTGTCGCGTGCCGGCGGCCTCGTAGTAGGAGTTGAAGAGGAATCCGTACATGGGGTGGTGCTGCTCGTAGCCATGCAGCTCAGGCAGCAGGAGGAACGTCTCGAAGAACCACGACGTGTGCCCACGGTGCCACTTCGTGGGGCTGACGTCGGGCATGGACTGCACGGTCTGGTCCTCGGCGGAGAGCGGCGACGCCAGTGCCTCGGTCATGGTCCGCGCCGAGGCATACGCGGCGGCGAGTCGGGTCGCGCGCTCGGCGCGCTC
>JAKBTL010000082.1:33101-37478 GCA_021844425.1 Actinomycetes bacterium | reverse complement strand
CCGAGCCGGTTGTGGTCATCGCGCGCACCGTCCCTTCGAAAGCCGACGGCGACCCGCAACGGCGACCCGCCGTGGCGGACCACTCGCGCAGACCGGCTGCACGCGAGCAGACCGTCTGGACACTCGGCAACCAAGGTACCCGCGCCGCCCCGCGTGCGTGCCGGCGCAATGACCGGGTGGTCGCACGCGGGGTCGCGTGGCGCAGAGCTGGTGGCAGGATGGAGAGATGGCGGTGCAGAGGACCGACAGAGCTTCGACCGAGCGGTGAAATGGAGAAGCTGTGATGGAGAAGGTGGACGCGGCGCACGCCCTCGGCGGACGCGCGGCGCCGATGGCAGTGGCGAGGCGACACCTCGTTCTGGACGCGCCGCTGGTGCCGCCGTTCCCGGCTGGCACCGAGCGGGCGATCTTCGCCATGGGGTGCTTCTGGGGGGCTGAGCGGATCTTCTGGCAGATCGACGGGGTGTTCACGACGGCGGTGGGATACTGCGGCGGCTTCACTCCGAACCCCACCTACGAGGAAGTGTGCACGGGCCTCACCGCGCACGCTGAGTCGGTCCTCTGCGTCTTCCGCCCGGCGAGAGTCTCCTACGAGCAGCTCCTCTCGGCGTTCTTCGAGGGGCACGACCCGACCCAGGGGATGCGCCAGGGCAACGACGTGGGCACGCAGTACCGCTCGGCGGTGTTCGCGACCTCCGACGTGCAGCTCGACGCCGCGCGGGCGGCGGCTTCGAGGTACCAGGAGCGTCTCTGCGCCGCGGGCCTCGGCGAGATCACGACCGAGCTCGTGCTCGCCGGGCCCTTCTACTACGCCGAGGAGTACCACCAGCAGTACCTCGCGGCGAACCCCGGCGGCTACTGCGGGCTCGGGAGCACCGGCGTCTCGTGCCCCGTCGGCGTCGCGGGTCTGGAGGGCTAGGTCGGGCGAGGTCGCGCGCCGGGGGGACCGGAGCGGGGGCGGCCCGTCGCGCTCTCACCAGCGCTGTGAGAAAGGAGATCGCCGTGGAGGACGAATGGACGGCGCCGGAGGTTCAGCCATCGTCCGAGGGGCCGCCTCGTCGGCACCGCGGACGTGACACCCGGCTCGTGCTGACGGGCATCCTCCTCGCGCTCTTGATCTGGTTCGCGGTCGCGAACTTCGAGGAGGTGCGGATCCAGTTCTGGGTGACGACCGCCGCCGCGCCGTTGATCGTGGTCATCGTGATCTCGGGGGCGCTGGGCGCCGCGGTGTCCGGCCTGTGGTCGTGGCGCAGGCGGCGGCGCACCGCTGGTGCGGGCGCCCCGTAGAGGCCGGTTCCGACCCGAGGGCGGGCTGCTGCGCTCGACGGCGCGTCGTACACTGTGGAATCGAAGAAGCGGTCGCGCGATCATGGTCGAGGTGGGCATGGTCGGGCTGGGCATGGTCGAGGTGAGCATGGTCGGGAGGGCCACCGAGGCATCGAGCCGGGGTGCGAGGAGGTCCCTCACCGCGCAGGTGCCGCAGGCCAAGTGGCCGGAAGGTGAAGTGGAGGAGGAGCGACCCGGTGTCGCTGTCTGAGCACGAGCAGCGCATTCTGGCTGAGTTGGAAGAGTCGCTCGTACGCGAGGATCCCCAGTTCGCCGAGCGCGTGCGGAGCCACACCGTGTACCGGCACGCAGGGCGACAGTGCAAGTGGGCGGCACTGGGGTTCCTCGCAGGGCTCGCCGTGCTCGTCGCCTTCTACTCGGAGTCGGTCCTGCTCGGGCTCGTGGGCGTCGCCATGATGTTCGTGTCGGCTGTCGTGTTCGAGCGGAACCTCCGACGCCTGGGAAAGGCGAGCTGGCACGACCTGACCCACGCGCGCGGTGACGCGGAGCAGCCCGCGAGCCTCGAGCACGCGCTCCACGACACCCGGGAGTGGATCCGCTCGCACCTCTTCCGGCGCGACCGCTGACGGGCGGGAGCGTCCTGGCCGTCGACATCGGCGGCACGAAGTTCCGGGTCGGGATCGTCGGCGCCGGAGGTGAGGTGCTGGCCTCAGCCTTGGCTCCCACTCCGAAGGCAGCCGACGCTGAGACGTTGTGGTCCTCTCTCGCCGCGGTGGTGCGCGAGGTCCTCGACCTCGGCGCTGCGGTGGACGCGGTCGCGTGCGGCGCCGGCTGCGGCGGGCCGATGCGGGACCACGGCGACGCGGTCTCACCGCTCAACATCCCTGGATGGCGGAGCTTTCCGTTGCGGAGCCGACTGCAGGACCTGACCGGGCTTCCGACGTTCGTCGACAACGACGCCAAGGCTCTGGCGCTCGCGGAGGGTCGCTACGGCGGAGCGGCCGGGGCCGACGACTACCTCGCGATGGTGGTCTCGACCGGGATCGGAGGCGGCCTCGTCGTAGACGGCAGCCTGCTCGACGGACGCCTCGGCAACGCCGGTCACGTGGGGCATGTCATCGTCGAGCCCTCCGGTCGAAGGTGCGCGTGCGGCGCGCGGGGCTGTCTCGAGGCCGAGGCCTCCGGCACGGCGATCGAAGCCATCACCGGCAAACCGCCAGCGGAGGCGTCTGCAGACGTCATCGAACGGACGGGGATGCTCGTCGGGCGCGCGGTCGCGTCGGTCGCTGCTCTCTTGGACCTCGACCTCGCTGTCGTCTCCGGATCCGTCGCGCTCGGCTACGGTGCGCCGTTCTTCGCCGCAGCGCATGCGGAGCTCTCCCAGCGCGCCCGGCTGTCGTTCGTCGCCGACGCGAGGATCGTCCCTGGTGGGCTTGGTGCAGACGGGCCGCTCGTGGGCGCCGCTGCGGTCGGGTTCCGGGGGATCGAACGCGGAGGGCGCCCGTGAGCCTGCCACAGGGCCTCCGCACCGCAGCCCGCGCGCTCGTCGCTCATCCTCGACTGTGGTTGGTCGCGCTCGTGGCAGCCGCGCGTCTTGCGCCGCGGGGGTGGTGGCGCCGGTGGCCGCCCGTGCCCTGGCCGGACCCGGAGTACTGGCGCTTTCGCATGGAGACTGCCTACGGAGGCGATGGGGAAGCGCCCCCCGCTCCCGACGACGTCGTCGAGTTCCTCGAGTGGTGCCGGCAGAGATGGCGCCGATCGCCTGGTGCGCTCCGGTAGCCTTCGGGGGCGTGGAGCGGGTTCTCCTGCTCAATGCGACCTATGAGCCGCTGGCGCTGGTGTCCGACCGGCGCGCGGTCGTGCTGATGCTGGACGGCCGCGCCGAAGCGGTCGTGTTCAGGTCCGAGGGAAGGGTGTTCCGGTCCGCGCAGCTCAGCGTGGAGGTTCCCGCGATCGTCCGTCTGTCCCGGATGGTCCGCATCCCCCGCTGGGCGCGAACCCCACCGCTCACCAGGCGCGCCGTGCTCCGCCGGGACGGGGGCGTGTGCGCGTATTGCGCGCAGGTGGCCGACACGGTCGACCACGTCGTGCCCAGGAGCCGGGGCGGGCGTCACGAGTGGACGAACGTCGTCGCGTCCTGCAAGCGCGACAATCTGCTGAAGGGTGACCAACTCCTCTCCGAGATCGGATGGACCCTCTCGTTCACGCCTTGGGCACCTGACGGCCACCTCTGGCGGCTCCGCCACCTCGCAGAGATCGATCCCTTGTGGGAGCCGTACCTGGCGGCAGCGTCCTGAGCGCTCCGGGCGTCGGCGGCGACGCGGGCGCTTTCGACGTCGAGCCGCTCCGCACCGCGGGCCGTCGCGTCGTCTTGAGGGACGTGGAGCGCTCGACGGTCGTCCTCGGCAGCACGCAGGCGGGCACCGTCGTGGACGCTGAGCGAGCGGGCCGCAGCGGGGTCGCGGTGGTCCGGCGTCGCAGCGGCGGGGGAGCGGTCCTCCTGCGTCCCCGGGCCCAGGTCTGGGCAGATCTCTGGGTGCCTCGTGGCGACCCCCTGTGGTCGGCGGAGCCGCGCGCGAGCGCCATCGTGGTCGGCGAGTGGTGGGCCCGCGCGCTCGGGTCGGGGCACCTGAGCGTCCATCGGGGATCCTCGGTCCCGGCGCCGGGGAGCGACGTGATCTGCTTCGCCGGAGTCGGGCCCGGAGAGGTCACGTGGCGCGGGAGAAAGGTCGTCGGCCTCGCTCAGTGGCGGAGCCGGGAAGGCGTGCTCGTCCACGGGTGCGCCTACCGCCGGTGGGACGCGGGGGCGATCGCCGACCTCCTCTCGCGCCCTCTGGCGACACGCCGGGCGCTCGCCGCGGCGATCGAAGACGCCGCCGCGGGGTTCGACGAGCTCGTCTCGGCGTCGTGGAGCGAAGACGCCCTGCTCGCCGCGCTTCCCGACCCTGAGTCCTGGGAGGTGCTGCGAGGCTGACCGGCCTCGCCGCCGGCTCGCCGCACCTGCTCTTGAGCGGCTCGTCCGCAACCCCATCTCCCTGGGTCTCCGCCTCCGCCTCCGCCTCGGCTGCTCTCCCCACCTCCCCACCTCCC
>JAKBTL010000082.1:0-33001 GCA_021844425.1 Actinomycetes bacterium | reverse complement strand
CTCCCCACCTCCCCACCTCCCGTCGCGCCCTGTGCGCACGCCGCGTCCCCTCGTGGGCTCTGGAAGGTCGCGTCGCCCCCGTGTCCTTGGGGCGCAGTGGGTCGAGACTGTTGACCGGTGGGGGAAAGGGGCGTAGAGTGGCGCGAAGTGGTTGACAGTGGAGCTATAGGGCATCGAGTGCAAGGCGCGGGTTGAGGAGCGTCGTGGACGGGGACGGGGACTGGACCAGAGTCGGTGGCGGCATTCGTTGGAAGGTACGAGCACTCGCTCGACTCGAAGGGGAGGGTCATCCTCCCTGCCAAGTTCCGCGCCGACTTCGAGAGGGGTGGCTACCTGACCGAGCATCGAGAGGGATGCCTCGCGCTCTGGACGCCAGGGGAGTTCCAGCGTCAGCTCCAGGCGTTGCAGGAGGAGGCCGCGCAGGGACGGACCGCTCGCAACCGGGCCCGGCTGTGGGCAGCGAGCTCCCACGAGGTGGAGATCGACAGGCAGGGCCGGATGGCCATCCCGGCACACCTACGCGGGTTCGCGTCCTTGGAGGGCGACGTGCTGGTGCACGGCGCGATCGATCGCATCGAGCTCTGGAACCCCGCCGTGTGGGAGGAGCGTGTCGTCCCCGAGGAGCGCTGGCTTCTCGAGGCGGACTGAGAAGCGAGCCGAGAAGCGAGCGGAGGAAGGAGAGCATCGACCCGTACCGTCGCATGGCATCGCGGCGCCGCTGGAGCCACGTATGCCGGACCATGTGCAGCCCCTCGACCGGCCTGGTGGAAGACTTCTTCTCCGCCCTCTTCTTTCCTGGTCGCCCAGGGGCAAGTCCCCGGGGAGGCTCCCTCGTCGAGGGGCTGCAGATGGCCCGGATCTTCGCTCATGAGCCCGTCATGGTGGACGAGGTGGTCGCGCTCCTCGATCCCGTTCCTGCCGGCGTGATCGTCGACGGCACGGCTGGCGGTGCAGGGCATGCCGCAGCGCTGCTCGACGCGCACCGGCATCTCGGCGTGCTTGCCCTCGACCGGGACCCGGACGCCGTCGCCGCGTCGGCTGAGCGGCTCAGGCGCTTCGGACGCCGAGCCGTGGTGCGGCAGGCCACGTTCGACCAGATCGCGGACCTCGTGGCCGAAGCGGCTGAAGAGCCCGGGACGTGGCCGGAGTCGCCGGCGATGTCGCCGACGGTCGTCGGCGTCCTCCTCGATCTCGGCGTGAGCTCGCCGCAGCTCGACCGTGCCGAGCGTGGATTCTCCTACCGCCAGTCGGCGCCCCTCGACATGCGCATGGACCCGACGGGCGGGCCGAGCGCTGCCGACTTCGTGGGCTCCGCGACGGTGGACGAGCTCGCGGCGCTGTTCGCTGCCAGCGGCGAGGGCCGTTTCGCGCGCCGTATCGCCAGGGCGATCGTCGACGCGCGCCCGCTCACGACGACGGGCGAGCTGGCCGATGTCGTGGCGAGGGCGATCCCCGCCGCGGCGCGACGGCGCGGCCACCCGGCGCGCCGGGTGTTCCAGGCGCTCAGGATCGCAGTGAACGACGAGCTCGTCCAGCTCGCACGGACGCTGCCGGCCGCGCTCGACCTGCTCGCCCCTGGTGGCCGGATGGTCGTGATCTCCTACCACTCAGGGGAGGACCGCCTGGTGAAGGCGGCGTTCGCCGAGGCGGTCACCGGCGGTTGCACCTGCCCTCCCGGGCTCCCCTGCGTCTGCGGCGCGCGGCCCGACCACGTCCTCGTCTTCCGCGGGGCGCGGAAAGCGTCGGCCGCCGAAGTCGCACGGAACCACCGTGCACAGAGCGCGAGGCTCCGAGCGATCCAGCGAATCCAGAGAATCCAGAGAAAGGCCGTTGCGTGAGCACGGCGCTCCGGGGGACACGGGCGGACGCAGCGGCACGTGCCGTGCCGCAGCCGGCGCGCCACGCACCCGAAGGACGACCGTCGCTCGAAGTCGTCGCACCGCGTGCGCCGCGCGTCCGGCGCGTGCGGCGACGAAGTGTCGCGACGGTGCTCGCTGGGGCGGTGGTCAGCCTCAGCCTCCTGATCGTGGTGATCGGCCACGCCGAGCTGGCGCAGGGACAGGTACGCCTCGCGGGCCTTCAGGCGGAGATCACATCTGCACGCTTGCTCCACCAGCGCGAGGTCCTGGCGCTCGCCAACCTCGAGAACCCCACGCGCATCTTGCGGGTCGCCGAGGACACGCTCCACATGGTGTCGCCGACGCAGGTGCGCCAGCTCACACACGTCCCGCTCGGCATTGCGCTGCCACCTCCGCACGTCGCACCGACGGCGGGGACCTCGCCGGCAGCGCCGGCCTCATCGGGCGGGTGACCCGCGGACCGACGGCGACGCGGACCGCACCGCGTCGCCCCGCCCTGCCGGGTTCCAGCGGATCGGGCGGGAGCTCCACGCGCCAGGCGCCGCGGCTCGGGCAGGCGCCGCGACTCCGCCCAGGGGCGCCGCGGCTCGGGCAGGCGCCGCGACTCCGCCCAGGGGCGCCGCGGAGCCGCCGGAGTGCCGCGCAAGCGCGCGAGCTCCTCATGCGTCGCGTGCGCGTGGTGCGGATCGCCCTCGTCGTCGCGCTCCTCGTGATCGCCGCGCGGCTCGTCGACGTCCAGGTGCTCCACTCTGGGCAGTACCAGGCGGAGGCGGCGCAGGAGCTGACCCAGCCGGTCACCGTCCGTGCGCTGCGAGGCACGATCACCGATCGCAACGGCGTGGTGCTGGCGACGTCGATCCCCACCGACATGGTCGTCGCCGACGATTTCCAGATCCGTCACCCAATCGCAGAGGCGCGAGCGCTGGCTCCCCTGCTCCACCTCGGAGCGGCGAAGCTCGCAAGTCTTCTCTCGGAGAGGTCCGGCTACGTCCCGCTAGTCCCGCACCTGTCGGTCGCCGAGGCGAAGAAGGTCTCAGCGCTGGCGTTCCCCGGGATCACGATGATCGCCACCTCGGTGGACGTCGCTCCCGCCGGCAACCTGGCGGCCCCGGTGGTCGGCGGCGTGAACGCCGCGGGCCAAGGCGACGCAGGTCTCGAGGCGGAGTACAACCGGATACTCGCCGGGCAGGCCGGACAGGAGACCCTCCTCGAATCTCCGCTCGGGATCCAGCTGCCTGGAACCCCGGTCGTGAGGAAGACGCCCGCAGTGGCGGGGACGGGCCTCCAGCTCACGCTGGACGCGCCGTTGCAGTACACGGCAGAACAGGACCTGGCCCGGGAGATCATGGCGTCCCACGCGTCGGGGGGGCAGGTGGTCGTCGAGGACACGGCCACCGGGCAGGTGCTCGCCATGGCCAGCCTCGTCGCGAACCCCGGTGCTTCGCCGCAGGGGGCGAACGGGGGGTCGCAGACCGCGGCGCCGGCAGCGCCGCCGACGTCAAGCTCGGTGGCCCCCGTCGCGATCGGTCCGAACGGGCCGGTCGAGGAGGCGCCGACCAATGCCGCGGTGACCCAGCTCTACGAGCCGGGGTCCGTGTTCAAGATCGTCCCCTTCTCGGCTGCGCTCGCCGCGGGGGTCATCACGCCCCAGACGACGTTCACGGTGCCTGACCAACGCACGATCGACGGCTACCTCTTCCACGATGCGACACCGCACCCCACCATGCAGATGACCGCGACGCAGATCCTCGCGCAGTCGTCGAACATCGGGACGTCCTTCATCACCCAGAAGCTCGGCGAGACACGCCTGCTCGCACAGGTGAAGAAGTTGGGCTTCGGCGAGCCGACCGGTCTGCACTTCCCGGGGGACTCTCCGGGACTGCTCGTGACCCCGGCGCAGTGGGCGGCGACCGACTGGGTGTCGCTCCCGATCGGTCAGGTGGACGCGGTGAGCCCCATGCAGGTGCTCGACGCGTACAACTCCCTAGCCAACGGCGGTGTCTTCGTCGTGCCCAAGCTCGTGCGCGCGACGGTGGGCGCCGATGGCGCCGTGCGCCCGACGCCACCCTCCCCGGCCCGTCGGGTCATGCCCGCGGCTGTCGCCAAGGAGCTCGTGCCGATGTTCGAGCAGGTCGTCGACAACGGCACCGGCGTCGCGGCCGCCGTGCCCGGGTACCTCGTCGCAGGGAAGACGGGAACCGCTCAGATCCCCGCCGACAACGGCACCGCCGGGTACCTCACAGCCTACGACGCGACGTTCGTCGGGTTCGCGCCTGCGAACCATCCGGTGCTGAGCGCCATCGTCGTGCTCGACCGGCCGACCCCCATCTACGGCGGGGCCGTGGCGGCTCCGGTGTTCTCGAAGATCATGGCCTACGCGCTGCACCGCTACGACGTCCCGGCTACGCCGGGGCTCGGAGGCAAGCCGCAGGCCACAGCACCGACGACACTGACAGCGCTGGTCCGGCAGGCGACGTGACGCGGCTACCATCCGCGGGGGCCTCGGCTCACGGATGGTCCGTGCCCACGTTCCCCGGCAGCCTTCCGTGCTCATGACCCTCTTGCTCGACGACATCGACGTGCTCGCGACGTCGGGCGACCCCGGGCACGCGGACGTGACCGGGGTCGAGCACGACAGCCGGCGCGTCGCGCCGGGCACGCTCTTCTGCTGTCTCGTCGGGGGGCAGACCGACGGCCACGACCACGTCCTAGAGGCCGTGGAGAGGGGAGCTGCGGGGATCGTCGCGGAGCGCGACGTGGGACCGCTCCCTCGCGACGTCGTCGGGGTCCGGATCGCGCCGGGCACCGCTCGCGCGGCGATGGCTCGCCTCGCCGCCGCCTTCTACGGCTACCCGGCTGCGTCCCTTCTCCTGGCCGGTGTGACGGGCACGAACGGCAAGACCACGGTCACCCACCTTCTCGGCGCGGTGCTGGAGCATGCAGGCCACCCGACGACCGTGATCGGGACGCTCACCGGCTCCATGACGACGCCGGAGTCCACCGATCTGCAACGCGCGTTCGCTGCCGCGCGGGACGCGACCGCCAGAGCCGCGCGCCGAGATGCGACGACGAACGCACGCCCGGCTGTGGCGATGGAGGTCTCGAGCCATGCGCTCGTGCAGTCGCGAGTTGACACGGTGCGCTTCGACGTGGCGGTCTTCACGAACCTCAGCCACGACCACCTCGACTTCCACGGGTCGATGGAGACGTACTTCGAGGCGAAGGCCATGCTGTTCGAGCCCGAGCGGACGAGAGCGGCAGTCGTCGACGCGGACGGACCGTGGGGACGTCGCATCCTCGAGCGCACGCGGGTGCCGGCCGTGGCGGTCAGCTGGACGGGCGTCCGCGACGTGCGGCTGGGCGTCGGGCGCTCGAGGTTCACCTGGCGTGGCGAGGAGGTGGTCATACCCCTCACCGGGCTCGTGAACGTCTCCAACGCGCAGCTGGCAGCGGAGGCAGCGGTGGTCCTCGGCGTCCCGCCAGCTGTCGTGGCCGAGGGTCTCTCCTCTGCCCAGCCGGTTCCCGGGCGCATGCAGGTGATCGACACGGGCGGCCTGGGTTTCTGCGTGCTGGTCGACTACGCGCACACCCCTGCTGCGCTCGAGACGGTCCTCGCCGAGGCTCGGCGAGTAGCGGCCAAAGCTGGGGGCCGCACCATCGTCGTCTTCGGTTGCGGAGGTGACCGTGACGCCATGAAGCGCCCTGCCATGGGCGCTGCAGCGGCCGAGGGGGCCGATGTGGTGGTGGTCACGTCCGACAACCCGCGCCACGAGGACCCCGGCCGGATCATCGAAGACGTGCTGCGCGGTATCGCCCCGCCTGCGAAGCCGCTCGTCGAGCCGGACCGGCGGCGTGCCGTCGAGCTCGCGATCCGCAATGCGCGGCCCGGAGACGTGGTTGTGGTGGCGGGAAAGGGGCACGAGACCGTGCAGGTGGTGGGGGACCGGCGCCTGCCCTTCGACGATCGTGCCGTCGCGGCCGAGGTGCTCTCGTCGCTCAGGTCCAGCGCCTCTTCGGGCGGCTCCCCTTCGGACGGCGCCTCTTCGGGGGGCTCCCCTTCGGACAGGGGTGCGTGAGGGGTGCTGTCGATCATGTCCTCGGGAGCGGCTGCGTTCTGGCTCTCCATCCTCGGGACTCCGGTCCTCATGCGCTGGCTCCGCCGGAGGCGCATCGGCCAGCAGATCCGCGAGGATGGCCCGGCCACCCACACGGCCAAGGCAGGGACGCCGACGATGGGGGGGCTCGCGATCGTCGGCGCGGTGGTCGGTGGGTACCTCGTCGGGCACATCGGCGACGAGGTGAGGTTCTCCGCGGAGGGCGTGCTCGTCGTGATCACGGTCGTCCTCTTCGGCGGTATCGGCGCGCTCGACGACTGGATCAAGGTGAGGAACCACCGGAGCCTCGGGTTGAACAAGCGGGCGAAGTTCGCCGCGCAGGTCGCCGCCGCGGTGCTCTTCGCCGAGCTGGCCGTGCACTGGGCCCACACCGCGACGACGCTCTCGTTCACGCGGATGAGCTCGCCGGGGATCGAGCTCGGCGAGGCGGGCTGGGTCGCGTTCGCCGTCTTCGTCCTGGTCGGCGCCTCCAACGCGGTGAACCTGACGGACGGCCTGGACGGCCTCGCTGCGGGATCGTCGACGATGAGCTTCTCGGTGCTCGGGATCCTCGGGTACTGGATCTTCCGGCACCGCATGATCTTCCACGTGCTCCCTGCGTACGCGATCGACCTCGCGCTGACCGCTGTCGCTCTGGGCGCAGCGTGCCTCGGCTTCCTGTGGTGGAACGCGGCACCGGCCAAGATCGTCATGGGGGACACCGGATCGCTCGCGATCGGCTCAGGGCTCGGCGCGCTGTGCCTACTCCTGAACCTTGACCTGCTCCTTCCCATCCTCGGCGGGCTCTTCGTGATCGAGACGCTGTCGGTGATCGCCCAGGTGCTGAGCTTCCGGGCCTTCCACAGACGGATCCTGCGGATGGCACCGATCCACCACCACTTCGAGCTGAGCGGGTGGCCGGAGACCACGGTCATCGTACGGCTGTGGATCTGCGCGGGGCTCTTCGCCGCGCTGGCGCTCGGCATCTTCTACGGCGTGTACCTGACGGTGGCGAAGCTCTGATGGGGAAGATCCCCCACCTGGGCGTCCAGGTGGGCGACGATGGTGTGTCGGCACCCGTGGAGAAGAAGGAAAGCAGAGGAGCATTCCGATGACGGCGACCAAGTCGGTGGCGCGCCAGGCACGAGTGGTGGTGCTCCTGCGCGAGATGCCCACGTCCACGATCCTTGTGACGCTCGTCGCGGTGCTGTGCGTCGCGGGGACGATCATGGTGGGCTCCGCATCGGAGGTCGTCTCGATCGAGACGTACGGATCCGCGTGGTCGATCTTGATCCGCCAGTGCATGTGGCTCGCACTCGGGACGGTGGTCATGTTCGTGGCGAGCCGGATGGACTACCGCCTTCTGCGGAAGTTCGCGCGCCTGCTCGTGCTCGCGGCGTTCGGCGGCCTGCTCCTCGTGCTCGTTCCACACCTCGCGGTCCAGGTGACAGGAGCGAGCCGATGGATCGGGTTCGGCTTCTTCGACGTGCAGCCTTCGGAGGTCATGAAGCTCGCGCTCGCGGTCTTCGGCGCGGACCTGGTGGTCCGACGCGAGGAAGCCGGGGGGGGCGAGCGAACGGTGATCGGACCGGTCCTGCTGCTCATCGCGGGAGCCTGCGGGCTGGTGCTCTTGGAGCCTGACATGGGTACCACCGTGGTGCTCGGCTGCATCGGACTGTCGCTGCTCTTCGCGTCGGGCGTCTCGTTCCGGCCGGTGGTGAAGGCCGGCGGCGCAGTGGTCGTCCTCGCCGTGCTCGCGAGCCTCGCCGACCCCTACCGCAGGCAGCGGCTGCTGTCGTTCTTCGACCCGGGCGCGCATGCGTCGGGCTCGGGGTACCAGGTCGTCCAGTCGCTCATCGGGCTGGGTTCGGGGCACATCTTCGGGGTCGGGCTCGGCAACGGGACCGAGAAGTGGGGGTTCCTCCCCAACCCGCACTCCGACTTCATCTTCTCGGTGATCGGCCAGGAGCTCGGCCTGGTCGGGACCGGTGTCATCCTGGCCCTCCTGGGCGCGCTTTGTTGGTTCGGGCTGCGTGCGGCGAGCAGGGCGCCCGACCGTTTCGGCGGGCTGCTCGGGGTGGCGATCGTGGTGTGGTTCGCGATCGAGACGATCATCAACGTGGGCGCGGTGATCGGACTGCTCCCTGTGACCGGGATCCCGCTCCCGTTCATCTCCTACGGAGGCTCGTCGCTCGTGCTCACGATGGCGGGCGCAGGGGTCCTTGTGAGCATCGCCCGCAGCGAGCAGGTCCGCGAGCGCCACGTGCCCCCCAGGCTTGCGGAGCTCAGGTCCGGATGACGCAGAGGCCCTTCGCGCTGATCGCCGGTGGGGGGACGGGTGGGCACGTGTTCGAGGCGCTGGCGATCGCCCGCGCGCTCAGCGCGCTCGGCCACGATCCCGAGACGATCGAGCTCGTCGGATCGCGCCGAGGGCAGGAGGCGACCCTGCTCGCCGGCCAGGGCTTCCCGTTCACGCTGCTGCCGGGCCGCGGCATCGTGCGGCGGTTCGACTCGGCGTCGTTGCGCGCGAACTTCGGCGCGCTCGCAGGACTGGTCTGGGCGACGGCGAGGGAGGTCGCCGACCTTGCCCGGCGCCGCCCGCGCGTGGTTGTCTCCGTCGGGGGGTACGCGAGCCTCCCGGCCGACGCGGCCGCGGTCGTGCTCGGGGTGCCGCTCGTCCTCGTCACGATCGACGCGGTGCCTGGCGCGGTCCATCGCCTGCTCGGGCGACGCGCCGCGGCGCACGCGGTGGCCTTCGAGGGGACCGGCGTGCCGCGGGCGGTCGTGACCGGCGTCGCCGTGCGCCCCGAGATCGTCGGGGTCGATCGCAGCGAGCACGGGGTCCTGCGCGCCCGCAAGGAGCTCGAGCTGCCGGCCGACCGAAGGGTGGTGGGCGTGGTGGGCGGCTCTCTCGGCGCCCGGCGTCTCAACGTCGCGGCCCTCGATCTGGCAGAGCGCTGGCGCGGGCGCGCCGACCTCGCGCTCTACCACGTGACCGGCCGACGCGACGCAGACGAGGTGCGCCGGGAGGCCTCGGCGCGGGGGCTGATCTCGGGCGGCGACGCGCTCTTCTACCGCCTGGTCCCCTTCGAAGATCGCATGGCTCGCCTCTACGAGGCGGTCGACGTGATGGTGTGCCGGTCCGGCGCCGGCACGGTCGCAGAGCTCGCAGTCGCCGGCGTCCCCTCCGTCCTCGTTCCGCTCCCAGGCGCTCCCGGGGACCACCAGAGCGCGAACGCCCGAGCCCTCGTCGGCGCCGGCGCCGCCGTGCTCGTCACCGACGCGGAGGTGGGGCCCGACCGCCTCCGATCGGTCCTCGAGGAGCTGCTCTCCGATCCTGTGCGGTTGGGCGCGATGGGGGAGGCCGCCCGCGCGTTCGGCCGTCCTGACGCGGCGGACCGCATAGGCGAGCTGGTGGTGGCCCATGCCCGCTGACCCCGGCCCCGTCGAGCTCGCCGACCTCGATCTGTCGGGGCGCCAGCACGTGCACGTGGTCGGCGTCGGGGGTGCGGGGATGAGCGCGATCGCGACCGTGCTGTCGGGGATGGGCCACGAGGTGAGCGGCAGCGACGTGAAGGCGTCGCCGGTCACCGAACGCTTGCGGGCGCTGGGCATCGAGGTCTGGATCGGCCACGCGCCTGCCCAGGTCGAGCTGGCGGACCTCGTGACGTACTCGCCGGCTGTGCCAGCGGACAACGTGGAGCTGGTCGAGGCGCGGCGCAGGGGGATCCCCGTCGCCCGCCGCGCCGCGGTCCTCGCGGCGATCGCCGCGGAGCGCAGGTGCGTCGCGGTCGCGGGCACCCATGGCAAGACGACGACGGCGTCGATGCTCTCGCTGATCCTCGTCGAGGCGGGCCTGCGACCGTCGTACCTCATCGGCGCAGACGTGAACGAGACCGGGACGAACGCCCTGTGGGGCACGGGGGATTGGCTCGTGCTCGAGGCCGACGAGAGCTACGGCTCCTTCGGGGCGCTCCGCTCGGAGATCGCGCTGGTGACCAACGTCGAGCCCGACCACCTCGACCACTACGGGACGTTCGACTCGCTCGCCGCGGCGTTCGGCCGGTACCTCGCCTCTGCGAGGCGGCGGATCGTGAGCGCCGACGACCAGGTGGCCGCACGCCTCGGCGCCGAGGCCGGGGCGATCAGCGTCGGCACCTCCCCGGAGGCCGCGTACCGCGTCGGTCGGATGGTGGCCAGCCGCAGCGCGGTCGGCTTCGACCTCGAAGGACCCGACGGCCCGTTGGGCCGGATCGAGCTCGCCGTCCCAGGCGCGCACAACGCGCGCAACGCCGCGCTCGCCGTCGCCGGTGCGATCGAGGTGGGCGCGCCCTTCGACGCTGCCGTCTCGGCGCTCGCTCGGTTCGCCGGCGTCCCAAGGCGGTTCGAGTTCCGCGGGGAGGCCGGCGGCGCGACGTTCGTCGACGACTACGCCCACCTGCCGACGGAGGTGCGCGCGACCCTCGCCGCGGCGAGGCAGGGCTCGTGGCGCCGGATCATCGCGGTCTTCCAGCCCCACCGCTACACGCGTACCGCGGCTCTCGCCGAGTCGTTCGGGCGTGCGTTCGACGACGCGGATCTGGTCTTCGTGACCGACGTGTACGGCGCGGGAGAGGCACCCGTGCCGGGGGTGTCGGGGCGCCTCGTCGCCGACGCGCTCGAGCGCCAGGGTGCGCGGCCTCGCGTGGTCTACGTCTCGTCGCGCGACGAGCTGCGTGCGCTCGTCGCAGCGATGCTGCAGCCTGGCGATCTCTGCCTGACGCTCGGCGCGGGGGACCTCACCACCCTCCCCGAGGAGCTCGTCGCACTGCGCACGGAGGCCGCCGGATGACGCCCGCGGTCACAGCGGCGCTGAGGGAGGGGGTCTCGGCGCTCGCCTCACGCCTCGGCGGGCGCGCGCGGCTCGACGCGCCGCTCGGCGCGCTGACGACCTACCGCGTGGGCGGGACCGCAGCGATGCTCGTGGACGTCGGGAGCGAGGAGGAGCTTCGGCTGCTCGCGGACGCGATGGCGTCGAGCAGCGCGGCCGGACGCGTCCCGGTCCTCGTGCTCGGGAAGGGCTCGAACCTGCTCGTCGCCGACTCGGGCTTCCCCGGGCTCGTCGTGAGGCCGGGCGGCGCCTTCGCCGGGCTCGTCGCCCAGGGCGTCGACGACCCGGACTTCGGCACCTTCGTGCGGGCGGGCGGCGCGTTGGGTCTCCCGGTCCTCGCCCGTCGCACGGTCGAGGCGGGGCTGCGGGGTCTGGAGTGGGCGGTGGGGATTCCCGGGAGCGTGGGCGGCGCGCTCAAGATGAACGCCGGAGGACACGGCGCCGACACCGCCTCGTGCCTCGTGCGCTACCGGACGGTCGGTCTCGCCGGGGCCGGCGGTGGCGAGGCCGACGCGTCCAGCTTGGAGCTCGGCTATCGCACCTCCTCGCTCTCCGACGCCGAGGTGGTGGTGTGGGCCGACTTCCATGTGCGCCGGGGGTCGAGAGAGGCGGGGAAGGCGCTCGTGTCGCAGATCGTCCGCTGGCGCCGGGAGCACCAGCCCGGCGGGAGCAACGCGGGATCGGTGTTCAAGAACCCGCTCGACGACTCGGCGGGCCGGCTGGTCGAGGCTGCGGGGCTGAAAGGGTTCCGCCTCGGCAGCGCGCGGGTGTCGGAGAAGCACGCGAACTTCATCCTGGCCGACGACGGTGGCACTGCCGGCGACGTGGTCGCGCTGATGGCGTACGTGCGGCGCAGGGTCGCGGCGGCGACGGGGGTCCTGCTGCGGCCCGAGGTGAAGCTCGTCGGGTTCGGCCCGGACGCGTTGGGTGAGGATCCCCGGGCGGAGGACGCGCTGGCCCAGGAAGGCCGAGGAAGCGAGATTGCCGGCGCGCGGACGGTGGCCGAGTGAGAGCCACCCCCCTCACGCGGTCGCGCGCCGGTGCACGGCCGTCCGCCGAGGCACGCGAGCAGATCGACCCGCGCATCCGCGCCCGGCGCGCGGCGGTCCTTCGCGACGAGGCTCGCCGGCGCCTGCGGGCAGCGCTGTGGGTGCTCGGCCTGGTGGTCGTCGTCGCGGGCGGGTGGTACGCGCTGCACTCGCGCCTCTTCGCGGCAAGGGTCGTGACGGTGGTCGGCGCGGTCCACACGCCAGTCAGCCAGATCGTCGCTGCAGCAGGGCTCGCCGACCATCCGCCGCTCATCGACGTGGGAGGGGCAGCAGCTGCCGGCGTCGAGCGTCTTCCGTGGGTCGCGCACGCGACGGTCTCGCGTGAATGGCCCGACGGCGTGCGCATCGTCGTGGAGGAGCGGGCGCCGGCCGCGGCGGTCCAGGAGCTCGCCGGGTCCGGGTGGGCGGTGGTCAGCCGACGCGGCAAGGTGCTCGCGGTCGCTGCGCAGCCGCCGACCGGGCTGCCCCACGTCGTCGCGCCCGTGCCGCCGGGCCCACCCGGCTCGACCGCGCGTGACGTCCGCGCCGCGCTGGCCGTCGCCAGCTCGTTGCCCAAGGCGTTCGCAGGCCAGGTGACGAGCGTCGCAGAGGACCGCAAAGGCGAGGTCACCCTCCAGTTGACCTCGGGGCTCAACGTCTACCTCGGGTCGACCGCCCAGCTCGCCCAGAAGTACGAGGACGTCGCTGCGATCCTGAGGGGCGCCGCGCTCGCGGCAGGCTCCACGATCGACGTGGCGGCCCCGGCGACCCCGGTCGTACGGCCGTGAGTGCCGCCAGCCCTGCCGCGAGCGCCGCCAGCGCCGCCGCGAGCGCCGAGCGGCCGCAGTCGGAGCCGCAGTCGGAGCCGCAGTCGGGGCCGCTTGACCGGGACTGGTGGCTCCCTTATGGTGTCGGCGGGTCGCGTCCAGCCGGCGTTGACCTCCGCGTCAGGTTGAAGGTCGCGGCGCTGCAACCCGCTCCCCTGTCGGCTCGTGCGGGAACATGGGGGCGAGCGGCCGGACGACGGTCGCCACAGCATCGAGGGAGCACATGACCGTTCCGTCCCAGAGCAACTACCTCGCACTCATCAAGGTGGTCGGAGTGGGAGGTGGTGGCGTCAACGCGGTGAACCGCATGATCGATGCGGGGCTGAAGCACGTCGAGTTCATCGCCGCCAACACGGACGCGCAGGCGCTGCTCATGAGCGATGCCGACCTGAAGCTCGACATCGGTCGTCAGCTGACCAAGGGCCTCGGGGCCGGTTCGGACCCTGAGATCGGGCGACAGGCCGCCGAGGAGCACCGCGGCGAGATCGAAGAGGCCCTCCAGGGAGCCGACATGGTGTTCATCACCGCGGGCAAGGGCGGCGGGACCGGGACGGGCGCGGCGCCGGTCATCGCGGAGATCGCCAAGGGTCTCGGCGCGCTCACGATCGGCGTCGTGACGCGGCCGTTCACCTTCGAGGGCCGTCGTCGGGCGATGCAGGCCGAGAAGGGGATCCAGACGCTGAAGGAGAAGGTCGACACCCTCATCGTCATCCCGAACGACCGCCTGCTCACGGTCTCGACGGAGAAGACCTCCATGGTCAACGCGTTCAAGATGGCGGACGAGGTCCTGCTGCAGGGAGTCCGGGGGATCACGGACCTCATCACCGTGCCCGGTCTCATCAACACGGACTTCGCCGACGTCCGGATGATCATGCTCAACGCAGGAACCGCGATCATGGGGATCGGCACCGGGACGGGCGAGGGTCGCGCCGTCAACGCGGCCCGGGCGTCGATCACGAGCCCGTTGCTCGAGGCGTCGATCGAAGGCGCCCGCGGCATCCTGCTCAACATCGCCGGGGGGACCGACCTCGGCCTCTTCGAGGTGAACGAGGCTGCGGAGATCATCCACGCGGTCGCGCATCCCGACGCGAACATCATCTTCGGCGCCGTGATCGACGAAGGCATGGGCGACGACGTGCGCGTGACGGTGATCGCAGCCGGGTTCGAGCGGTGGGAGGAGCCCGCCCGGACGTCGGGGCACGCCGACACGCCCCTCGGCCTCGAGCCCTCTGCGCCGACGGACATCTTCGGCGACGGCGTCGACGGCGGCGTCGATCTCGACGACGACGACTTCGACGTGCCGTCGTTCCTTCGCTGAGGCGCCAGCCGTCCGTGGCCCAACGCAGCACCGAGGGCCTCTTCGACGTCGTAGCAGGGCTCGAGCGGGTGCGCGAGCGGATCGCCGCTGCAGGTGGCGATCCGAGCGGTGTCCGGGTCGTGGCCGTCACCAAGGGGTTCGGTCCGGAGGTGGTCGTTGCCGCACGCGACGCGGGCGTCTTGGATGTAGGGGAGAACTACGCGCAGGAGCTGCTCGCCAAGGACGAGGTGCTGCGCGGCTCGGGCTCCGGGGACCCGGGGATGCGCTGGCACTTCCTCGGCGCAATCCAGCGCAACAAGGTCGCCGGGCTCGCGCCGGTGGTCTCGTGCTGGCAGAGCGTCGCACGAGCGGTGGAAGGCGAGGCGATCGCCAGGCGCCGCCCAGGAGCGGCCGTGCTCGTCGAGGTCGACACCACCGGCGTGCCGGGGCGCAACGGCTGCGCACCCGGAGCCGTGGCTGCCCTGGTCTCCGACCTGCGCGCCGGCGGCCTCGACGTCGAGGGCCTGATGACGGTCGCCCCGGTGGGACCTGACGCCGCGCGCGTTGCGTTCCGGGCCGTCCGCGCTCTCGCGGACGATCTCGGGCTCGTGGAGCGGTCGATGGGGATGAGCGACGACCTCGAGCTCGCGGTCGCCGAAGGTGCGACCATGGTCCGCGTGGGGCGCGCGCTCTTCGGCGACCGGCCGGCTCGCCGGATGCACACGACGTGAGCGCCAGGTGCCAGCCCGCGCGCCGGAGAAGGCAGTACGCTAGGTGCCGAGGAGACATGCGATGCCCACCTTCTTGAAAAAGACCATGGTCTATCTCGGACTGCTCGACGACGAGTACGACGACTACGACGCCTACGAGGATCGCAGCCAACGGAGCTTCGCTCCCGTGTCGCGCGCAGAGCCGCGTTTCGTGCACGAGCCCGAGCTCGACGACGAGCACACCGCGTCGGTGGGTGTCGGCCGGATCAGGACGCTGCAGCGTGACAGCGCGTCCCCGGTGGCCGGTGTCGTCGCCACGCGCTCTCCGGTGATCCGTCCCATGAGCGCAGGGGAGGCCACGCGCGTGCAGGTCGTCGCGCCGACGCGTTTTGGCGACGCGAAGGAGATCGCCGACTGTCTGAAGGCGAACCGCCCAGTGATCGTGAACCTCCAGGTGGCAGAGCGCGACCTCCAGCGACGCATGATCGACTTCTGTAGCGGCGTGACCTACGCGCTGAGCGGAGAGATGGAGAAGGTTGCCGACGAGGTGTTCCTTCTCGCTCCGACCAACGTGAAGGTCTCGGAGGAAGAGCGCCAGCGCCTGCAGGAGCGCGGCTACGGGCGTAGCTGACCCGACGGGCCCGACCGGTGAACGTGCTCAACATCCTCGCCTACCTCGTCGAGGCCTACGTCGTCGTCCTCATCGCCCGTGCGTTGTTGAGCTGGCTGCCGGCGCGCCCGGGGACCTTGGTCTTCCGTGTCGTTCGTGTGCTCGACTCGATCACCGAGCCGGTGCTTCGGCCGATCCGCCGAGTGCTGCCGCCCATCCGCGCGGGCGGCATGGGGATCGACCTGTCGATCATCATCGTGGTGATCGTCGCAGAGCTCGTCGTCATTCCCCTGCTCCGCGCCTGAGCGTGCCGAGGTCCCGGCGGCGCTGACCTCGCGTGCAGCATCCGAGGCCGAAGAACGCTGCAGGAGTACACTTGGCGCACATGGACAACAGCTCTTCCAGTCACTCGATCCTCGGCACGTTGCGCACGGTCGAGTTCCGCCTTGGACTGAAGGGGTACAACGTCGACGAAGTCGACGAGTACCTCGAGAAGGCGGCAGTGGAGGCGGAGCAGGTCCAGGAGCGGTTGCGCACGGCTGACGAGCGGTTGCGCGACGCGACCGAGCGGATCGCGCAGCTCGAGGCCGAGCTCGAGCTCGCATCCGCTGCGCGGGTACCGGAGACCCCGGAGTCCTCTTCACCGGCCCCCGCTTCGGCCGGCGAGCCGTCCAGCTCTGTGGTGGCGGACGACACGCTCCAGCGCACGTTGGTGCTCGCGCAGAAATTCGTGGAGCAGACCAAGCGGGAGAGCGAGGCAGAGGCAGCGCAGGTGGTGAGCCGGGCCGAGGAGCGCGCGCGTGCTCTTTTGACCCAGGCTGAGGAGCGCGCGCGCCAGGTCACCACCCAGGCCGAGGAGCGCCTGCGCGACGAGGTCGCACGCCTGGAAGGAGCGCGGGCGCGTCTCGCGAACGATGTCGAGGCGATGACCCGGCACCTCGACGAGCAGCGGACGAAGATCCGTGCGTCTCTCGTCGAGGCGCTCCGCTGGGTCGACGAGCGGCTGCAGGGACCTGGCGCGCGTGACGATGTCGATCGCGGCGGGGACCTTCCTCGCGCCACGCCGGGTGCCGACCGGAAGCCCTCGGCGGACTCCCAGAGCCTATCCAGGAGCGAGCCCGCCGGGGCGGCCAGCTTGGGTCCGGCCGGGGGGGGCGCAGCGCGTCCTCAGGTGGCACCGGCTGGGGCGCCCGAGCGGCAGTCGACGGGAGGGCTGCAGGGGGCTGCTTCCACCGAGCGGGCCGAGGCGCCTGCGGGAACTGCTCGGGCAGCTGTCCTGAACGGCGACCTCTTCGCCGCAGGGCGCGAGCAAGCCGGCAGGTCCGTGGAGAAGCCTCTCGGCGAGTGACGTCGGCTCGTCCCTGCGGCGGCCGTCTTCTGGGGCCAAGAGGTGGTTGAACCGGTGCACACCGTCCGCTAGGGTCGCCGCCTTCCCATCCGCGACGTGCCGGATGAGGAAGGCCCGAGAGGAGGACGGTGATGACGCCAGCGAACGCGCCAGGCGCATCGAAGCCGACGCGGGTCGCCCAGCCCGCGGCGAAGCTGGCGCGGCCTGTGAAGCGGGCTCCCGCTAGCTCCTCGAAGGAGCAGGAGCAGGACTCCGCGAGCGGTTCGAAGACGCGCACGCGGCCGACCGCAAGAACTGCAGAGCAAGGGGCGGTTCGTTCGGCGCATCGAACGGGTAAGGTCGCCCGGAGCCCAGCGAGCGGCGGTGACGCCGGCGCTCGAACGGCCACGACCACCTCGCAGCGGGGAGCCGCTCGACCGCGCCCGTCTGCGCGTGCGTCCGGCGCTGCAGGAGCCAACGCGGCGAAGGCCGTGAAGAAGCCGACCACGAAGGAGACGGTGAAGAAGGCAGTGACCTCTACCACTTCTCGTACGACGAAGGACACGCAACGTTCCGCCGCGCCCACGGCCGAGAAGAAGCCGGCGCGTCGCGGGGAGAAGGCCGCGTCCGCCGGTCCGTACGCCGACGACGAGAAGTTCCTCGCCGAGCAGCGTCAGCTCCTCGAGACCGAGCGGGGGGTCTATCTTGCCCAGGCCTCGGACCTGAAGGCCGAAGCGGACTCGCTCGCGCAAGAGCGCGAGCCCGGCGACGTGCAGTTCGACGAGGAGTCGGGTGAGGGCGGGACGGTCACCGTCGACCGCGAACGCGACCTCGCCTTGTCGGCCCAGGCGCTTGCTGCGGTCGAGGAGATCGACGCCGCGCTCGCCAAGATCGCGGACGGGTCGTACGGCGCGTGCGAACGGTGCGGGGAGCCCGTTCCGAAGGCGAGGCTGAAGGCGCTGCCGTACGCGAGGCTGTGCGTGGCGTGCAAGAGCGGAGGGCTGTCGCGACGCTGATCGGAGGACGGCGCCGGGCCCTCTGGCTCACCGCCGCCGTCTCGGCGGCGGTGATCGCGGCAGATCAGGCCACCACGTCGTGGGCGCTCGCGGACCTCCATCACCGGGTCCACCTCGTCGGTCCCCTCGGCTTGGCGCTGCAGTACAACTCGGGGACGGCGTTCAGCCTTCTCCGGGGCGCCGGCGACTGGCTGGTCCCGCTTGTGGCCGTCTTGCTCGTCGGGGTGGTCTGGCTGGCCTGGCACGCCGGTCGGACGCTCCTCGCCGTCGCGTACGGGCTCGTGCTCGGAGGTGCGCTCGGGAACCTCGCCGATCGCGTTCTGCGCGGCCATCACGGGGACGTCGTGGACTTCGTCACCCTCAGCCACTGGCCGACGTTCAACGTGGCTGACGCCTGCATCACCGTGGGCGTGGTCCTCGCCGTCGCCGCCGTGCTCTTCCCGATCCGCCCCGCCGTCACCTCGGAGGAGGGGAGTGGACCCGACGATCAGCCGCGGTCCGAGCTCCACGACGTCGGTTCCAGAGGGTCGCAATGAGGGCAGAGCCGGACGCTCCGTTCGCGGCGAGGGTGCCCGGGGCGCTCGCCGGGATGCGGGTGGACCGGGCAGTGTCCATCCTGACCGGGGTGTCGAGGTCGGAAGCGGCACGACTCGTGGCGGGAGGCCGGGTCCTCGTGGACGGGCGGCCGGCGGCACAGCGCAGCTCGTCGCTGCACGAGGGGAGCGAGCTCACGGTGGCGCTCTTCGTCGCACCCGTTGCGCTCGAGCCCGACGCGAGCGTGCCCTTCGAGGTCGTCTACGCGGACGCAGATCTCGTCGTCGTCGACAAGCCCGCCGGCGTGGTGGTGCATCCCGGCGCAGGCGCGCGCCGTGCGACCCTCGTCGCCGGCCTGCTCGCCCGTTACCCCGACATGGGCGACCTCGCCGACGTGTCGGACCCTGCGCGCCCAGGGGTCGTCCACCGGCTCGACAAGGGCACCTCCGGGCTCCTCGTCGTCGCGCGCTCGGCCCGTGCGTACCGCTCGCTCGTCGCGCAGATGGGGGCGCGCTCGGTCGGGCGCCGCTACCTGGCGCTCGTCGCGGGGATCGTTCCCGACGACCGCGGCGTGATCGACGCGCCCATCGGGCGCTCGGCGAGAACCCCGACGAAGATGGCAGTGACCCCGGCGGGGCGGCCGGCGCGCACGCGTTACGCGGTGATCGACCGGGTCGAGCGGCTCTTCGGGCCCGGGGGGTGGGTCACACGTCCCGCCTCGCTCCTCGCGTGCACCCTCGAGACGGGACGCACGCATCAGATCCGGGTGCACGCCGCGGCGATCGGCCACCCGGTCGTGGGTGACGACCGCTACGGGACGGTTCCGACGCGCGGCGTGCTGCCCGAGGGACGGCTCTTCCTCCACGCAGGGGAGCTGACGATCGAGCACCCCGCGTCCGGCGTCCGCATGACCTGGCGCGCTCCGCTCCCTCCCGACCTGCGTGACGTGCTCGAAGGCGGCTGATTCTCCCGCTCGGCTCCGCTTGGCTGGTCGTTTCGAGCCTCCCCGGCGAGGTCTGACGGCCGGGCCGCGGCAGGGTCAGGCGGCGGCGTCCTGCGCGCCCACGACCGCTCCGTCGGCGGAGAGGGCGGCGAGCGCCTCCTCCTCGGCGCGCCGTACCCGGCGGACACCGACGCCGAGCCGCTCGGCCGTCGTCTGGAGTGACGCTGGGGTGTCGCCGTTGAAGCCGAACCGCATACGTAAGACGTCCCGCTGCAGCTCGGGCAGGCGGTCGACGGCTTCTCGGATCCGTTCGAAGACCATCTCGCGGTCCACCCGCTCGGCCCAGTTGTCGCCGTCGGGCGCGACGAGCTCGCCGAGCGAGGTGGAAGAGTCCACGGCTGCAGGCTGGTCGAGGCTGGCGGTGACGCGCGCGATGTCCTCGAAGTTCCGCCGCTCTTCGAGCGTCATCCCGGTCGCCTCGGTCAGCTCCTCCTCGGTGGGCTGGCGCCCGAGCTGTCCCGCCAGCTCCGCGGTGATCGCGTCGAGGCGCTGGAGCCGCTCGCCGACCTCGAGCGGGATCCGGATCGTGCGCCCGTGCTGCTGCACCGCGCGCTGGAGCGCCTGGCGGATCCACCACGTCGCGTAGGTGGAGAACCGGAAGCCCCGCTCCCAGTCGAACTTCTCCACCGCGCGCAGGAGCCCGAACGTGCCCTCTTGCACGAGGTCTGCGAGGTCGACGCCGCGGTCCTGGTACCGGCGGGCCCAGTGGACCACGAGGCGGAGGTTCGCCGCTACCATCTCCTTGCGCGCGCGCTCGTCCCCGGCAGCGACACGCTTGGCGAGCGCGATCTGCTGCTCGTGATCGGGCATGGGGTACTGGTCGAGGTCGCGCAGCAAGAGACCGAGGCTGTCGGTGCCCGCTGCGCTGGTCTTGGTCGAGGTACTCATCGTGTGCGGCTTCGTCGCTCTCTCTTGGCTCGTGCTCGTTCGGTGCTGGTTCTTGTCTGGTGCTCGGTGCTCGGATATCTCTACCCGATCCTACGGATAGAACGCCCGCGCCCCCGATGTCATTCCATTCCGTACCGCGTTCCGTGCCCTTCAGGCGCGCTGCCTGACCTGCTGTCTGAGTGACGCCTGCGGTGCCACCACGCGCAACATCCCTGTTCGCCGCGCCATTCCCGGCGCGAATCCCGGCGCCTTCCCGGCGCCAATCCCGGTGCCAATCCCGGTGCCATTCCCGGTGCCCGCCGCACCGTCTCCCCGAAGAGCTTGCGCGGTCGCACGGTTGGGTGCTGACCTGGCAACGTGCAGCGCGTCTGGCTGGTCCGGCATGCAGAGACCGAGTGGAGCGAATCTGGCCGGCACACCGGCCGGACCGACATCCCGCTCCTTGCGAGCGCGAGGGGGGCGGCGGCAGCCCTGGGGGAGTGCCTGAGAAGGGTGGTCCCCGACCCTGCGCTCGTGCTCACGAGCCCGCTCTCGCGGGCCGCGGAGACCTGCAGGCTCGCAGGTTTCGGCGCGCGCGCCCAGCCGTGCCAGGACCTCGTGGAGTGGGACTACGGGAAGTACGAAGGCCTCACGACCGAGGAGATCCGCGCCGAGCGGGCTGGATGGACTCTTTGGAAAGACGGCGTGCCCGACGGAGAGACGGCAGGCGACGTCGGCCGACGAGCCGACCGCGTCGTGGAGCGGGCGCGGGCGGCTGGCGGGGACGTGCTGCTCTTCTCCCACGGGCACGTTCTGCGGGTGCTCGCCGCCCGGTGGGTCGGGCTGCCGCCGGTCGGCGGCAGGCTCCTCGGGCTGCGCGCCGGGGCGATCTCGGCACTGGGCTGGGAGCGCGAGACACCGGTCGTGCTCCGCTGGGACGTGGCGGTGGATGAGCCGCCCGGGTCGTAGGCGCCTACGAGCCGGGGACCGGTTCGGAGCCGGGGTCCGCTTAGGAGCCGGAGACGGCGAGCGGCTCGAGCACGCTGTCCATGCCGCGCCCCGAGGCCCCGGCGCTCGGTGCCGCTCCGCGGCGCTGGGGCGCTCGGCGGTCCGGCGCTCGGCTCTCGGCTCTCGCCGCCGCGTCGGCGCTCGGCTCCGGCGCTCGGCTCTCGGCTCTCGCCGCCGCGTCGGCGCTCGGCTCCGGCGCTCGGCTCTCGGCGCTCGCCGCTCCAGGCCGGGTGCCCCGTGCGCGCTCCACCATGTCGGCCAGGGTGAAGGACTGGAGGTGCTCGCGCATGGTGGCCCCGACCTCGGCCCACACCGCGAGCAGGACGCACTGGCCTTCGTGGTCGCAGGCGCCGTTCTCGTGCGGCTCTCCGAAGTCTCCTGCCACGATCGGCCCGTCTACCGCCGACACCACTTGCGCGAGCGTGATGTCGGCCGGGTCGCGCGCCAGGATGTAGCCGCCGCCGACGCCGCGCTTGGAGCGGACGAGCCCTGCGCCCTTGAGCGCGAGCAGGATCTGCTCGAGGTACGGCTGGGGGAGCCCGGTGCGGTCCGCGATGTCGCGCACGGAGGTCGGTGTGATCGTCGCGCCGCGCAACGCGAGCGAGAGCAGCGCCCTGCTCGCATAGTCCCCCCGGGTCGACACTCTCACGCGTCCCGATGTTACCGGTGTCCTTGCGGCCAACGGGTGGTTGGGCGCGAAGAGCCCCGGCGACGCCGGTCGCGCCGAGGCGTCCTACGCTTGGCAGGTATGGTCGCCCGCTTGGCCCCGGACGCAGCTCCGCCCGATCCGGTCCGACCCGATTTCGGCGGGCGCTGCCTCACCGAGGTCGTCCCCGCGCTGCTCGCGGAGGTGCACGGGACCGGCGAGCGGGCGCGGCCGCACTGGCTGCCCGAGCAGGTCGCCGGCGCGCGCCAGGTCGTGCTGCTCGTGCTCGACGGGCTCGGGGCGCGCCAGCTCGACTCCCGTGCTGCACAGATGGCGCCGGTGCTCGCAAGCGGCACGGGCACGACGCTCACGTCGGTGGCGCCGAGCACGACTGCCGCCGCGCTCACGAGCCTCGCCACGGGGCTCGCCCCTGCCGTCCACGGCATGGTCGGCTACCGCGTGGCGATCGGCGAGGAGATCCTGAACGTCCTCGGATGGCGGCTCGGTGCCCGCGACGCCCGCCAGAGCGTGCCGCCTCGGGAGCTCCAGCCGTTCGCCCCGTTCGCCCTGTCCCCGGTCCCGACCCCGGTCGTGTCCCGGCAGGACTACCGGGCGACGGGGTTCACCGCCGCGCACCTCGGTGACTCGCCGCTCTACGGATGGCACACGCCAGCAGGGCTCGTCGTCGAGGTCCGGCGCGTGCTGCGCAGCGATGCCCCTTTCGTCTACGCCTACTACGACGGCATCGACCGCAGCGCGCACGCGCACGGGCTCGGCGAGCACTACGACGCCGAGCTGGTCGCGGTGGACCGGATGGTGGGCGACCTGCTCGAGGTGCTCCCGAAGGACGCCGCGCTCGTCGTCACCGCGGATCACGGCCAGGTCGAGGTGGGCACCGCGACCGAGGTGCTCGGCGGCGAGGTCATGGCCCGCGTGTCGCTGCTCTCGGGCGAGGGCCGCTTCCGCTGGCTGCACGCGCGGCCCGGAGCCAAAGATGGCCTGCTCGAGCTCGCAGCCGGGCTCTACAGCCACATCGCGTGGGTGCGCGACGTCGAGCAGGTCGTCGACGAGGGTTGGCTCGGCGGCTCCCCGACCGCGGACGTACGAGGACGTCTGGGCGACGTGGTCCTCGTCCCATTCGCCTCCACCGCCTTCTTGGACCCGGCCGACACCGGCGAGCAACGGCTGGTCTGCCGCCACGGCTCGCTCACCCCCGACGAGATGGTCGTCCCGCTGCTCGCATGGGCCCCGCGCCGGTGACGGCCGGGCTACCGGGCGCGAAGGCGGCCAGATTGCCGCGGCCCTGCCTCACTCTGGCATCATCGTCCACATGACTGCAGCTGAGGACAGGCCGTCGACAGGTGCCGGGGGAGCGGTCTCGCCCGACGAGGTCTTGCCCGCTGGAGCCCGGACTGCGCCCGCTGGGACACCGGCGGGCGCGGACGGCGGGTCGAGCGCTGAGGACCGGGAGGAGCGCAGAGAGTCTGTCGAGCAGCCCGGCAAGGTCATGCGGATCGGCACCATGGTCAAGCAGCTCCTCGACGAGGTGCGCCAGGCACCGATGGACGAGGCGGGACGGGCGCGGCTCAAGGAGATCTACGAGCAGTCCGTGCGCGAGCTTTCCTCTGGGCTCTCCCCGGATCTCTCCGAGGAGCTCGACCGCATGGCGTTCCCGTTCGTCGCCGCGGTTCCTTCTGAGGCGGAGCTGCGCGTCGCGCAGGCCCAGCTGGTCGGGTGGCTCGAAGGGCTGTTCCACGGGATCCAGGCGACGCTCATGGCCCAGCAGATGGCCGCGAGGGCGCAGCTCGACCAGATGCGTCAGCGGGGCCTGCCGCGCCCCGAGGACGATGTCCCTGTGGCCCCGCGCCCAGGCACCTACCTCTGACACCTCCCGAGAAGGGGGCCCCCGCCCGCGCTCTCCACCGCCGCGAGACGTGTCCCGAATGTGGGCGTTCGGCTCGGACGGTAGAATCTCGCCATGCCGATGGTGGTCACGACGAAGGATTGCACCGCGCTCGGCGACGCCGAGCTGGAAGAACTTGCCGATCTCGGGATGGAGACCTCCGGGTTCGACATCGGGTTCCTCTCCAAGGAGCGAGAGGAGTGGGTGCTCGTGACGACCGTCCGGGACGGGAGGAAACTTCGCGGCTACTCCTTCTGCACCCTGGAGCGGATCGGCGGCACGCCGTCGCTTCTGGTCGGCGTGGCGTCGGTCGACAGGACCGGCCGGGCTGAGTCCGCCCTGAAGGCCATGATGGCGGACCAGTTCCGACGTGCGCTGCTCGCGTTCCCCGACGAGGACGTGCTCCTCGGGACGCGCCTTTTCGGCCCGGACGGCTTCCGCGCCTTCGCCGGCCTGAGCGACGTCGTTCCTGCAGCCGGACACCGGGCGTCGGGCGAGGAGCGTGCGTGGGCGCGGCGGCTGGCGAAGCGCTTCGGCGCAGAGGCCAGGTTGGACGACCGCACGTTCGTGCTGAAGGGCACCGGCGGCGCCGCGGGTGGGCTCGACTTCGTCCACCCGAAGGTGAAGCTCCCCGAGGGCGTGGACGAGCTGTTCTCCGAGATCGACCCGGCGCGCGGCGACCGGCTCGTGGCCTTCGGCTGGGCGATGGCGGAGGACCTCGCCGGGGGCAAGCTCTCCCGCTGAGCTCCCACTTGCTCAGGCTCCGCCGCGGCAGCGACCAGTTCAGCCCTTGGGCAGCACAGCCTGGCAGATCTTGTAGCAGTGACCGCCGCGTGGGTTCGTCAGCGCGACGAGCAGGTAGTGCGGCGAGAAGCCGAGCGCCGTCGCGAGCGGCTTTGCCGTGAGGCGGTCGCGCCTCGACGCTGCGAGCGCACGGACCGCACGGCCGTCTTCGACCGGGAGCCAGACGTCGTCGCGTTCCCAACCGAAGCGGACCCAGGTCGACCCGTCGGCGTGGCGATGCATGAGCTGGGGGCCACGCGTCGGGTGGATCAGCGCCACCGAGGGCCGGAGCCCGTGGAAGTCCCAATAGGGGGCGGACGGTCCTGGGAAGCCGAGCAGCGGGCCGTCGTGGGTGGCGGCGATGCGGGCGAGCATCCCCCGGACGCGCCGTCCCTTGAGCGACCCGACGTGACGTGGGGGACCGACGACCGTCGCAGCCTCGGGTTTGGCGAGGTCGTCGCACTCGGGATCGTCTGCGAGCGTCGCCTCGACCACGTCGAAGGGCGACAGGTCCGGCTCGTGCCCGGACGGCCAGGGGATGCGCAGGCGGAGCATCGACCCGGAGGCGAGGTCGACGGCCGTCGTGTCCTCGGGCGTGCAGGCGAGCACGAGGAGACGGAGCTCGGCGCCACCCGTCATGAGCGCCCGATCGCGGTGCGGCACGGCGCGTAGGATCGCCCGGCCGCTGCGAGCCGATCGCGCCGCGTGCGATGGAGCGTCCGATGGTACGGCCTCCGCGGGCACCTCCCGGCGCCCGGTCGTCGCGGGGGGGTCCGCGGCCCGGGAGGCGTTCTCGCTCTCGACGCGCGCGTCGCTGCCCGGATGGACCGCGCCTGCGGGTGAGTGGCCTCCTGGATCGTCTCCTCGTGTCGTGCGCGCGTGCGCCGGCGCACGCCGACGTCTCGTGCCCAGCACGCCGGTGCCCTCCTTGCCTGGCCGCCGGGACGGGGTCCCCGGCGATGCACCGGAGCCTACCGGCGCCGCCCGGTCGCGAGGCGCTCGAGCTGCGCGTCGAGGGTGGCGGCGTCGCCGGCCGGCTCCTCGCAGACCAAGCCGTGACAGACGTACGCGGTCCCCGGCGTTCGGCCGTTCCACAGCGGGCCGGATCTCGGCGCTCCCCACGCGACGGCGGCGTGAGGCAGCCACCGGCGCCGCAGCGCTCCGAGCAGCTCTTGGCGATCGCCTGCGACGACGACCTGCGCGCCGTGGTCCATGAAGGCGATCGCCGAGAGCATGTCGGCAACTGCGAGCGGCTGCTCGAGCGCAAGGGGGAGCAACGTCTTGGCGACGCAGGACCCCGCATCGGTCCAACGGCTCTCCCCGCTGAGCGCGCCGAGGCGCAGCAGCGCGTTGGCTGCGACGGCGTTCGCAGAGGGAAGCGCGCCGTCTAGGACGTCCTTCATACGGGCGATGAGCGGCTCGGTGTCGGGGCCCGTCGTGAACAGGCCTCCGTGCTCGGGGTCGGAGAACAAGTCGAGCATGGCGCCGGCGGTCTCCTCGGCGTGCGCGGTCCAGCGCTCTTCTCCCGACATCGTCGCGAGCCACGTCATGCACTCGACCACCCACGCGTAGTCGGCCGCGAAGGCCGGGACTCCGCTGTCTGCCGAGCGCAGCCACCGGCCGTCCGACCGGCGATTGCGCGCGAGCAGGTGCTCGGCGGCGTCGAGCGCACGCTGTGCCCAGCGCTCGTCGTCGCACGCCCACGCGGCCTCGGCGAGCGCCGCGGTGAACATCGCATGCCACTCGGTCAGGACCTTGTCGTCGCGCGCGGGCTCAGGGCGCCGGCGCCGGGCGGCGAGAAGGGCAATCCTCGCGGCTTCGAGCTCGGGCGTCCTGGCCAGACCGGCTCCGAGCGGCCGGTGGAGCACGGAGCGTCCGTCGATGTCGCCGTCCTCGGTCACTCCCCACCACTCGCAGACGGTGGCGGCGAGCCGTGTCAGGTCGGGCGCGCCTGCGCGTTCGTCGGCCGCCGTTCCGAGCGCGGCGCGCACCTCCGCGGGCGTCCAGGTCGCGTGGCCCCCCTCGACGCCCGCCGCGTCGGCGTCGAGCGACGAGGCGAACCCTCCCTCGGGGGTGGACAGCGCGGCAAGGACGAAGTCGACGGTCTCGCGCACGACCTGGAGGTAGGTCGCAGACCCGGTCACCTGCCACGCGTGCAGGTAGCAGCGCACGAGCAGCGCCTGGTCGGGGAGCATCTTCTCGAAGTGGGGCACGAGCCAGCGCGCGTCGGTGGAGTAGCGCGCGAACCCCCCTTCGAGGTGGTCGTAGATGCCGCCGGCCGCCATCGCGTCGAGCGTCGTGATCGCCATGGCGCGCGAGCGCGCCATGGTCGGCCGATCACGCTCCGCCATGTCCGTGCGCAGGCAGAGCTCGACGAGCGCGGGTCGCGGGAACTTCGGCGCGGGGCCGAAGCCACCCCACACGGGGTCGAAGCGACGGTTCAGCTCGTCGAGCGCGTGCGCCGAGAGCGTCTCCCAGTCGAGCCCGTCGTCTGCAGCCTCCGGCGCGAGCCGGTCGACAGCCCGAGCCTGCTGCGCGATCGCCTCTGCGAGCGCGCTGGCCTGCGCCTCGACCTCGCCGCGGCGCCGCGTCCATGCGCCGGCGACCGCTTCGATCACTCGGCGAAAGGACGGCATCCCGTGCCGGTCCGCCGGGGGGAAGTAGGTCCCCGCGAAGAACGGGCGGCCGTCGGGGGTGCAGAACACCGACATCGGCCATCCGCCCGAGCCGGTCATCGCCTGGACGGCCGCCATGTAGAGGGCGTCGACGTCGGGCCGCTCCTCGCGATCGACCTTGACCGCGATGCACGTGCTGCCCAGCAACGCGGCGATCCCAGGGTCCTCGAAGCTCTCGTGCGCCATCACGTGGCACCAGTGGCACGCGGCATAGCCGATGGAGACGAACAGCGGCCTGTCCTCCTCCCTGGCCCGGGCGAACGCCTCCGGCCCCCACGGGTACCAGTCGACCGGGTTGCCGGCGTGCTGTCGTAGGTACGGGCTCGAGGCACGCGCCAGTCGGTTCACCTCTCCGATGGTAGGGCGATGCGGGCGGCGGACACCGGGCACCGGTACGGTTGGCGGCCGTGGACGTGCGGCTCGACGGCAAGGTTGCGCTCGTCACCGGCGCGAGCCGGGGCATCGGGCTCGCGATCGCCCGGCGCTTCACCGAGGCAGGGGCGTCGGTGATGCTGTCTGCGAGGCACCCCGACGCGCTCGCGGCGGCGGCACGGGATCTGGGCGGCGAGGGCGGCGACGTGGCGTGGCACGCGGCGCACGCAGGCGACCCCGAGCAGGCTGCGGAGTGCGTCGACGAGACGGTCGAGCGCTTCGGCGCGCTCGACGTCCTCGTGAACAACGCGGCGGCGAACCCCTACTTCGGGCCCCTCCTCGACATCGACCGTGCGCAGGCGACGAAGACGCTGGAGGTGAACCTCCTCGGCCCCCTCGCCTGGTGCCAGGCGGCCTACCGCGCACAGATGCGCGACCGCGGCGGTGCCATCGTGAACATCGCGTCCGTGGGCGGGTTCGGCCCCGAGCCAGGGATCGGCTGGTACAACGCGACGAAGGCCGCGCTGGTGCACCTCACGCGCCAGCTTGCCTACGAGCTCGCGCCCGGGGTGCGGGTGAACGCGATCGCGCCGGGGCTCGTGCGGACCCGCTTCGCGCGTGCCCTGTGGGAGCCCGACGAAGAGGCGGTCGCGTCGTGCATCCCGATGGGCAGGATCGGTGAGCCCGACGACATCGCGCCGGCGGCCGTGTACCTCGCCTCCGACGAAGCCTCGTGGGTCACCGGCACCGTGTTCACCGTCGACGGCGGGTCGACCAGCCGCCCGTCGGGCGGCGTCGGCTGAGGGCAGGGAGAGCGCACGGAGAGCGCACGGAGAGCGCACGGGGAGGGCAGGGAGAGCGCACGGGGAGGGCAGGGAGAGCGCACGCTCAGCTGAGCGCGCTCCGTCGCACCTTCCCCGACGGCGTGCGGGGCAGGCGGTCGGTGAGCACGAGCTCCTTGGGTGCTGCCCACGGGGGCAGCGCCTCGCGCACGGTCTCGACGAGCGCGCCGAGCTCGGGGGGGGCGGAAGGGTCGGACGGTACGACCCACGCCACGACGCGCTCGCCCCACTCCGGGTCCGCCCTGCGCCAGACCGCGACGTCAGCTACCTCGGGGAGGGTCGCGATGGCCTGCTCCACTGGCACGGGCCAGACCTTCTCGCCTCCCGTCGTGATCACCTCTGCGATCCTGCCGTCGACGACGAGACGCCCGTCGTCGAGATGCCCAGCGTCACCCGTCGGGAGCCAGCCGCCCTTTCGGTCTGGTCCCGGCACGGTCGGGTCGGCGCCGTCGCGGTAGGCGCGTAGCAGCATCGGGCCGCGCAGGAGCACCTCGCCGTCGCGACCCTCGCCGTCGCGCCCGGTCCCGATCGCGACGTCGGCGCCGTCGAGTGCCACGCCGTCGTAGACCACGCCCGAACCGGTCTCGGTCATGCCGTAGGTGGTGACCACGTTGGGCGGAAGGGCGGCGGGAGGTGCGGCGCCTCCGAGGAGGATGCAGGTGAAGACGCCGTGGTCGACCCGCCTGAGGGCGGTCGAGACCAGCGAGACGTGCGTCGCCTCGCCTCGGCGGCCGATCGCAGCCACCGTTTCAGAGTCGAAGCCGGGCAGCACGGTGAAGGGCGTGCCGGTGACGAGCGCCCGCATGAGCACGGAGAGCCCGCCGATGTGGGCGAGCGGAAGGCAGGCGAGCCAGCGGTGGCGGTCGGGGTCGACACCGAGGCGCGCGCTGGTCGCGCGCGCGCTCGCCTCGATCGCCGCGTGGGTGAGCACGACGCCGCGTGGCGCCCCGGTGGACCCGCTCGTGGCGATGACCACCGCGTCGCCCTCCTCGACGGGCCTGCCGCCCGCCATCTTCGTGACGTCGCCGTCGGACGAGATCATCCGCGTGGGGGCGAGCGCACGGACCAGCTCGTGGCGTGCCCGCGCAGGCAGGCGCGGGTCGATCGGCGCCACGGCGTCGCCGGCGTCCCATACTGACTCGAGCACGTTCGCGAACCGCTGCCCGCCAGGGAGGTCGATTGCGACGAGCTCCGGCACCGGCCGATAGGTTAGGTGCCCGTGGAGACGGTCATTTCCGGCAAGCCCCACGACCCGCTCGACGAGCTGCGCACGCTGCCGCTCCCGAAGTTCGAGGCCTCCGGCGAGTGGCGGGACATCCGCTACGAGACTGCCGAAGGGATCGCGCGGCTGACCATCTGCCGCCCCGAGGTGCGCAACGCGTTCCGACCCCAGACCCTCTTCGAGCTGTCTCACGCGCTCGAGCTGGCTCGCGACGACCCCGACGTCGGCGTCGTGGTGCTGCGCGGGGAGGGGCCCGACGCCTTCTGCTCGGGAGGAGACCAGCGGATACGCGGCGACGACGGCTACGTCGGCGACGACGTCGTCGGCCGGCGGGGCATCGGGCGGCTCAACGTGCTCGATTTCCAGGTGCAGATCCGTAGGCTCCCGAAGCCCGTCGTCGCCTCGGTCGCGGGGTACGCGATCGGAGGCGGGCACGTGTTGCACCTCGTCTGTGACCTCACGATCGCCGCGGACAACGCTCGCTTCGGTCAAACCGGACCGAAGGTCGGCAGCTTCGACGGCGGCTACGGCGCTGGGCTCCTCGCCCGAACGGTCGGGCTCAAGCGCGCCAAGGAGATCTGGTTCCTCTGCCGACAGTACGACGCCACGGAGGCTCTCGAGTGGGGGCTCGTGAACGCGGTCGTCCCGCTCGACGAGCTCGAGTCCGAGACGGCGGCCTGGTGCCGCCGCATGCTCACGCTCAGCCCGATCGCCTTGCGGATGCTGAAGGCCGGGATGAACGCCGCAGACGACGGGCTCGCCGGGGTCCAGCAGCTCGCTGGCGATGCGACCATGCTCTTCTACATGACCGAGGAGGGCCAGGAGGGGCGCAACGCGTACGTCGAGCGACGTTCGCCGGACTTCTCGAAGTTCCCCCGCCGTCCGTGACCATGGCGCCCGCGGCGGTCCCGGGACCGCTCGCGCGCTGGGTCGTCGGCGCCCGGCCGCGCACGCTGGCCGCTGCGGGGGTGCCCGTCGTCGTCGGCACCGCGGTGGGGTGGTGGCTGCGCAGCGGGGCGCACCCCGGAGCGCAGCTGGTCGCGGGCCCGGGCATCGTGATCTGGTGGCGCGCCGCGCTCGCGCTCGTCGTCGCGCTGGCGCTCCAGGTCGGCACGAACTACGCGAACGACTACTCAGACGGCGTGCGCGGCAGCGACCGGGCGCGGGTGGGGCCGCTGCGGCTGGTCGCCTCGGGCGCGGCGGCGCCCGGGTCGGTGCGGAACGCGGCGCTCGCGTGCTTCGGCGTCGCTGGGGTGGCGGGCCTGTTGCTCGCGGCGGTGACGACGTGGTGGCTCGTCCCGGTCGGCGCGGCGTGCGCCGCGGCGGGATGGCTGTACACCGGCGGCCCCAAGCCCTACGGCTACCTCGGGCTCGGCGAGGTGTTCGTCTTCGTGTTCTTCGGCGTGGTCGCGACCGCCGGCTCGGCGTACGTGCAGGCAGGGAACTTCGGCTTGTGGTGGGCCTTCATCCCGGTCGGCCTGCTGTCGACCGCGCTGTTGGAGGCCAACAACCTGCGCGACGTCCCTGGGGACGCAGCCGCGGGCAAGCGGACTCTCGCCGTGCGCCTCGGTCCGCGGCGCGCCCGGTGGCTCTACGTCGGGTCGCTCGCCGGGGTCGGCGCGGGGGTGCTCGGTGTCGCGGTCGACCGTCCTTGGGCGCTCCTCGCGCTCGTCGCGCTCGGCCTGGCAGTACGGCCGTGCGCCGCGGTGCTACGCGGCGCCGAAGGCCCCGATCTCTTGCCCGTGCTCGGGAGGACGGGCCAGGTGCAGCTCGCCGTGGGCGTGCTGCTCGCCGTCGGGGTGCTCTTGTGAGCGCGCCGCCGCCGCGAGCGCGCCGCCGCTCAACGCGCGTCGTCGAGGAACCGGCGCACGATTCGCGCGCACAGCTCGGGCTGCGCGAGATGCGCCGCATGGCCCGCGCCCGGGACGAGCGAGAAGGCGCCGGCCGGCGCCTCTCGAGCGAGCCGTGCCGCTGCGACGGCGAAGCGCGCGTCGTTCGCGCCGGCGAGGGCGAGCAGAGGCGCCTGCAGCTCGCCGAGCCGCCCCCACAACGGGCTCTGGCAGCCCGTGGACGCGAGGCGAAGGCTCGACGCGAGACCCTCCTTCGTGTTGCGGCGGCGCTCGTCGAGGCCCGGGTCGCGCAGCCCGGCGAACATCGGCGAGGCGACCCAGCGCGTGAGGAACCCGTCGAGGTCCGCCTCGAGCTCGACGGCGAGGGCCTCGTCGCGGCGCCGGCGCTCCTCCCGGCGGCCCGGCTCGTCGATGCCCGCGGTGCCGCCGATCAGGACGAGGCGGCGGAGACCGGGGGGTGCCGCGAGCGCCGCGTGCAGCGCGACCCGTGCGCCGAGCGAGTAGCCGAGAAGGTCGAAGGGGACGTCGCCGGACGACGCGGCCTGAGCGAGCAGCTCGCCGGCCCGCACGAGGTCCGCGTGCACCTCCGACGACCCGCCGTGGCCGGGGAGGTCGACGCGAACGAGCTCCCTGCCGGCGCCCACGAGGCCCGCGAACCGCCCCCACGACCGTGCGGTCTGGGTGAAGCCGTGCGCGAGCACCAGCCGCGGGCCCGAGCCGCTCGTCTCAGCGTGCAGCACGTGCGATGAGCGTAGCGCAGGCCACTTTCGCGGCGACGCTGGTCGACGAGTGGGTGCGCGCCGGAATCGCCGACGCGGTCGTCTGCCCGGGCTCGCGCTCGACGCCGCTCGCGCTCGCGCTCATTCGGCGCCAGGAGCTGCGCGTCCACGTACGGCTGGACGAGCGCGGGGCGGGGTTCTTCGCGATCGGCATCGCCGGGGCGACGGGCCGACCGGTCGTCGTGTGCGTCACGAGCGGGACCGCCGCGGCCGAGCTCCACCCGGCGGTCGTCGAGGCCCACCACGGACGGGTCCCTCTGATCGTTTGCACCGCGGACCGTCCGCCGGAGCTGCACGGCGTCGGTGCCGCCCAGACCATCGAGCAGCGGGGCCTCTACGCCGGAGCGGTGCGGTGGGCGGCCGATCCGGGCGTCCCGGCCGAGGCGACCGCGTGGACCTGGCGGTCCCTCGGGGCGCGCGCGGTCGTCGAAGCGCGCTCCGGGCCGGCAGGCCCCGGGCCGGTGCACCTGAACCTCGCGTTCCGCGAGCCGCTCGTCGCCGACGCAGGCCCGCTGCCCGAGGGACGCCCCGGCGGCGCGCCGCAGCACCGCGTCGCGGCGCACGGCGGGGTCGCCGAGCCGTGGAGCTCGCCTGCTGCCAACGGCGTCCTGGTGGCCGGCGCGGGGTGCGGACCGGTCGATGGCGTGCTCGCGCTCGCCGAGCACCTCGGGTGGCCCGTCCTCGCAGACCCCCGTTCGGGATGCCGCGTGCCGCACCCCCACGTCGTCGCGGCGGCGGACGCGATCGCTCGTCGCGCACCGGCGCGCCTGCGTCCCGAAGTCGTGGTGAAGCTCGGCGCGTCGTGGGCGTCGAAGGCGCTGCCGGCCTACCTCGCCGAAGCTGAGGTGGTCGCGGTGGACCCGTGGTGGCGCTGGGACG
>JAKBTL010000075.1 GCA_021844425.1 Actinomycetes bacterium | reverse complement strand
CCGCTGGGCCCAGCGCCACAACGAACAGCGCCGACGCCTTCTCACCATGGAGTTCCACACCTTCCTGGCCGCCTTCGTCGCGATCCCCGCCCAGATCGTGAAGACGGGACGGCGTGTGCGGTGGCGCATCTTGGCCTACAACCAGTGGCTGGGGCCGTTCTTCCGCCTCGTCGACGCACTCTGACGAACACCGCCTCGCGCGCTCATGGCCGGCCGGAGCGCCGGTCGCGTCAGCGACCCCCAGATGCGCTCCAGACGCCTCCCAGGACCCTCATATGCCCCGATCGCCGGGAGAATTGCGGCTTTTGAACCTCCGTCAACGCACCCACACCGGCCCCGGCGCCTCGTCGCACAGGTTCTGACCGGTGAAGTCCGTCTCGTCGTCGGAATCGCTTGTTTTAGGGTTAGGCGGCTGAGGGGAACACGAGATGGCTCCGGGTACCTGCCTTCCGGATCCAGGCCAACACGTGCACCCACGCCAATCGCACCACGATGGCGAACAACTCCGCGACCAGCAGCTCCAGAAGCACTTCCACCCCGACACCTCCTGCCTCGGCAATGCATGACTCTGTGGCTGATGTTGACGGAGCGAAATGAACGCCAGGTGGCCCCCACGTAGCCGGCGGGCGAACTTTCTGTGACCGCTGCTCACCTGGCAGGAGACATGGTCGCCCTGGGGCATGGGCGGGAACAACGTTCTGTTCGAGCATGACGAGCACGACGATGCCGGGCGATCGCCACACGTAAGCCGAGAGATCACGATGCGTGGCGGCTGACATGCGTGGATAGGTGGTGAGTGCTCATTGCCGATTCTTCGGTCCCGGCCTGTGGCTCGACTCTCTCACCTACGCGGTGACATCCCTCCAGGCCAGGCGCAGGAGGGTGGTTTCCTGTGGGGTGCGCGGCCGGGGTCTACCCGCCGCAATTGCGGAAGGAAGCGCTGAAGACGTGCTCGGCGACGACGAGGTGCAGGCGGTCTATGTCGCGGGATGAGCCGGTTGTGATCGGATCGAGCGAAGTGAGCCTCGCTGAGGCTGGGACGGCGAGCGTGGCGCTCGAGGTGGCCGGGCTCATGGCGGGGTGCTCCACGGAGCCGATCGTCGAGTGAGTCGACATCACCGTGCGGGAAGGGGAGGTGGTGCTGCTCGTTGGCCCGAATGGCACCGGAAAGTTCCGGTGCTGAAGGTGATCGTCGGCGTCATACGTCGTCTCGACGGACAGGTGAGAGTGCTCGAGCGAAAGGTAGGAGGAAAGGGACCTGCCGCCATGGCTCGGTCGGGCGTCGCCTACGTGCTCCGAATTGCGGGTCAGCCGAGCACGTCGCCTATCGCCGCCCCGAGGACCTCGAGCCCTTCCTCGAGGAGATCCTCGCCGATCACGAGGGGCGGGAGCAGCCGGACCACGTTGCCCCACGTACCGCAGGTCAGGACGATCACTCCCTGGGCGTGGCAGGCGTGCGCGACCGCTTGAGCAGCGGCCGCGTCAGGGCGGAGGCTCGTGGGCTCGGCGAGCTCGATGGCGAGCATCGCACCCCGTCCGCGGACGTCTGCGATCTCGGGATGCTGCTTCGCCAGGGACTCGAGCCGGGGACGCGCCTGCCCCTCGATGCGGCGGGCCGCTGCTGGGAGGTCCAACTCGCGCATCGTACGGATCGCCGCCAGCGACGCGGCGCAGGCAACGGGGTTGCCTCCGTAGGTGCCGCCGAGGCCGCCGGGGTGCACGTCGTCCATGAGGTCGGCACGGCCGGTCACGGCGGCGAGCGGCATTCCCCCCGCCATGCCCTTCGCGGTCGTCATGAGGTCGGGGACGACGCCTTCGTGCTCGACCGCGAACCACGCCCCGGTCCTCGCGAAGCCCGTCTGGATCTCGTCCGCGATGAAGACGATGCCGTGGTCGGCGCACCACGAGGCGAGCGCAGGGAGGAAACCGGGTGCGGGCACCACGAAGCCGCCCTCCCCCTGGATGGGCTCGATGAGGACGCAGGCGAGATTGCCGGCACCTACCTGCACGGACAGCTGGTCGATCGCGCGGGAGGCCGCCTCCTCCCCAGTCATCCCTTCCGGGTCACGCAGCGGGTACGACATGGGGGCGCGGTAGATCTCGGAAGCGAACGGACCGAAGTGGTCCTTGTAGGGGAAGTTCTTGGCCGTCAGAGCCATCGTCAGGTTCGTGCGGCCGTGGTACGCGTGGTCGAACACCGCGACGGCCTGACGGCCGGTCGCGTGTCGGGCGATCTTGACCGCGTTCTCGACTGCCTCGGCGCCCGAGTTGAACAACGCGGAGCGCTTCTCGTGGTCGCCGGGCGTCACCTTCGCGAGCTCTTCGCAGACGGCCACGTAGCCTTCGTAGGGCGCCACCATGAAGCAGGTATGCGTGAAGCGCGCCACCTGCTCGCTCACCGCCTGCACCACCGGCGGATCCGCGTGACCGACGGTCGTCACGGCGATGCCGGAACCCAGGTCGATGAGGCAGTTCCCGTCGACGTCACGCACGATCGCCCCAGCGGCGTCGTCGACATACACCCCGGTAGAGGAGCTGACGCCGTGCGCGACTGCGCGCTCGCGTCTGGAGGCGAGCTCCTTGGATCGCGGCCCTGGGATCTCGGTGGCCAGGATCCTGCGCTGGGGGACTGGGACGCGCGCTGCGCCGGTGTCATCCTGGGTCACTTCGCACCTCCTTCGGAGCCGTCCCAGTGGCGGCTGCCCGGCGGCCAGTGTACGTCCGCACCAGGATCGCCCTCCGCGCCGATGGGCGGCTCTACACGGCTCTCTTGGCTCGGCGCGTCTGTCCAGGTCTGGGGCGTCTATCGAGGTCCGGCGCCTCTGTCGAGGTCCGGCGCGTCTCGGCTCCCGGCGCCGTTCTTCACGGCAGGCGTGGGGCAGGAGCAGGAGCAGGAGCAGGAAAGGGACGTGCCTGTGAAGATCGGGACCTCGGGCTGGCAGTACCGCCACTGGACGGGCACGTTCTACCCCGCAGACTTGGCGATGTCGCGCTGGCTCGGCTTCTACGCGGGGTGCTTCGACACGGTCGATGTCGACAGCACGTTCTACCGGCTTCCGCCCGCGGACGTCTTCGCACGCTGGCGCGAGGAGACGCCGGAGGGGTTCGTGATGGCGGTGAAGGCGAGCCGGTACCTCACCCACCGTAGGCGACTTCGCGAGCCACGAGAACCTGTCGCCCGGCTCGTCGAGCGCGCCAGCCATCTCGGACCGAAGCTCGGGCCGGTCCTCGTGCAGCTCCCGCCGACGATGCGCGTCGACACCGGTCGGCTCGACGAGACGCTCGCTTCCTTCCCTGAGGGGCTCCGCGTCGCCGTAGAGGCGCGTGACGACAGCTGGGACTGCGACGCGGTGTGGGAGCTGCTCGCTCGCCGTGGTGCCGCGTGGTGCATCGCGGATGTGCCCTGGCGGCGTTGGCCCGTCGTACGGACGGCTGACTGGGGGTACCTGCGCTTGCACGAGGGCATCGCCTCCCCGCGTCCTTGCTACGGGCGTCGGGCGCTCGCAGGCTGGGCTTCCCGCATCGCGCAGACCTGGCCCGAGGGGGGCGACGTCTACGCGTACTTGACAACGAGTCCTGCACCTGCGCTCCCCACGACGCGCAGCGGTTCGCTGCCGCGTGCACGCGAGAAGGCCTCCGGTCGAGCCGTGTGCCCGGGCGCGGAGCGGTGACGCTCTCTGCGTGAACGCGTCGGGCGTGAGCCCCCTGAGCGGGCGCGGTGTTCAGCACTCCTGTTCCGTCCGATCGTCGGCGAGGTGGGCCGCGAGGAACTGTGCGCTCGTCTCGAGCACGTCCGGGGGCAGCTCGCCGTGGCCCCCCGGATTGGCGACGAGCCGCTTCTCTCGAGAGCCCAAGGCCTCCCACAGCCTGATGGCGAGGTCGTGGGGGAACATGACGTCGTTCCACTGGACGAAGAAGAGCACCGGGCAGCGCACGCGAGGCGCATCGCGCGCGATGCGCTCCCTCGTCGGCCCCGTGAGACCCATGAGCCCCAGGACCGCGGCGCGGAAGCGTCCGTCTGCCGCTACGACGGGCAGTCCGGTGATCGTCCCCATCGAGAAGCCCCACCAGCCGACCGGGCCGTTGCCGACGTCGGGCAGCGACTGGAGCGCGTCGAGGCTGGCGATCCAGTCGGCGACGATCCCGTCGGTCATGGCGTCACCGTCGTTGGCCCACAGCTGGGCGAACTCCGCGAGGACGAGCGCCGAGGGCGCAGGGGGTCCCGCGCGCCGGTCGCCGTGCACGGGCCCGTCGATCGCCGCAGCGCTGATGCCGTGGTCGTGGACGAGGCGTCGAGCCATCGCTACGACGTAGTCCTGACGTTTCGAGCCGGACCCCCCGTGGCCGAGCAGGACGAGGGGCCGAGGGCCCTCCCCCTCTGCGGGCGTCCAGAGCAGGCCGGGGATCCGCCGGCCTGCACGCAGCACGTCGAAGCGACGTTGGCGGACGCCGTCGCGAAGGAGGTCCTCGTCGAGCCAGGTGAGCCCAGGGTTCTCGCCGTCGCGCTCGCCCGGCGAGAGCGCCCCCTCCAGCGGACCTTCGAGCGGGCCCTTCAGCGGGTCCTCCAGCGGACCTTCGAGCGGGCCCTTCAGCGGGTCCTCGGCGGCATTGGACGCAGCGGACATGCTTCGGAACCTACGTCGATCGGGGTGCCCCGATTCGTCGTGCCGTGGGTCGTGCGTGCACGGATCGGGCTCGCCACGCGGGGTCACCGCCGTCCGGTGGCGTTTGCGGTCGTCCTCGAGAGGGTACCGACCGAGCGAACGGCGCCCTGCAAGGTTTTCCAACACGAAATGCACGACGATGCGAGGAGGCCAGCACGCGGTGAGCACGCATCGGCGAGGCTGGGCGGGTCTCCCTCACGCTGGTGGTCGACAGAGCGGATCGGGACGGTGAACGTCGTCGCCCTTCCCGGGCTCATCCACACCGCGCTGACCTATCGCACCACTGACGAGCTCGTCGGTGTGCTCACGCCGCTCGTCGGCAAATGGCTGTCGGGAAGCGACCGCGTCATCGTGAGCTTAGAACCCGGCCGGTTGGACGCGCTCCGTTCCGAGCTCGGCACCGACGCAGAGCACGTGTGGTGGAGCGACGCGTCTCGGCGGCCTCCGCACCCTGCGCGGCGCCTGCGGGCCATCCACGAGGTCGTGGAGGACGAACGTCACCTGGGTCACGGGCATGTCCGCTTCGTCGGCGAGCGTTCCTTCCCTGCCGGGATGCCGGAGCTCGTCGCCGAGTGGGAGCGGTTCGACGTCGTGCTCGACGACGCGCTGGCAGGCGCGCCGTTGACCGTGGTCTGCACGTTCGACCTCACGACGGCACCCGAGCGCGCGCTCGAGCACGTAGGGGCAACCCACCCGATGCTCGGGGTGGACCCTGCGCTTCCGAGCACGGAGTACCGACGATCGGCCGACCTTCTCGACGTGCCGAGCGCCCTGCCGCCTCTCCCTGCGGCCGCCTCCCACCTTGGCGGGCGGGTCTCGCCTGCGCACGCCCGGTCGCTCGTGCGGGACGTGCTCGGGGGCGCACGCGGCCACGTCTCGGTGATGCAGGCCGCCGACGATCTGACCGTCGCGGTGACCGAGCTGGTCACGAACGCCTGGCAGGCTGGCGCGCGGTCGATCGACGTGTGGTGCTGGCGTAGCCGGGGCGAGATGGGGGTGCAGGTCGACGACGACGGCCGTGGGCTTCGTGCCCCGTTGGCCGGGTACCGGCGTCCTGCGGCTGGCGCCGCCGGAGGGCGCGGGCTGTGGATCGTCCGGCAGCTCGCAGACCTGGTCGAGATCGCGTACGACGGTCGGGGCACGAGCGTGCGGGCGCGGATCTTCGAAGATCGAGGGCGTCGGTCCTACGCGCAGGCGGGCTCGGAGCGAGCGGGCCTCGAGCGGTTCGGTGGCGTCCTCGTGGCCGATCGCAGAATTGCCCGGCGGCACGCGGGCCGGCTGGGAGCGGCAGAGGCGCGCGGATTGTGACGAAAGTCCCGTCCTCAGCGGACAAGACTCGATCCGTGACCCTGGCCCTTCCTCCTGGCACAGAGACCATGCATCCTGGGGAACGCCGCGCAGACGATGCGCAGAGGCCTGCACCGACAGATGCGTACTGGCCGAACGTATGGCGCACAGCCCCCGAGGAGCGGGCGGCGTCCCCGCGCGCGCCGGGGCCGTAGCCCGAGCCCGGTTCTCGGACGTTTCGTGTCGGTCGCCGCGTTCCTTGCGCCGCGTCCGGCCCGATCCCGTTAGCACTCTCGAGCGGAGAGTGCTAAATTTCAAGTGCCGTCCTCGTGCTCGTGCCGACGTGGTGCAGGTGGAGACGCAGGCGGAGGCACAGGCGGAGACGGAGTTGTGCACACGAATCACGAATCGAGAGTTCGTAGGAGGTGTTGACCATGGCTCTCGTCAGAAGCGACCCGTTCCGGGAGCTCGATCGGCTCGCGCAGCAGCTGTGGGGTGATGGAAGGACGCGGTCGAGCTCGCTGTCCATGCCGATGGACGCCTACCGCAAGGGCGATGTCTTCCTCGTCCAGATCGACCTCCCCGGCGTCCAGAGCGACGCCATCGAGCTCACCGTCGAAGACAACGTCCTCACGGTCAGAGCAGAGCGCCCGTCGCCCGAGGTCAACGAAGGGGTCGAGGCGCTCGTCGCGGAACGGCCGTACGGCACGTTCTCCCGGCAGATGTTCCTTGGGGACAACCTGGACGTCGACCGGATCGAGGCGGCGTACGAGGCAGGGGTGCTCACCGTCACGATCCCGGTCGCAGCACACGCCAAGCCGCGGCGCATCGAGGTCGCGACCAAGCGCGAGCGCGAGGCGATCCCCGCCTGATCACCGAATTCGGCCTAGGTCGAGGGTGCGCAACGGCTCCGTCAGAGACGGGGTCGCTGCGCACCCGGGGCCACCGCGGGCATGGCGGCCACCGCGGGCATGGCGGCCACCGCGGGCATGGGGTTCGTCGGGCGGCGATGGCTCATCGGGCGGCGATGTAGTCCTCGAGGAGCTTGCGATCTCGCTCGAGCTGCTCGATCGTGTGCTTGACCACGTCGCCGATGCTCACGATCCCGACCAGCGTGCCGTCCCTGATGACCGGCAGGTGGCGGACGCGTTCATTGGTCATCGTGGCCATCACAGTCCCGACTTCGTCCGCTGGGTCGGCGGTGTGCACCGGCGTCGACATGATGGCCCGCACCGGGCGTTCCAGGAGGTCGTTTCGCTCCCGGTCGAGGTGCCTGACGATGTCGCGCTCGGAGACGATCCCGTCGATGTGCTCACCGTCGGCGGTGACGACCAGGGCGCCGATCCCGTGCCTGGCAAGGTCGGCGATCGCCTCTGCCACCGTGGCGCCGCCGTCGATCGTGACGACGGCGGATCCCTTCCGCTCGAGGAGGTCACCGATCCGCATGCTCCACCTCCGACTCTCTCCCGCTTTTCCTACACCTTCTCCACCCGCGCGAGCACGTTGCGCTGCCGCAGGCTGCGGACCGCCTGACGAGCCTCGTGCTCCGGCAGCACCGCAGCGAGCGCCTCTCCGGTCGTGTGCACTCGCATCGAGAGCGCTTCGGCTTCGGGTCTCGTGTAGCCGAACAATGCGATGCAGGCGCGCTCCACCTCGTCGAACGTCGTGAAGTCGCTGTCCATGATGATGACCGCGAAGTCCTGGTCGAAGAGGTCGCGCAGCTTGTCCGCGACGTCGTCTTCGAGCTCCTGACGAGTGCCGACGTCTGGGGGGGAGAGCGATCCCACGGGTCCTCGAGCGGTCTGGAGCGACCGGCAGCGGTCTGGCTCGATCAGGAGCATTGAGCAGCCGTAGCGGTCACCGGGAAACGTGCTGGGCCGAATTGTACCGAGGCGACCAGCTCCTGCGAGTCCTCGACCACATCTCCTCCAGGCGCTCGAGGTTGGGAACCCAGGGCGCAGCGCGCGTGCGTCGACGGTGCACGTACCCGTTGTCGAAGAACCAGCGGACCGAGTCCTCGACGGCCTCGCGGGCCGAGCGCGAGACGTAGCCGAGCTCTCGTCGTGCACGCGAGTCGTCGAAGATCATGGTGGTCGTGGACATCCGTGCGGCCTCCAACGGCACGGCTGGCTCGCGACGCAGGACGCGGCCCTCGACGGTCTCGGACAACAGCCCTGCAGCGAGCGCGATCGCCTTCGGCACCCGGAGCCCCACCGGCTGGAGGCCGGTGACCTCTGCGAGCAGCACGAGCAGCTCGCGCATGGATACGTTCTCGCCGCCCATGATGTAGCTCCGTCCAGGCGCACCGCGCTCGAGGGCGAGGAGGTGGCCGGTCGCGAGATCGTCGACATGGGCGACGTTCATGGCCGTGTCGACGTACCCGGGCAGCCTCCCGTTGAGGAAGTCGACGACGACCTTGCCAGTCGGCGTGGGGCGGTGGTCGCCGGGCCCCAAGGGGAAGGTCGGGAGCACGAGGCAGACCGGGACACCTTCGGCCGCCGCGCGGAGCACCTCGTGCTCGGCCACGTACTTGGAGCGCTTGTAGTGCCCGAAGAGGTGCGAGACGTCGGCGACGGCCTCCTCGGTCGCCGGCACCCCACGGGCCGCGCTCTCGAGGCCGAGCGTGCCGACGGTGCTCGTGTAGACGATCCGCTCGACCCCCTCTGCTGACGCCGCGCCGAGCACGTTGCGCGTTCCTTCCACGTTGACCCTGTAGAATACCGAAGGGTCCTTCGCCCAGAACCCGTAGAGCGCTGCCGTGTGGAACACGAAGCGGCTGCCCAAGAGCGCGCGGCGCACGGACCCCGGGTCGCGGACGTCCGCCGGCTGCACCTCGACGTCGAGGCCCCGGAGGTTCCCGTGCTCGCGGGCGGGCTCCGTGACGGCGACGACCGACGCGCCGTGCTCCAAGAGCCGACGCGTGATCGCCGAGCCGATGAACCCGCCTGCTCCGGTGACCGCGACGCGGTCTCCTGGCGTGATCGTCACGGCAGGCTCCGGAGGGGGGGACGGACGGCCTGGACGGCCGGCCGCGGTGCTCACGTGGGTGCCATCACCTGCTTCGGGCCGCTCCGCCGCAGCGCGCTCTTCGCCATCGTCGTGCCGAACTCCATGAGCAGACCGGACCCGTGGTGCGCGTCCCGCAGCACGTCGTCGAGCGCTGCGGCGAAGTAGTCCACCTCCTGCTGCCCGGCGACGAGCGGGGGCAGGAGCTTGATCACGTTCATGTTGTCCGCCGCCACCTGGGTGAGGATTCGGTGCCGGTGGAAGAGCGGCACGACCACCATCTGGGAGAACAGGGCGGTGCGCACCGCTTCGAGGGCGTTCCACCGCAGGCGCAGGGCGCGCGACCGGGGCTTGTCGAAGACGAGGCCGATGATGAGACCCTTCCCCCGGACGGCGTGGAGCATCTCGTAGCGCTCCAAGAGAGGGGCGAGCGCCGCGTCGAACGCCTCGCCCGTCCTGCGCGCCCGCTCGACGATCTGCTCGTCGTCGAAGGCCTCCAGCGTCGCGAGCCCGGCGACCATCGCCAGCTGGTTCCTGCCGAACGTCGTGGAGTGCACCATGGCGCGCTCCATCGAGCTGTACACGCTCATGTACACCTTCTCGGTGCACAGCACCGCACCGACCGGCACGTAGCCTCCCGAAAGCGCCTTGGAGAGCGTCACGATGTCCGGTTCGAGCCCGTAGTGCTCGTGGGCGAAGAACTTCCCGGTGCGCCCCATGCCCACCTGGACCTCGTCGGCGACGAAGAGCGTCCCGTACCTGCGGCACAGCTCCTGCACCGACTGCCAGTAGTCGTCGGGGGCGACGTGCACCCCCTTGCCTTGGATCGGCTCGACGACGAATGCCGCGACGTCCTTGCTCCGGAGCTCGCGCGCGAGCGCGTCGGCATCGCCGAACGGTACCTGGGTGGCGCCAGGGAGAAGCTCGCCGAACCCCTCCTTGAAATCCTTGCCGCCGTTCAGCGCGAGCGAGCCCGTCGTGAGCCCGTGGAAGGCATGGTCGCAGTACACGACACGCGGCCGCCCCGTCGCACGGCGGGCGAACTTGATCGCCGCCTCGGTCGCCTCGGTGCCCGAATTGCAGAAGTAGACCCTCCTCAGCCCAGCGTGCGCTCGGGTCACGAGCTTCTCCGCGAGCAGTCCCGGCAGGAGCGCGCAGTCCAGCTGCACCATGTTGGGAAGGTCGAGGTCGATCGCCTCGTGCAGCGCCTTCTTCACGGCGGGGTGGCCGCGGCCAAGCGCGTAGACGCCGAACCCCGCGAGAAAGTCCAGGTAGCGCTCGCCCCTGTCGTCGTAGAGATAGCACCCCTCGCCTCTCACGTAGAGCCGGTCGAAGCCCAGGGTCTTGAGGACACGGGCGAGCTGGGGGTTCAGGTACTCGTTGTGCAGCGAGAAATTCTCGCCGTGGCGCTCCTGCAGCACCTTGGCGACGTCGAACGCCATCTCACCTCCGTTTCGCCGGGATGTCCAAGGCTACCGTCGCGGGCGGCGCGCAGTTGGCGCTCAGGTGAACGGAATCGAGCTGTACTCGGCCAACTTCGCGAGCGGGTGGCTCGCGTCGATCTTGCGGATGGTCCCGGACTTCGAGCGCATGACGAGCGACTGCGTGGTGGCGCCCAAGGCGTGGTAGCGCACGCCTTGGAGCAGCTCGCCGTCGGTGATCCCGGTCGCAGCGAAGAAGCAGTTGTCGCCTTGGACGAGGTCGTCGGTGCCCAGCACGGCAGCGAGGTCGTAGCCTGCGTCGATCGCCGCCTGGCGTTCGGCCTCGTTGCGCGGCCAGAGTCGCCCCTGGATCTCGCCGCCCATGCACTTGAGCGCTGCGGCTGCGAGCACGCCCTCGGGCGTCCCGCCGATGCCGAGGAGGATGTCGACGCCAGCCCCCGGCCACCCGGTCGCGATGGCGCCGGCGACGTCCCCGTCCGTGATGAGGCGGATCCTGGCGCCCGAGGCGCGGACCTCGGCGATGAGGGCCTCGTGCCGAGTCCGGTCGAGGATCACCGCGGTGACGTCGCGCACCGATTCTCCCAGCGCCTCGGCCACAGCGTGGAGGTTCTCGGTCGGGGAACGGTTGATGTCGACGGCGCCTTTCGCCCTCGGCCCGACCGCGAGCTTCTCCATGTAGACGCAGGGACCGGGGTTGAACATCGACCCCCGGGGTGAGACGGCGATCACCGAGAGCGCGCCGCCTCTCCCGAGCGCCGTCGGGGTCGTGCCGTCGATCGGGTCGACGGCGATGTCGACCTCGGGAGGCGAGCCGTTGCCGATCCGTTCGCCGTTGAAGAGCATTGGGGCGTTGTCCTTCTCCCCCTCGCCGATCACGACGGTCCCGTCCATCCCGACCGTCTGGAGCACCACGCGCATCGCGTTCACGGCTGCGCCGTCGGCGCCCTCCTTGTCGCCGCGGCCCATCCAGCGACTTGCTGCCATCGCTGCTGCTTCGGTGACCCGGACGAGCTCGAGCGCGAGGTTCCTGTCCGGGGCCTGGGGTTGGCGCTCCACGGCCGAGACCCTAGTGGGCGGGAGGAGGCGGATGCCGGCTCGGGTGGACCGGCCGCCGGCGCCCGGCGCTCCTGCTCCATGACCGGTGGCCGGCGCCCGGCGCTCCTGGCGCCGGATCTGCGGCTGGCCGCCGGCGCCCGGTCATAATGGCCGGGTGAACGACAGCAGGAGCACGGGCGGCGCACGGGTCGTCGAGGTCGTCGCGAAGGACCTCTTCGGAGTGTCGTCGCCCGAGACGGCCTACGAGTGCCGCCTCCCCGGCACGGGGAGCTTCGTGGTCCGGCCCTCCGGCCCTCTGGAGGGCACCGTGCGGGCAGGCGGGGCGAAGAACTCGGTGCTCAAGCTGATGGCAGCGACCCTGCTCGCCGAAGGCCGGCACGTGCTCACGAACGTGCCGGACATCCTCGACGTCGAGATCATGGCGGAGATGCTGCGCGCCTTCGGCGTCCGCGTCACGAGGGAGCCAGGGGGCCGGCTCGTCGTCGACGTCCCGTCGGTCGCAGAGCTCGTGCCAGAGGCGCCGTACGAGCTGGTCGACCGGATGCGCGCCTCGATCGTGGTGCTCGGTCCCCTGCTGAGCCGATGCGGGCGTGCAAAGGTGTCGATGCCGGGGGGCGACGACTTCGGCGGGCGGCCGATCGACTTCCATATCGAAGGGCTCGCCGGCATGGGCGCGCGTTTCGAGACCGTCCACGGCAACGTCGAGGCGAGCATCGACCCCGACGTCGGAGGTCGCGCGCTCGTGGGGACCCAGGTGGTGCTGGAGTACCCGAGCCACACCGCGACCGACAACATCTTGATGGCGGCAACGCTCGCCAAGGGCACGACCGTCATCGAGAACGCCGCTCGAGAGCCCGAGGTGTGTGACCTTGCCGCGTACCTCACGTCCATGGGTGCCCGGATCCGCGGCGCGGGAACCTCGCATGTCGAGGTCGAAGGTGTCGACGCCCTCACGCCCTCGACCCATGCCGTCGTGCCCGACCGGGTCGTCGCGGCCACCTACCTCGCCGCTGCGGGCCTGTGCGGAGGGGAGGTCGTCGTCGAGGATGCCCGCATCGAGCACATGGCGATGCTCGTCCGGAAGCTGGCCGCGATGGGGGTGCACGTGGAGCTGCGGCCCACAGGCGTGGCTGCGACCCGTGAGGGGCGCCTGCGATCGGTCGACGTTGCGACGCTGCCGTACCCGGGGGTCGCCACGGACTACAAGCCGTTCCTCGTGACGATGCTGACCGTCGCCGACGGGGTGGCGATCGTGACCGAGAACCTCTTCGCCGGACGGTTCCGCTACATCGACGAGCTGCGGCGCATGGGCGCCGACGTGCGGACCGAGGGGCACCACGCCGTGGTGCGCGGGGTCCAGCGGCTCTCGGCTGCGCCGGTGCGCGCGACCGACATCCGTGCCGGAGCGGCACTGGTGCTCGCGGGGCTCGTCGCCGACGGCGAGACCGTCGTGTCCGACGTGCACCACGTGGACCGGGGCTACGAAGACCTGGCGGGAGCCCTGAGCGCGCTCGGCGCGCAGGTCGCGCGGCGTTGAGCCAGACGCAGCGGGCGCCCCAGCAGCTGCTCGAGGCGGCAGTTGCGGGCGACCGGGTGTCGCTCGCCCGGTTGCTCTCGGTCGTCGAGCGCGGGGGCGAGGCGAGCGGCCAGGTCGCCCGGCTCGTCTACACGTCGGCGCCGCCCTACACGATCGGGATCACCGGCGCGCCGGGGGCGGGGAAGTCGACGCTCACCAACCAGCTCGTCGCCGCGGCGAGGGGCGCATGGCCCGACCCGGGGGGGCCGGCGGAGGCCGAGTCGGTCCACCAGGTCGGCGTCCTCGCGATCGACCCGTCGTCGCCGTTCACGGGGGGAGCGATCCTCGGCGACCGCGTGCGGATGCAGCAGCACGCGACTGATCCCTCGGTGTTCATCCGCTCGATGGCGACGCGCGGACATCTCGGGGGGCTCGCCCTCGCGGTGCCCGACGCCGTGCGCGTGCTCGGCGCGGCCGGGTTCCCGCTCGTCATCGTCGAGACCGTCGGCGTCGGCCAGATGGAGGTCGAGGTAGCATCGGCGGCGGACACCACGGTCGTCGTGGTGACGCCGGGATGGGGCGACGCGATGCAGGCCAGCAAGGCGGGGTTGCTCGAGGTCGCCGACGTGTTCGTCGTGAACAAGGCTGATCGGCCAGGCGTCGACGAGGCCCGGCGCGACCTCCAGCAGATGCTGGACCTCTCCGCGTCCTCGAACTGGCGTCCCCCGGTGCTCACGGCCGTCGCCACCACCGGCGAAGGGGTCGCGGAGCTGTGGGCCGCCGTGGCTCGTCATCGCGCGTATCTCGAGGAGACCGGAGCGCTCGACCGTCGCCGCGAGGCTCGTCTCGCCCAGGAGCTTCGCCGTGTCCTGAGCGCCCGAGTGCTCGAGGAGGTGCGCGCCATCGGCGCGGGTCGCAGGTTCGACGACGCCGTCCGGGCGATCGCCGAGGGGAAGCTCGATCCCTACCGCGCGGCAGAGGACCTCCTCGGCGCGCGTGCCGGCAGCTGAGCAGGGCACCGTGACCAGCGAAGCCGCCGCCGCCGACAGCTCGTACGACCCTTCCGACCGCTGGTTCCAGCACGCGGTCTTCTACGAGGTGCTCGTCCGCGGCTTCTTCGACGCCAACGGAGACGGGACGGGGGACCTCCCCGGGCTGCGTGCGAAGCTCGACTACCTGCAGTGGCTCGGGATCGACTGCCTGTGGCTGCTGCCATTCTACCCGTCGCCGCTGCGCGACGGCGGCTACGACGTGAGCGACTTCTTCAACGTCCATCCCGACTACGGGACGCTCGGCGATCTCGTGGCGCTCCTCGAAGACGCGCACCGCCGCGGCATCCGCGTCATCGCGGACCTGGTGATGAACCACACGAGCGACCAGCACCCCTGGTTCCTCGAGTCCCGGTCGAGCCGCACGAACCCCAGGGCGGACTGGTACGTGTGGAACGACGACGACCAGCGCTGGCCGGAGGCACGCGTCGTGTTCACCGACGCCGAGCGCTCGAACTGGACGTGGGACGACACGCGCAAGCAGTACTACTGGCACCGCTTCTACTCGCACCAGCCCGACTTGAACTACGACAATCCCGACGTCGCCGATGCGATGCTCGAGGTCGCCCGGTTCTGGCTCGACCTCGGCCTCGACGGCTTCCGCCTCGACGCGGTGCCGTACCTGTTCCAACGCGACGGGACGGCGGGCGAGCATCTGCCCGAGACGCACGCGTACATCAGGCGGCTCCGTAAGCACCTCGACGCCGAGTACCCGGGCAGGGTCGTCCTCGCGGAGGCGAATGGCTGGCCAGCCGACGTGGCCGACTACTTCGGGACCGGCGACGAGTGCCACCTGTGCTTCCACTTCCCGCTCATGCCGCGCCTCTTCATGGCGGTTCGGCGAGGGCACCGCTACCCGGTCACCGAGATCCTCTCGCAGACGCCGGAGATCCCCGAGGGCTGCCAGTGGGCGATCTTCCTGCGCAACCACGACGAGCTCACCTTGGAGCAGGTGACCGACGAGGAGCGCGACTACCTCATCTCGGAGTATGCGAAGGACCCGCGGATGAAGCGCCACATGGGGATCGGACGCCGGCTCGCCCCGCTGCTCGATGGCGACCGGAGGCTCGCGGAGCTCCTCTACGCGCTGGTGCTCTCCCTCCCGGGTAGCCCCGTCGTCTACTACGGCGACGAGCTGCTGATGGGGGACAACATCTACCTTGGCGACAGGGACTCCGTTCGGACCCCGATGCAGTGGTCCCCGGACCGCAACGGCGGCTTCTCGAACGGGGACTTCGCCCAGCTGTACCTCCCGCCGCTCATGGACCCCGTCTACGGCTACGGCGCCGTCAACGTCGAGTCCCAGATGCGTAACCCGGGGTCGTTCCTCCACTGGCTGCGGGGGATGCTGCTGCAGCGGAGGTCGATGCCGGTCCTCGGGATCGGGAAGATGGAGGTGGTCGACTGTCCGAACCCTGCGGTCCTCGCGTTCGTGCGGTGGGGCGACGTCGCCGAGGTGCCGGCGGGCTCGGGGGAAGGCCTCGGCTCGGTGCCCGTCATGCCGGTCACGCCCGCCCCCGACGGCCCCGAGCGCGCCCGTGCCGGCGAGCCCGCTCTGGCGGTGCCCGACCTGACGGTCCCCGCTCGTACGGTGCCCGCGCGGCCCGGGGAGCCCTACGGCGCGCCGACGCGGTCCCAGGCCGTGCTGTGCGTGCACAACTTGAGCCGGTTCGCGCAGCCTGCGCTGCTCGACCTCGTCGCGTGGGAGGGGCGGCGACCCGTCGAGGTTCTCGGGCGGGTGCCGTTCCCGGTCGTCGGCTCCGAGCCGTACTCGCTCGCGCTCGGGCCGCACGGATTCTTGTGGTTCGACCTCACCGAAGATGCAGACCCACCGGAAGAGGCCCCGGCGTGACCGTCGGGGAATCGCTCGACGGGCTGCTCCGGTGCTGGTGGGACCAGCACGCTCCCGGCGTCGCGGCCCGTGCGGCGATCCGCGTCGTGGACGTCGAGGTGATCCGCCTGGGACGTCCTGGGCTCGTCGACGTCGTCGCCGAGATGGACGGTCGTCTCGGTCATGCGGTCTTGGCCATCTTCGGCCCGAAGGACCGGCTCCGCCTTCTCGGCACCGTCGAGGAGCCCACCCTCGGCACCGTCCAGGACGCAGACGGGTCAGGGATCGTCGCGGACGCGCTGCACGACGCCGACGCCGTGCGCCTCCTGCTCGAAGCGGTCGAAGGCAGGTCGCCCGCTGCGAGGCCTCGCGGCCGCCGGGCGGTCTCTGTCGTTCGCGACGACGCGGAAGCGATCGTCCTCGCCGTCGACCGCCGCGTCACCTTGACCGTGTTCCCTTGGCTCGCGCGTGGCCCGCACCCGGGCATGGCGCTGCTCGCAGGACTCGACGAGGCGGGGTTCAACCACCTGGCTGCGCCGATCGCCTTCTGGCGCAGGGCCGGAAGGGATCTCGGGGTGGTCCAGGAGCTGCTCGCCGGCGCATCGAGCGGGTGGGCCCTCGCGATGAGCTCGCTTCGCGACCTGATCGCCTCAGGCGTGCCCCCACAGGACGCGGGCGGCGACTTCGCGGCCGAGTCCTTCGCGCTCGGGACCATGACCGCACGCATGCACGTCGCGCTCGACCGGGCCTTCGGCCGCCGGACCGGCGACGTCGTCGCGTGGGTGGACGCGGTGGGGCGGGGGCTCAATGCCGCCGGCCCGAACGGTCGTCGAGACGCTGGGCTTCTCGAGGAGCTGCGGCGGTCCGGGTTGCACCCGCCGACCATCAGAACGCACGGCGACTTCCACCTCGGCCGCACCGCGCGGACGGACCACGGCTGGGTCCTCGCCGACAGCATGCCCGGGGGGACGGCCGAGGGGTCCGAGGAGCCGGTCTACCGCAGCCCGCTCGCCGACGTGGCGGATTTCACCCGTTCGCTGCACCACGCGGCAGCGGTCGCGGCGGCCGAGCGAGGTCCGGTGTCTGCTCACGCGCGGCTCGGCGACCTCGCAGCTGCGTGGGAGGCGCGCAACCGGCGGGCGTTCGTCGCGGCCTACCTCGCCACCCCGGGGATCGGAGGTCTGGTCCCCGCGGACCGACGGGTCGTGCGCCGGCTGCTCGGACTGTTCGAGCTTGCGCTGGCGGCAAGGTACCGCCAGAGCCCGCGGGGGGCAGCCTGACCGGCGCGTTCCCTGGCGCGCACCTTGCACTGTGCCAGAGTGGCTCCATGCGCATCGGAGTGCTCACGGGGGGTGGCGACTGCCCCGGGCTCAACGCGGTGATCAGAGCCGTCGTGATCGCGGGCGACCAGCTCCACTCCGACGAGACCGTGGGGTACCTCGATGGATGGCGCGGTGTGATGGAGCGCAGGAGCATCCCCCTGCGTCCCATGCGGGTCCAGGATCTCCTCACCCGCGGCGGAACCGTGCTCGGCAGCTCGCGGACGAACCCGTTCGCGACCGACGAAGGGCCTCGGGCCGCCGTCGACACCCTGAGGGCGGACGGCATCGACGCGCTCGTCGCGATCGGCGGCGACGACACGCTGGGTGTCGCCCAGCGCCTGCGGGGGCTCGGGGTCAACGTGGTCGGCGTGCCGAAGACCATCGACAACGACCTCTCGGGGACCGAGGTGACCTTCGGCTTCCACACCGCTGTCGAGACCGCCACCGAGGCGATCGACCGGCTGCAGACCACCGCCGAATCGCACCACAGGGTGATCGTCTGCGAGGTCATGGGTCGCCATGTCGGCTGGATCGCCGCCTACGCGGGGATCGCCGGGGGTGCGGACGCGATCCTCGTTCCCGAAGTGCCCTTCGACGTCGCCGAGGTGTGCGAGCGCATCGCGGCCCGCCACCAGCGCGGACGGTACTCGTCGGTGGTGGTCGTCTCGGAGGGCGCGCTGCCTGCGCCCGGGCCCGATCTCGACTCGGCGAAGGCTGCGAGCACGTCGGGCGTCGTCGACCAGTTCGGTCACGCGCGGCTCGGGGGCATCGGGGCGTGGCTCGCGAGCGAGATCGAGCGTCGCACCGGCTACGAGTCGCGCCACACGACGCTCGGGCACATTCAGCGTGGTGGGTCGCCCACGGCGTACGACCGCGTGCTGGCGACCCGGTTCGGCGTCGAAGCGGTCGTCGCGGTGCACGACGGGACATTCGGCAAGATGGTGGCGCTCCAGGCGGGGCGCATCGTGAGAGTGCCGCTCGAAGAGGCTGTCGGCCGGCCGAAGTCGCTCGAGCTCGAACTGCTGACGAAGGTTGCCGCACCCTTCGTCACCTGACTCGGCGCGGCGGCCTTCAGACGGCGTGCACCGCGACCCTGAGCTGCTCGGCCGCCTGCTCGGGGTTCACGATGTTGATCGCGACGCCGGTCCCCATCTCGAAGCCCGCCCGCGTCGTCGCCTTGGGCCACACGTGGACGTGCCAGTGGAAGGGATCGTTCACGCGGTAGGGAGCGGAGTGGAAGACGAGGTTGTAGGCGACGTCACCGATCAGGTCACGGAGCTGCCCGAGGACCGCCTTGAGGGCGAGCCCCACCGACACGAGGTCGTCGGTCCCGCTGCGATAGAGATGTGGGGTGTGGTGGCGAGGTACGACGAGCATCTCGTAGGGGGTGGCGCTCCAGAACGGGCAGATCACCACGACCCGGTCGTCGGCGTGGATGACGCGGTAGCCCTCCGCCTCCTCGGCCTCGATCGTCGTGCACAGAAGGCAGCTCTCGGCGAAGCGGGCGAAGCGCGCCTGCTCCTCGGCAAGCTCGCGAGGAACGAACGACATCCCGAGCAGCTGCCCGTGCGGGTGCTCGAGCGACGCTCCGGCTTCCCGGCCGGAGTTCACGATCGCCTGGCTGTAACGCAGCGACGGGTGCTGGGAGTGCTCCTCGATGCGGTCGCGCAGCGCTGCCATGACGAGGCCGGTCTGCTCGTTCGAGAGCATGGACCACGACGCGTGGTGCTCGGGGGAGAGGATCAGGATCTCGTGGATGCCGCCCGCGGTCGCCTGGGTGAACACAGGTCCGCGGTTGGTGACGACGAACGGCTCGTCGCCGGAGAACGCGGGGTACAAGTTGGGCACGACGCGGACCAGCCAGCTGCCGCTCGGCCCGTAGGTCTCCAGCGCGGGCGGGCTGTCCTCTTCGTGGCCCGGGCAGAACGGGCAGGGGCGGCTCGTGTCCGCTTGGACCTCCGAGGTGCCGACGACGAACGCCTCGGGCCGGTGAGCGCGCCTGGTGCTGACGACCACCCAGCGACCCGTGAGCGGGTCGAGCCTCAATTGGCTTCCCTGCGACCTCGTACTGGCTGGATCCACGTGCTGCGCTCTTCCATGCCCTCGTGCCTCGCCTCGGCGTTTCACGCGCGGGGCTCTTTTACCCTCAACGTACCCCTCTTTCGCAGGCTATTGGTGCCATGGCCCGAGTGCCCGGTTCCAGGGACCCGCCGCGACCCGGTCCCGACCCGCCGCGACCCGGCGCGACCGGCGTCCTCGGGCGCGTGGCCGGCATGACCGAGTTCGCAGCGACCGCAAGGACGCCCACGGGTCCTGCGTTCACCGTCGTCCTCCTCTGCCACGTCGCCTCGGTGCTGCTGGCGCTCTTGGCGGCGGTGGCGGGGATCGTCGCGGCCGCCCTTGCGCTCACCGCCAAAGGAGAGCTGACCCCGTGGGTCCGCTCCTACTTCTCGCCTGGCGTGAACTGGGTCGGTCGGGTCCTCTACCTCGTGCCGGTCTTCGGCGCGGCGCTGCTCGTCATGTCCGGCGGTGCGTACCAGCTCGGCGACCCCTGGGTCGAGGCTGGGCTCGGCTTGTGGGCAGCGGCGGCGCTCCTGGCCGAGAGCGTCTTGTGGCCGGCGGAGCGCCGGGTGCAACGGGCCCTCGCCGACTGGGCTGGACGAGGTGTTCCCGTGACGGTGCGAGGTTCGTGCCGCACGATGTGCGTCTCGGCCGCAGGGCTGGTCGCACTGGTGGTCGCAGCGATGGTGGTCATGATGGCCAAGCCCTGAACGCTACGGCCGGCTGGGACCGGTCAGGCCGGCGACCCCGACGCTGTGAGAGCCCGTGAGGACGCTGCCCTGTCGCCGGCGAAGTGCGGCTCCCCGACCATTCCTGCGGCGACGGTCGCGTTGGTGCCCTCGTCGATGAGCACGAAGCTGCCGGTGATCCGGTCGCGGCGGTAGGGGTCGACCGCGAGCGGGACGGCCGTGGTCAGCTCGACCGTCCCGATCTCGTTGTTCGCGAGCTCGGTGGCGAGGTCGATCTGCAACCGGTTGACGTCGAGCCGCCCCCTGACCGCGCTGACGCGTGCGGGCGTCGTGCGAGTGGTGTGCTTCACCCGCAGGCGGTCGCCGCCGCGCAGCGGCCGGTCGGAGAACCAGCAGACGGTGGCAACGAGATCCCTCACGACTTCGGGGGCGTCGGATGCCACCGCCAGGAGGTCGCCGCGTGAGACGTCGAGGTCGTCGGCGAGGTCCACCGAGACCGAGATGCCGGCCGGTGCCTCGTCGAGCGGGCCGTCGTAGGTCTCGATCCCCGTGATCGTCGTCCGCCAGCCTTCGGGGAGCACGGTCACCTCGTCGCCTGCGCGCAGCGCGCCACCGTTGACCATGCCGGCGTAGCTCCGGCCGCCGCCCGGACGTCGAAGCACCCATTGGACAGGGAGCCGTGCTCCGGCGCCCGAGCGGGTGCCGTGCCCCGAGGCCCACGCTCCCGCGGGGGCGTCCTCGAGCGCCTCGAGCACCGTCGGGCCCTTGTAGAAGCGCGCGGCCTGCGACCGCTCGACGACGTTGTCCCCGCGCAGCGCGCACACCGGGATCACCTGCCACGACGACACCCCGAGCCGCGCCGCGAGCTCTCGGACGTCGTTCGTCACCTCGCGGTAGGCGCCTTCGTCCCAGTCGACGAGGTCCATCTTGTTCGCGCACACGACGAACTGGTCGACCCCTAGGAGAGCGGCGATACACGCGTGGCGCCGCGTCTGTTCGCGCAACCCGTTCACGACGTCGACCACGAGGAGGGCAAGGTCTGCGGTGGACGCTCCCGTAGCCATGTTGCGCGTGTACTGGACGTGACCGGGGCAGTCCGCGATGACGAACTTGCGACGCGGGGTCGCGGCATAGCGGTAGGCGACGTCGATGGTGATGCCCTGCTCCCGCTCGGCCCGCAGGCCGTCGGTGATGAACGAGAGGTCGACCTCGCCGATCCCGCGGCGCGCGGACGCGGCCTCGACAGCGGCGACCTGGTCGTCGAAGAGCTGGCGGGTGTCGTAGAGGAGCCGCCCGATGAGCGTCGACTTGCCGTCGTCGACCGATCCCACCGCGGCGAACCGCAGAAGGTCCATGCCGGTGTCGTGGGTGCCGTCGGTGGCGATCTCGCCCGCGCGGGGCACCTCAGAAGTACCCTTCCCGCTTACGGTCTTCCATCGCCGTCTCGGAGAACCTGTCGTCGGCCCTCGTGGCGCCACGCTCTGAGACCCGGGACACGGCGATCTCGTCGATGATCTGTGTGACGGTCCGTGCCGTCGACACCACTGCTCCGGTGCACGTCGCGTCGCCGACGGTGCGAAAGCGTACCGTTTCCTCGCGAACTGCTTCCCCGGGTGCCGGGGCCACCCAGTCGCAGACTGCGAGGAGCATCCCGTCACGCTCGACGACCAGCCTGCGGTGCGCGAAGTAGATGTCGGGTAGCCCGATCCCCTCTCGTCGGATGTACTGCCAGATGTCCAGCTCGGTCCAGTCCGACAGCGGGAACGCGCGCACGTGCTCTCCTGGCTGCACGCGGCCCTGGTAGAGGTGCCAGAGCTCCGGACGCTGGCGCTTGGGGTCCCATTGGCCGAAGGTGTCGCGGAAAGAGAGCACCCGCTCCTTCGCACGGGCCTTGTCCTCGTCGCGGCGGGCGCCGCCGAAGCACGCATCGAAGGAATGCTCGGCGATGGCGTCGAGGAGCGTGGTGGTCTGGAGGCGGTTGCGGCTCGCGTTCTGACCGGGGTCGGGCACTCGTCCCCGGTCGATGGAGTCTTGGACGCTCGCGACGATCAACCGCTCGCCGAGCTGGCTGACCCGCTCGTCTCGGAACTTGATGACCTCCGGGAAGTTGTGGCCGGTGTCGACGTGCATGACCGGGAACGGGAGACCGGCGGGACGGAACGCCTTCACGGCGAGGTGCAGCAGCACCGCTGAGTCCTTGCCGCCGCTGAAGAGGAGGACGGGATGCTCGGATTCTGCGGCCACCTCGCGAAGCACGAAGATCGCGTGCGACTCGAGCAGCGCGAGATGGTCCACCCGGCGCGGCCGCGGCCGCGGCCGCGGCCGCTCGCCGTGAGGCGTCAGGCCGTCGGCTGCGCGAACTCCAGGTGTGCGGTACGGCCCGTTGGTCTGGGTATCCGTCACTCTCGTGTCCAATCCTCGTCCGGTCGTGCTGTCGTGCGGCTCGGCCGAGGTCCCGGCGCTCGCCGCCCAGCTCTCTTGGAGAGCTCGCTCCACGACCTGGCTGGAGTAACTTCTGGCGTCTGGCTTCCAATAGTCAAGCCTGGATCTGGACTGCGGTCCAGCGCCGCCCGCGGGCGGCGCAGCGCGGCCTCGACGCGAGCGCAGGTCCAGGGCGCCTGGTGCGGCACTGTGCCGCGACGAGAGGCGCCGGTCATCGAGGGACGGAGGTGCAGCATTGAGAGGACCTGAAGAACGAGAGGCGCCGGCCGCGACGCCGCCTGGTGTCCCCGAAAGCGAGCTCGAGCGGATCGACGCGGAGCTGCAGCACGCGCCCGCGTCGAAGTCGCTGTCCTGGGCGGTCGAACGGTTCGGCCGGGAGGTCGTCCTCGCCGCTTCCTTCCAGGACATCGTGCTGATCGATCTGGCCGTGAAGGTCGATCCGGGCATCGAGGTCGTGTTCTGCGACACCGGCGCGCACTTCCCCGAGACGCTCGAGTTCGTCGGTGCAGTTCGGGAGCGCTACGGGCTGAACCTCACGGTCACGAGCCCGGGTCCTGAGGCAGCCGAGTGGCCGTGCGGCACCGCCCGCTGCTGCGAGCTGCGCAAGGTGGAGCCGCTGCGGCGAGTGCTCGCGGGCAAGCGCGCCTGGATCACGTCGCTCAAGCGCGCCGACGCGCCGACGCGCGCACGTGCGCCGGTGGTCGGCTGGGACAGGGTCTTCGGGCTCGTGAAGGTCAATCCGCTCGCGGCATGGACGGACGACGACATCGAGAGCTACCTGGAGGACCACGCGTTACCGGTGCACCCCCTAGTCCCGAAGGGCTACCTTTCCATCGGGTGTGCACCGACGACGAAGCCCGTCGCTGTCGGAGAGGACCGCCGCGCGGGAAGGTGGGCCGGGACCGGCAAGACCGAGTGCGGCCTTCACGCCTCCTGATCCGGCGGCGGGGTCGTCCGGCGCCGAGATCGGCCAGGAACTGATCCGAAGCGATGATCCAGACCATCCACCACTTGTCGCCCACGTGCACCTAGGTTGGTCGTGCCAGGGAAGGTTAGGTCGAGGGAGTGACTGACTTGGTCGTGCTGGTCCTTGTGCTCGTCTGGGTTGCCGTACTGACGCCGCGGGTGGTCCGGCACTTCAGGGAGGGAAGCTCGGACTCGTCCATCGAGTCGTTCCACGAGCAGCTCCATCTTCTCGAACGAGCCGGACCGAAGCTGGTTCAACCCGCGTACCGGCTCGAAGTCCCGGACGTCCGTCCTCCGCTGGGCGGTCTCTCGCTCGTCGAAGGATGCGAGGCCATGCACGCGACACCCAGCCTCGTGCGCGGCGTGCGGCAGAAGCAGACGACGTGGGAGCGCCAGAGGAGCCGCCGTCGCCGGCGGGACCTCTTGCTCGCGCTGCTTGGGCTCACGGTGCTCACCGGGGGGCTGGGCGCCCTTCACGCTCTGCACCTGCTGTGGGCGATCACCGGCATCTCGGTCTTCGCGATCGCCGGTTACGTGGCACTCGTCGCCTACGCGCAGATGCTCCATGCGGACCGTGACGCTCCACGGCCGATCTCCGCGCTGCCCCGCGACCCGTCGGCACCCTGGGGAGCTTCAGGGCCGGGGCCAGCAGCTATGCCGCCGACCTTGGGTCCGGGCGTGGAGGTATTGGCGTCCGGGTCAGCCCTCGCTGCACGAGCCGGCTATCCGGGCGCCTGGGACGACGAGGAGCCGGTCCGCATCGTCGCACGTCGCGCGGCGGGCGGCGGCTGATCCTCCCGAGCGACCCGGCCGCGTCCGGTTGGCCCCTGTCCGCCGACCGACCGGCGCCTGCTCAGCCGCTATCCTAGGTGAGCCTCGGGGGTGTAGCTCAGCTGGTAGAGCGCTACGTTCGCAATGTAGAGGCCGTGGGTTCGAGTCCCATCACCTCCAC